>CAZFWB010000068.1:0-15657 GCA_964522655.1 uncultured Chromatiaceae bacterium | reverse complement strand
AGCAATCCGAGCACGGATGCGATCGCAACGAGGAGTGCCCGCCTGCCGTCCGGCTCCCGGACGAAGCGCGCGAATGCGAGCAGCATGAACGCCGCGACCGCGGTCGTCAGGGAATACTCCCGCAGCTGCTGCGAATAGACCAGTTGTGTGGGAGACGCCGCAAGCAGCAGCGGCGCGACCCATGCCACCCGCGCCATCAGGAACTCGCGTGAGAGCAGATACACCAGTGGGATCGCGGCGGTGCCGGCGAGTGCGCTCAGGCTGCGCAGCCAGGCCTCCGACGCATCGGGTCCGGTCAACAGCCCGAGCAGTAACGCGTAGAGCGGCGGGGCGCTGTTCTCCAGCGCGTTCTGGGTCAGGATGTCGCGCCAGCCGCCCTGCACGACGTGGTAGATGACGGCCTCGTCATACCACAGCGATTTCGTGCCAAGGTGCAGGAACCGCAGCGCACCGCCGGCGAGCGTCAGTACCGCGATCAGGGCGGTCACCGGCGTGAGGAAACGCGCCGCCTGCGCGGCCGTCACGCGGGATTTCCCGGCGGGAGCCGGCGCGTTCGCAATTCATCTCTGGTCATGGGACATCCCTGGCAACCTGGCCGAAAGGAGCCCGGGGCCAACCGGGTGCCGGTGGGATGATACACAAGGGCCGGATTGCCCACGATGCCGGCCGCGGTGTTCCGTGCACTATCGAATGCCGACGTCGTCGCAATACGGTGATGCAAACCGCCGCAGCGTTTGCGGCCCGAAGCGTTATCGTCAAGAATCTGCGGCCGTATGCGCGCCGACTTCGAAAGCCAGTATCACCGTGTCGAAACCGATCACTGGTGGTTTGTCGCCCGGCGCGATCTGCTGAGCGCACTGGTGCGTGACGCGGGCGCGGGCCCCGCCAGTCGCATCCTCGACGTCGGCTGCGCCGGAGGCGCGACGATTCACCGCCTGCAGCGTGACGGCTATGCCCACGTGATCGGCATCGATCTCAGTCCGGAAGCAATTGCGCGCTGCCGCCGGGGCGGGCTGCAAAACGTTCACGAGATGGACGCCGGGCATCCCGACTTTCCGGACCAGAGTTTCGACCTCATCCTGGCCTCGGACGTACTCGAACACGTAGACGACGAGCGCGCAGCCGTTCGCGCCTGGTTTCGCCTGCTGCGGCCGCAGGGTCTGCTGATCGCCATGGTGCCTGCATTCATGGCGCTGTGGAGTCCGCACGATGAGGCCAACCATCACCGCAAGCGCTACCGGCTGGGCGAACTGCGCGGCTGCCTCGAGGAGTGCGGCTTCGAGACCCGGCGGGCGAGCTACTGGAACTTCCTGCTGTTCCTGCCGGCCGCGATCATTCGCGTCGTGCAACGGGCCGTGCCGGCGTTGGGGCGCACACACCCCGACCTGCGCATACCCCCGGCCTTACTCAACGGCCTGCTGGCAGCACTTTTGTCCGGCGAGAATCGCCTGCTGCGGGCAGGCCTGTCCTGGCCGTGGGGCCTGAGCGCGCTGGTCGTCGCCAGGCGCCCGGCGAACTCCTCAATTCGGGTGAAGGCCTGATGAAACTCTCGGTAGTGATCCCCTGTTACAACGAAGAGCAGGTCCTGCATACGCTTTTCGAGCGCATGAGCAAAGCCGCCGCCGGCTGGGGCATGGATTACGAGATCATCTGCGTGGACGACGGTTCCGGCGACGGGACCTGGCAGCTGCTGCGCGAGCAGCACGCTCGGGACACGCGCTGGCGCTGCCTCTCGCTCGCGCGCAATTTCGGCCACCAGGCCGCGGTCAGCGCCGGCATGTACCACGCCACCGGCGACGCGCTCGTCATCATCGACGCCGACCTGCAGGATCCCCCCGAAGAAATCCTGCGCATGATCGAGAAATGGCGCGAGGGCTATCAGGTCGTATTCGCGATCCGCGCGAGCCGCGAGGACCCGCCGCTGAAGAGCCTGCTGGCCTGGGCCTTCTATCGGCTCATCGCCCGCCTGGTTTCGTTCCGCATTCCGGTGGACGCCGGGGATTTCTGCCTGCTCGACCGGCGCGTCGTCAACGCCATGAACGCGATGCCGGAGCGGGGCAAGTACCTGCGCGGCCTGCGCGCCTGGTCGGGCTTCCGCCAGATCGGCCTGCCGTTCCAGCGCCATGCGCGGGCGGCCGGGGCGCCGCACTATACGTTCAGGAAGTCGCTGCGGCTCGCCCTCGACGGCGTCGTATCCTTCTCGTCGATGCCGCTGCGCGTCGCATCAGTCGTCGGCTGGTGGGTGTCCGGTTTCGCGCTGCTCGGCATCCTCTTCGTGCTGGCGCAGCGGATCTTTCGCGACTGGTTCGACAGCGTGGGCTGGGGCCCGGCCCCCGGGTTCGCCACGATCGTGATTTCGATCCTGTTCCTCGGCGGCGTGCAGTTGATCTGCCTCGGCATCATCGGCGAATACCTCGCGCGCATCTACGAAGAGGTGAAGGGACGGCCGCAGTGGATCATCCGCGACTCCACCGGCTTCGACCACGCCCCTGCCCCGCCGAAGTCGCCGCTGCTCGCGCCCTGAAGCGCCGCAGCGACGATGAGCGATCCCGTGCGCGAAAAAGTCATCATCATCGGCGGGGGGTTCACCGGGCTTGCCGCCGCGCGGAAGCTGGCACGTGACGGCACCGATTTCGCAGTGACGCTGCTGGAAAGAGGCGCGGCGCTGGGGGGGGCTTGCGGCCGGTTTCCCCGTGTGCGGCACCTTCCTCGAGAAGTCCTATCACTACCTGTTCCTCGGCGACTCGGCGATGCTGTCGCTCGCCCGCGATCTCGGTCTCACGGACGAAGTAATCTACCGCACCGGCTCCGTCGGCATCTATGACGGCGCCCGCCTGTACCCCTTCACCACGGCGCTCGACCTGCTGCGCTTTGCACCGCTGACGCTGGCCGACCGGGTCCGGCTTGGCCTCACCATGCTGCGGTTACAACGCATGCGTGACTGGCGGGCGCTCGCTGGGCAGAGTGCCTGCGACTGGCTCGAGCAGGCCTGCGGACCGGAAATCATGCGGGTCATCTGGACGCCACTCCTGCGCGGCAAGTTCGACCGTTACTGGGATCAGGTGTCGATGGCATGGTTGTGGGCGCGGATACACACCCGCGCCAATTCCCGCACCGGCGGTCGCGAGCGCCTTGCCTATTTTCGCGGCGGTTTCGCCTCGGTGGTGCGCAAGCTCGAGCAGGAGCTGCTGGCCGCCGGCGTGAGCCTTCGCACCGGCGCGACCGTCGAGCACATCGAGGTCTCGCCGGCGCGGCGTCTGCGGCTGTCGACGGGGCAGTGGCTCGACTTCGACCGCTGCCTGTTCACCGGCCCGACCGACGCGTTTGCCCGACTGCTGCCCTCAGACCCGGCGCTCGCCGCATACAGGCGGCAGATCGAATCGATCACCTACCTCGGCGCAATCTGTGTGGTTATCGTCAGCGATCAGCCGCTGGGCCGGCATCACTGGGTCAACGTTCACGACCCCGGAGCGCCGTTCCTGGTGCTGGTCAATCACACCGCGCTGGTGGGAACCGACCTCTACCAGGGCCGGCACGTCTATTACCTCGGCTGCTACCGGCCGCACGACAGCCCATGGTTCCAGAAAGACGACGAGACGCTGCTCACCGAATGGCTGGCCTATCTCGCGCGGATGTTCCCGGACTTCGATGCCACGCGAATACAACAGCGGCACGTATTCCGCTTCCGCAACGCCCAGCACGTCGTGGACTGCGCCTACGAGCACAGGATCCCCGCCTTCCGCACGCCGCTGCCCGGCGTCTACCTCGCCAACTTCTCGCAGATCTTTCCGTATGACCGCGGGACGAACTTCGCGGTGCGCGACGGCCTGAGGCTTGCCTGGCTCCTGCGCGAAGACGCGCGCGCAGCCGGCGACCACTGCCCGTGAGCTTCTGGAGGAACTCCTACATCCCCATCGCCGGCTCCGACCGGCTCGCCGGGCATGGCGATTATGCGGCGACCCGCGAGCGCTTCTATGGCAGGGCTCACTCCAATCTGCGGTTTCTGATCCGCCACCGCTACGCGTGGATGAACCCGTATCTCGAGGGCAGGCAGCGCGTCGTCGAGCTCGGCGCCGGGCCCGGCCTGTCGCGGGACTTCATCGAAGTCGAGCGCCTGGAACTCACCGACGTACTCGACAATCCATGGATCGACCGCCGCGTGGATGCGATGGACCTGCCCTACCCCCCCGGCTCGCTCGACGCGGTCATCTGCAGCCACATGATTCATCACGTGCCGAGCCCGGTCGCGCTGATCACGGCAATCGAGAGGGCCCTGAAACCCGGCGGAGTGCTGCTGGTCAACGAGACGACGACGTCGCTCTGCCACCGGCTGCTCATGTGGGCGATGCGGCACGAGGGCTGGTCCTACGCGGTTGACCTCTTCGACGAGGCGGCCAACGCCACGGACGGCCTGGACCCCCTCGCCGGCAACAACGCCGTGGCGAACCTGCTCTTCGGCGACCGGGTGCGGTTCGCCGCCGCGTTTCCGAGCCTCACCATCACCCGCGACGAGTACACGGAGTTCTTCGTGTTCCTGTTGTCGGGAGGCGTCGGCGGCCGGGTGTTCACCGTGGAGCTGCCCGGGTGGGCCCTGCGCGCGGCGCACGGGCTGGACCGGCTGCTGGTGTCCGTGCTGCCCGGGGTATTCGCGCTCGCGCGCCGTCTGGTGATCGTCAAGGCCGGATGAGCGTTTGGTCTTCGACGTCGTCGAAGGCGATGACCATGCCGTGCTTGAGTCGCGGCATGAGAAAACGAAGCACCGAGCGCGTGCTCGAGTACAGGTCGCAATCGACGTACGCCAGAGCAATATTGCGAGACTCGGCGTCGTCCGCGCCTTGATCGAGCGTATCGTGGTAAAAGCCGGGCACGACGTGGTAGTCAGCGGGCGGAATGCCATTCTTCGCGCACAGCCCGCGAAACTCATCGACGGACGTGCTCAACGTGCCCTCGACCCAGATCGGGTGTGCGTCCCGCTCGTCGCCGGACGGTGGCAACCCCTGGAACGAGTCGAACGCCCAGAGTCGCGCCTTGTGCCGGTGGCGGCGGGATTCGTGATGCGCCAGGGAGAAGGTCAGCCCTCCCCAGCAGCCGAACTCGGCGTAGTCGCCGTCGATGCCATTGAAGGCGAGCGCCTTGAAGGCGTTGTAGAAGAACTGCCGCCGCCAGACCTGCTCCTGCAGCGAACTCTCGAAGATGTCGATGCCCGCCATTTACGCCTGGACCTCCCCTTCCGGAATCCGTCGCACAGAGGCCGGCTACGCCGGCGCGACGAGGTAGTTCTCGTTCGCCGTGTAGCGGCGGAAGCGCTCGCGCACGGCGTAACGATGCACCGCGCACCACTCGGCAAATGCCCCGGCATTCTCGTCGGACACTTCGACGAACAGCACCGGCCGGCATCGGCTGAACAGCCCCTCGAGCCCCTCCAGGCACCTGATCTCCATGCCCTCGGTATCGATCTTGACGAAGTCGAAGCTGCGCTCCCCGAGCAACTCGTCGCCCCGCCGCAGCTCGAACGGACCGTCCGCGCCCTCGACGAATCGCGCGCCGCCGAGGTTGTCCTTGTGCCGGACCATATCGCCGCGACCGGAGCGGTCCGAAAGACCATATCCCAACAGGGACGTGTCGACGACGCCCTCCAGGCCGTTCAGCGCCAGGTTGGCGTGCAAAATGGCAATGGCCGGCCCATTGGGCTCGACCACGGCGATCTGTGTCAGCCCCAGGACCTTGGCAACGTAAATGACGTGGTTGCCGACGTTCGCTCCGATATCGAGATAGCGCGTCGTCGGGTTCAGGTACCGCGCCATGATCGCGAGTTCCTCGGGCTCGTAGAACTCGCCCTCGAGATGATGCCGCTGGATGACGTCGGTCGGATTGTGCACGAAGAAACGCACACGCCGACCCGACACGGTCGCCTCGATGAACGTCCCCGGTATTCGCCTGACGAGCATGCGGCCAACCCCGCCCGAAATCCGGGGACAGTGTACTCAATTGCGGGTATGGATCGCGGCGCCGACCGAGTTGCTCCCATTTGAGTACACTGTCCCCGCCTTATGCTGCCCCGCCCGGTCATAGTCGCCACGGTGCGCGATGCTGCCGACGTGCTCGACAGCTTCATCACCTATCACCTCGCGATCGGCTTCGCCCACATCTACCTGTTCTTCGACGACCCGCTGGATCCGTGCGCCGGGTCGCTCGCAGGCCGCCCGCAGGTGACGGCCATCCGCTGCGACGAGCCTTTGCGGGCGCGCTGGACCGGCCTTCGCACCTACCCGAAGTACCGCGAGCACGTCGAAGCGGAGGTGATGGCGCGGCAGATTCTCAACTGCGAGCTCGCCGTCGCGATGGCGGCCGGGGCCGGTTACGACTGGATCCTGCACATCGACAGCGACGAGCTGTTCTGGTCGGCAGGCTGCAGCGCGCCGGAGCACTTCGCCGCACTCGATTTCCGCGGCACGGACAACGCCGTTTATCTCAATTTCGAGGCCCTCCCCGAGGCGCTCGAGATCGGCGACTACTTCCGCGAAGTCACGCTGTTCAAGGTGAACCTGCACCGCGGCAGTCAACGGCGCTTCGACGGCGAACAGGTGGCGCTGATGAAAAACACCCGCTTTGCCGATCCGCACTGCAATTTCCACCTGTACAACAACGGCAAGGCGGCCGCCAGGCTCGACGCGCGGCTCCTGCCCCTGACGGTCCACGAGTTCGCCCGGGAACGGGCGGACGGAACCATCGAACGGGGCCACGAGGTGATCGGCGACTCCCAGCTCATCCTGCACTACCCGAACTGCGGCTTCACGAAGTTCCTGACCAAGTACCGCACGCTCGGTAGTTTCGGCGACAAGTGGTTTGGCGCCGGCGACGTCATCCCCTTCCACCGCGAGGCGCGCGACATCGTCGCGCTCGGCGATGAGGCGAGAGCCCAGGAGTTCTATCGCGAGCGGGTGATGCGTCACCGCGACGACGACGTGGAACTGCTCACCGCCCGGGGCATTCTCCGTCGAATCGATGGGCCCGCAGAATTGTTGCGCAGGGTCGCCCCGTCCCGGGTGCAGCGCGGATGCTGAAACCGCTCATCAAGCACGGTTACAGCGTGCCGGCCGTGCGGCGTCGGCCCATCGGCCGTCCTGATCGGGAGCATCGCGGGTGAGGTTCCTGGTGGGCTGGGAGCTCGGCGGCGAGCGCGGTCACGTCGCTCTGATCAGCCCCGTGGTCGCGGCGCTTCGCGAGCGCGGTCACGAGGTCGCCGTCGCGCTCAAGGACCCCGGCGCCCTGTCCGGACAGCATAGCGAGTTGCTGCAGGGACGCGTGTTTCAGGCGCCCGCCTGGCCGCCACCGGACCCGCGGCTGCAGTGGCCGGCCTCCGAGACCCTCGGCGACGACCTGACATCGGCCGTTGTGTGCCGGGAGGCCGAAGTGCAGCTGCGGGCCCGGGCCTGGTCAGACCTGATCGAGCTCTGCAACGCCGACGCGGTGCTGGCGGAAACCGCGCCCACCCTGCTGCTCGCCGCGCGGTCGCGCTGCCCCGCGGTCGCCTTCGGCAGCGCCTACAGCCTGCCGCCGCCGGGGCGTGCGTTGCCGCCAGTTCTCGACGTCCAGCGCCAGCCGTCAGCAGCGAGCGCGGCACGCGAGGATGCGTTGCGCGCTGCTTATGACAGCGTCGACCGGGATCACGGCGGGCCGGGGCTGCGCTGGTTCAGCGATCTCTTCGCCGTGGCCACCTGGGTCTGCAACCTGCCCGAACTCGACCCTTATGGACCGCTGCGCGACACCCCGGCTGCCGGACCGCTGATCGTCCCCGCCACGGGTGGCAACGAACCAGCCAATCGCACCGGCCTGCCGCTCGGTGACAAGGTCTTCGTCTATGCGAAGCCGTTTCCCCTCTTGCCCACGCTCATGGACGCGCTCGGACCGCGCTGCCGCCAGATCGAGCTATTCGTCGCCGATGCACCGCCCGACGTGCACAACCCCTGGCCTCATGTCAGGCTGCACCGCGCGCCCGTCGACCTCGCCGCGCGCCTGCACGAGTTCAGCGCGGTGGTGCACTTCGGCGGGCTCAACCTCGCGGCCGAGGCGCTCTTCGCCGGCGTACCGCAACTCATCCTGCCCCTGCACCTCGAGCAGAGCGCCACCGCCCAGGCGGTGCAGCGGCTTGGGGCCGGCCACGGCCAGCTCCGCATACCTCGCGAACCGGAGCGGGAAGCCGAACGACGGGAACTTGTCGCCGCGGTGGTGGAGCGGTTCTTCACCGACAGTGCGTTGCCGGCACGCGCTACGCAATGCGCGGCGGCCCTGCGCGCGCGTCAGGGATCGCTAGCCGGGCTGGTGTCGTTGTGCGAGGCGGTGGCGAGGCGTTGACCGGGTAGAATGCGGCCCGGCCGCGAGGGGCTATTCGCCGGATTCGCCGACGCGCTTGCGTTTCGCGTGCTGATCAGCGAATAGCCTCTCAAAGTCGAGCGCCGCCAGCTGCAGCCGAGGAAACCCGCCCCGGCTGACCAGCGACGCGATGAGTTCGCGGACGTAGGGAAAAAGCGCCTCGGGCGCCTTCGTCTTGAGCATCACCATCATTTCGTCCGAGGTCAGACCGGACATCTCGAAGATCCCACCCTGTTTGACCTCGATGAGGAACAGGGTCTTGTCCCCGCCAACCGCGCGGACGGTCAACTCGAGCACTACCTCGAAAGTGTCCTTGCCACGCAACGTATGGGTGGTCTCGATCGTATATTGCAGTTGTGGTTGTTCATGGCCGAACAGCACGCCCGGGACCTTGGGTGCCTCGAAGGAGAGATCCTTCAGGAACAGCAGCTGCAGTTTGCA
This sequence comes from uncultured Chromatiaceae bacterium, assembly GCA_964522655.1. GTDB lineage: Bacteria > Pseudomonadota > Gammaproteobacteria > Steroidobacterales > QUBU01. The sequence continues at coordinate 6,843 of CAZFWB010000068.1, read as the reverse complement.
ACCGGCTCGCTTCTTCGAGCCAGTGCCTTCGGTCACCTCGTCCGCCATGATCGTGCCGTGGATCAGACGCCCATCAGCTCGGCGAAGCTCGTGGTCCTGGCCTGCACCTTTGCCTTGCCGATCAGCCACGCCATGACCTGCTCTTCGAGCACGCGGTTCTCGATCTCGGCCATCAGCTCGGGGCTCTGCAGATACATGTTGCGCACATCCTCCGGCCGGTCGTAAGACTCGCACAGCTCGCCCAGTTTCTCGTCAACCCGGGCAGGATCCACCTTCAGACCCTGCTCCTGGATCAACGCACCGAGGATCAGCCCGACCCGGGCGCGCTGTCGCGCCGCGTCCTCGAAGCTGCTGAGCGGGGGAGCCTCGTTCGGGTCCGTGACGCCCATGTTCTTCATGGCCTCGGCCCGCAGGCCGTCGGCCTCGCGGCCGACCAGCGCCGCTGGGACCTCCACCGGGTTCGCGCTGAGCAGGCCGTCGATGACCTGGCGGCGCAGCTCGGCGTGCACCTTCGCCGCCACCTCGCGCTCGAGATTCTCACGAACCAGCCGGCGGAACTCCGCCATGTCGCCACTCTCGACCTCGAAGCCGCGGATGAACTCCGCGTTGACCGCCGGCAGCTTGCGCTCGGCGACCTCGTGGAGCCGCACCTCGAATCGCACGTCGGCGGCACGCAGGCTCGAGTCCGCGTAATCCGCGGGATAGGTTACCGTGAATGTCTTCGTCGTACCCGCTGCCATGCCGACCAGGTTGGGCTCGAAACCCGCTGCCATGCGGCCCTCGCCGATCACCACCGGCACCCGCACGCCCGTGCCGCCGTTGACGGCCTGGCCATAACGCGTACCGGTAAAATCGATGAGTACGCGATCACCCTGCGCCGCGGGACGATTGACGGTCAGCCAGTCGGCGCGATGGGCGCGCAGCCGCTCGATCGTCTGGTCTATGTCGGTTTCCGTGACGCTCGTCTCCGGCCGCTCGATGCGGAGCGCATCGACGCCTGCCACCCGGAATTCGGGAAACACCTCGAACGTCGCCGTATAGCTCACGTCTTGGCCGGGTTGCGAGGAACCCATCTCGATACGCGGCGTGCCGACCGGGCGCAGCCGCTCCTTCTGCACGGCCTCCGCGCAGGTGGACTGGATGAGGTCGTGCACCACCTCCTGGCGGATCTGCGGACCGAAGCGCTGCTCGATTACGTGAGACGGCACCTTGCCGGGCCGGAAACCCTTCAGGCGCGCGGTCGCGCTGGTGGACTTCAGGCGCGTTTCGACTTCCTGCTCGACCCGGCTGGCAGGGATCGCCACCCGCAGACGCCGCTCCAGGCCCGATCCCGTTTCGAGTGAAATCTGTAAGTCGGCCAAGACCTGTTCCTCTTCGTTTTTCGAGTTAACTCAACCAGGGCACGAATGCCCGCCGCCCGGCCCGAAGTATCCGCAGAAGATGGCGCCGGCTCCTGGGACGCTGTGGTCCCGGGCCGCACTGCGCACACGGCATTCACCACCTCTCGGTGCCGGGGGCGGCATTATAGCCAAGCGCTGCGCCGGGCCCGTGCGACGCGGTTCGCGATGCGCGCTGCCGGATGCGGAGCCGCCGGGCGCCACAAACGGATCGGCTACCGTCCCGTACTCGACCAGTCACAGTACGCGCGAGTCAGCAGAACGAATTCTGCATATAAACAATGAGTTGTCGTTTATATCGAGAATACTTCGGGTGTTGCGAAAACATCGGCAATCGCCCGGCTCGCGTAGCTAGTCGGGCAGATCGAAGCTCAGCGGTTTTAGGCCGAGATTCGGGATGTCCGCCCGGCCGACCAACGACAGAACGGCCTCGCGGGCGTACGGGTAGACCTGCTCGGCGCCCTTGGTGCGCAGGAGTGCGAGAGCTTCCTCCTCCGGGTAGCCCAAGACGCGAAAGATGCCCACTTCCTCGACCGTGACCTGCAGCACGGTGCCGTTGTCGTCCTTCATGTGGACATACAAAGTAAACACCAGCTCATAGCGATTCTCGTCCAGACGCCGACTCTCGCGCTGAGTGTGCAGCTCGATGTTCTCCCAGTCGATATTGTGTGCCGCGACATTCGGCACGAGCGGCGCATCGAAACCCATCCGGCGCAGGTTGACCCGCCGGATGCTGAATTCCTTACGCGGTGCCGGCGAATCTGCCGCGGCAGGTGAACTTCCGGCAGTTGGCGAAACCATTACGGGCTTCCCGTGACCATGCGCGATTCAAGGAAACATGGGACCGGAGCGACCGGTCCTGAGATCCATCCCGGCTGCCCGGCGGAGGCAGCACCCATGCTAGTCATCGTTAATGGTGCGAAAAGTGAAGTGGTTCGGATCTTCACGAGTCGCAGCGTACGGCGAGCACTGGCCACAGGGGTGCAGCGACTCGCGCTGGAGGTGCTTTTCGCGAAGCTCCCTGAACCGTGGTGAATTGTAGATTTCCAGCACGGAGTTCCTCGTGACGTCGCCGATGGCATGGTCGCCCTCCGCATCGAGACAGCATAGGGGCACCACGCCGGTGCACATGATGTTCAGATCGAACCACGCGTCGCACGGCAGGAAGTACGGTACCGGACTCTGCTCGACATGGGTGTCCCCCAGCCAGGTCACGCGTTTCTTGACGTAGGGCGCGTAGTCAATGCCCTCCTCGAACTCCGAGAACAGCGCGCGGCACTCCTCGACGTACTCCTGATCTCGTACGGTGTTGTCCGCCACTCTCGACAAGATAACCGGTCTGAGCAGGAACCGGTCTCTGCGATTGTCCTTCATAAACGTCTTCAGATGATGAACCGTCCGCGCAAAATCGATGTGCATGATCGCCTGATAGTCGGCCTCGTTGGCGGCGTTGAACGAGATATTCAGGCTCCCGATGTTCCTGATCTGACGAAACTTTGCCATGAAGTCCCGCGGCAGCACATTGAAGTTCGTGTAGATCTGGATCCGGGCCGTCGGTAGTGCCTCGTTGATGTAACGCAGCCTCGCGAACATCTTCTTGTCCATGAATGGCTCATTGACGAGATTCATGTTGATGTTGATCGGTGCTTCCGGCGGAATCTCCTGAATATCGCGGACGATCTTGCTGAACAACTCGTCAGACATCTTCTTGTCGTTGCGGGCAAGCTCCGGCGCCGGGCAGAAGTTGCAGGTGGCATTGCACTTGCCGATGGTTTCGATCGAAATGGTGCGGGGGAAATTGAGGTAGACGGCACGTTTGCTCAGAAACGACTGGGTGTAAGGGTGTTTGCGACTCTCGCTCTGCAATTCCGCGATGCGGGTACGCTGCCGGATCGCCCCAGGGTCGCCCGGCCGCAACTCGAGAACTCGCTCCACGGTCTGCTGCGCCGCCAGGTATCGCCCCTGGCGGGCTTCGACTACGGCCCGAATCATCAGCAACTCGAAATCATCAGGCGAGTGGCCCAACGCCACCCGGCAAAGATCATCCGCCCCCTGGAGGTCCCCCCGCTCAAGGCACTGGTGAGCTCTGCGAACGACATCGCTCGCCCTGCTTGCACCACTCTGCACGACTACGTCCTGCATGGACATCAGAAAGCCTTTTCACCGATGCGAGATGCGCACTTGATGGCAACTATAGAAAAAACGACCGTGAATCCGAAACCGACCTACCGAACGATCACGCGAAAAGCCCTTTATGTCAAATGGCCGGCCCCTCGCGCCGAACCGGGTTGGGTTGAGCTGCCATGGATTCTCTAATAGTCGCGGTCTTTATAGCCAGCGGCCTTCGCACGCCGACCGCCGCGAGCCGCGGCGAAGTTGCCAGCTTCGAGGCAGCTGATCGAGCCTCTCGCCTATAATTTCCGCGATGCTGCGAAGTGCGGCACGCGCATGAGGCTTTAAATTGATGGATTTGCCCAAGCTTACCGGTCGATATGCAGGACGCCCGATTCCGCCTGATTTCGAACCGCTGCACACAGAGGTGTTCAATGCCGTTCACAACTACACCATGACGAGCCCGGAGCGTGTGCAAGCCCTTATCGAGTCAGTCAGGTACGTCGTCAGGAACGATGTCGACGGTGTTTTCATGGAATGCGGGGTTTACCTCGGCGGGTCCATGATGGCTGTGGCACTGACCCTGCTCTCGATGGGCATTACGGATCGTGAGCTTTGTTTGTTCGATACATTCGCCGGGATGCCGAAGCCTGATTCCATCGACGTGAATTTTCAGGGACGACCGGCGATCGATACCTTCATGAAAACGAAGATCGATGATGCAAGCTCACACTGGGCCAACGCCTCGGTCGAGAGCGTCAAGGAAACGATGGCGATGACCGGCTATCCTGCGAACAGGATTCATTTCGTGAAGGGCCTCGTGGAGGAGACCATTCCAGAAAATGCGCCGGAGAAAATCGCACTGCTTCGACTCGATACCGACTGGTACAGGTCAACGCGCCATGAGATGGAACACCTGTATCCCCGCGTATCGCCAAAAGGCATCGTCATCATCGACGACTACGGCGAACTGATGGGCGCAAAAAAAGCGGTGGACGAGTTTCTCGCCAAAAATGACATCCGGTCATTCCTGCATCGCATCGATTTCGCAGCACGATTGATCGTCAAGCCAGAATGAGCGCGACACCGGCCCGGATCCGGACTGGTTCAAGACGGCCCCATGGAGAGCCGCCAACGCACGGGTGAGGTCGCTCAGATGCCCGACTTCCGTTACGAACCTGACAACAAGACCTTTCCTGTTGCGATTGGTGGCGTTGGAGGCAGCGGCACCCGCCTGATTGCTTCTGTCTTGCGGCAACTTGGCTACGATCTGGGCTCCGACCTGAATGAAGCTCATGACAACCTGGCCTACACGCTGTTACTGAAGAGATCAGACCTGTGGCCGATCGAAGACCACGACGAAGAGATCCGTAAGGCGACCACCATATTCCTTAAAGGCATGCGAGGCCGATTACCTTTCAGTGTAGATGAGATCGCCTATATATACTCTCTGACCGCCGAAGACCGACTACAACAGCATCTGCCCGACTGGCTCGTTACCAGAGCGAACAATCTGATTCTCGGGCCTCGAGAAAGTACGGGTCAATCTGTTCTCTGGGGATGGAAAGAACCGAACACCCACATCGCGCTGCCCGTAATCAGTCACATGTTGCCAACCATGAGATACATACACGTAATGCGGCATGGGCTGGATATGGCCCATAGCCGAAATCAGAATCAGCTGCGGTTCTGGGGCAACGGATTACTGAATGAAACGGATTTGGACGCCAACCCGAGCAATTCCTTTCGATATTGGTGTGCAGCCCACCGCAGAGTTCTTGCGATCGGGCGATCCATGGGGAGTCGCTTCTTTCTTTTGAATTACGATAAGTTCTGCGCAGACCCGGAGTCCGGTCTGTCCGCGCTGCTCGCTTTTCTGGGAATCGCACGGGACTCAATAGATAAAAAGACTCTTATTGGCTCAATCAAACCGTCAAGTTCCATTGGCCGCTTTCGCAGAGAGCAGCCGATAGAAATGGCGCCCGACGATAAACGGTTGCTAATTGACTTGGGGTATTACTTCTAGGTTCTCTCGTAGGCTTCCCCTGATTAGCGACGAATTGAACGTAGAGTTTTCTGCATATTGACGCTGCCCCCGTTCGTGGACGGTTTACCAGGTCATTCGATCGAGTACTGGGTATCGATCCACTCCCGGTAGCGGCCATCCATCACGGCCCGCCACCATGACTCGTTTTTCAGCATCCAGTGCACTGTACGAACAAGTCCCGAGCGGAAGTCCACCCTTGGAGCGAACCTGAGCCCTTTTTCGATCTTCTGCGCGTCGATACTGTACCGCCAGTCGTGCCCCGGGCGATCCGGCACGCTGGTAATCAGTGAGTGAGTGGGGATTCCTTTCGCGGCCGGTGCATCGGGGAACCGAACCCCAAACTTCGGCTCGTCGAGAAAGGCCTGATCAATGCACCGACAGATCTCAGTAACGACCTCCATATTCGAGCGCTCACTGTGCCCACCGATGTTGTAGGTCTCGCCCACGGTCCCTTTTTCGATAACCAGTTCTATACCCCGGCAGTGATCTTCGACGAATAGCCAGTCTCGCCTGTTGGAGCCGTCGCCGTAGACTGGCATGGGTTTCCCGAGCAGCCCATTAACGATCATGAGCGGAATGAGTTTCTCCGGGAACTGGAACGGCCCGTAGTTGTTTGACGAGTTGCTCGTTGAGACCCGCAGCCCATAGGTATGAAAATAGGCCCGCGCAAGATGATCCGAGGCAGCCTTGCTCGCCGCATAGGGAGAATTCGGTGCGTACCGTGTTGATTCACTGAACGGCGGCTCGCCGAGACGCAGCGAGCCATAGACCTCGTCGGTCGATATGTGATGAAAACGATGGCTCTCGGGCCTGCCGCCATGCTCGAGCCAAGCCTGTCGCGCCGCTTTCAGAAGGCTGTGCGTACCCACGATATTCGTGTCTATAAAGATGTCCGGTCCGCGAATGGACCGGTCGACGTGCGACTCGGCGGCGAAATGAACGATCGTGTCCAGTTGTTCATCGATCAGCAGCTTTGTCACCAGATCCTGGTCGGCAATGCTCCCATGTATGAAATCAAAACCGGAATGGCCCGACACCGATGCCAGGTTGGCCAGGTTGCCAGCGTAAGTCAGCGCGTCAAGGACGATCACCCGGTCATCCGGGTGATGCCGGACCCAGTACTGGACGAAATTGGAACCGATGAAACCGGCGCCGCCCGTGATCAGCAACCTCGCCATTATCGGCCGGCTTCTTCCAGCATTCGCTTGAGGTTGGTCTGCCAATGCACCGGCTTGATCCCGAGATCACGGTAGGACGCCGTCTTGTCGAGCAGACTGTACATCGGCC
>CAZFWB010000067.1:0-15858 GCA_964522655.1 uncultured Chromatiaceae bacterium | reverse complement strand
CCCCGCTTCCATCCGGAAGAGGTCCAATACAGGCCCGGGCCGGAATCCTGGAAGTGCGGGGCGATGACCAGGGTATCCAGATCGTCGAGGTAGCCGAGATAATCGTCAGCATTGCGATTCGTTCCATGGATCACGAACACGGCCGGGCCGTGTTTGTCATTCGAGCAGTACGGCACGTAGGAGGTGCCGACCGGAAACCGGTGGCTGCAATTGACCGCGGCAGTCGCCGCACCGCTCGCCAGTCCCAGCAGGACCAGCACTGGAATCATCGCCTTGCGCATTTCGACCTCCCGCGTTCCCATCACAACGTGGGGGTGAGTCTAGAGACGCGTCAAATAGCGACTACGACGCAGTTCTCAACTTTGCCCGGGTTATGTTCAACCGCGGAAAACAGCTGCGCTCGGCCGGCGCATGTCCCGATACAGCCTGGAAATAGCCGGGCCGTTGCGGGCCACGCGAGCGGTCAGTCGGGCAGGTAGGGCCTCGCCGCCTTGAGCATGCGGCTGGGAGAGTGACCAACGCCGCCAACGATCACCTTGCGATGCACGGTCCGGCCGTAGTGCTGGGCGAGGTGATCGAAGAATTTCAACCCGCGCTCGTAACGATGGCGTCCCTGCCGGTTCGCCTCGCAGCTGGTGTCGAGATTGCTGTCCCGCTTGGTGTCGCGATCGCCCAGAAGGTAGATCACGTTTCGATCCGGGTAGTCGGACGCCACTCCCACGCTCATGTAATCGTTCAGGTCCTCGAGCCCGTACCTGTACTCGTTGTAATCCCGGCAGGTGACGCTGCTGCCAAACGGCCGGTTCCCGTCGAGGTACATGTAGGAGCTCGGGTTGGCGACGATGAAGGTCAAGCCCTGCAGGCGCGTGCCCGCGGCATAGCGGGTGACGAACTGCCCGCCGGCGCTGTGCCCGACCACCGCGACTCCGTGGTACATCTCGACCATCCGGTCGAGCACCTCGAATGAACTGACCCGCTGGGAGTCCTTCGACTTGTCACCCTGCTTCCAGCCGGACGACGACCAGTACATGCCCGGACCGGAGGCCTGGAACTCCGGGGCGATGACCAGGGTGTCGAGATCATCGAGATAGTCCAGGTAATCGTCGGCATTGCGATCGGTGCCGTGAATAACGAACACTGCCGGACCGAGTTTGTTGTTCGAGCAGTACGGCACGTACGACGTGCCGACCGGAAACTTCTGGTTGCAGTAGACGCCCGCCGACGCGATACCACTCGCCAGCCCGAGCAAAACGAGCACGGACCACTTCACAATGTTCATGGCAATAGCCCCCCTCGTACCGTCGCCTCCGATCGAAGTATAGACCTCAATCCCGGCGGGCCCGAAAAGAGAATGCCGGTCGGGCGCGATTATGTTCAACGCGCCTCCGCGCTCCGCAGTGCAGAGTGCGACCTTCTGCTTGTCCCGGCGTCGAGAGACTCAGCGCAGCGCCTGCGTATCGCTCGTCGCGTCCGTGCAACGTCGGCTCTCGCGACGGCGCGAAAACCGGCAGCGAGGCCGTAGCCTGTTCGTCAGGAAGAGAACCGTCAGTCCGGCAGATAGGGCCGTGCGGCATCCAGCATCTGGCTCGGGCTGTGCCCGACGCCGTAGACGATCACCTGCGTATGCACCTGGTGGCCGTAATGTTCGGCAAGGTGTTCGTAGAACTTCTTGCCGCGGTCGTAGCGATTGCGGCCCTGGCGCTTGGCGGCGCAGCTGGTGTCGAGGTTGGAGTCGATTTCGGTATCGCGACTGCCGAGCAGATAGATGACCTCGCGGTCAGGGTAATCGGGCGCAACGCCCACGCTCATATAGGTGTTGAGATTCTCGAGCCCATAGCGGTACTCGTTGTAATCGGGGCATATGCCCGATACTGGCCGCGTCGTGTCGAGATACAGGTATGAACTCGGATTCGCGACGATGAAGGTGAGGTCGTCCATACGGGTACCCGTTGCGTAGCGGGTCACGAACTGCCCGCCGGCGCTGTGGCCGATCACGGCGGCGCCGTTGAATGTCTCGACCATCCGGTCGAGCACCTCGAAGGAACTGACCCGCTCCTCGTCGAGCGACTTGTTGCCCTCCTTCCAGCCGCTCGACCAGTACATGCCGGGCCCGGACGCCTGGAACTCGGGCGCGATGACCAAGGTGTCCAGATCCGCAAGGTAACTCAGGTAGTCGTCGGCGTTGCGGTTGGTGCCGTGGATCACGAACACGGCCGGACCGGTCTTGTCGTTGGAGCAGTACGGCACGTAGGAGTTGCCGACCGCGAACTGGTTGGTGCACACCGCAGCCGCGGCGGCGCTGCTCGCGAGACCGAGCACGATCGACAGGAAAATTTTCGGCTGGAGCACGGCAGCCTCCGTCCACTCATCGCCCCTCGCTGAGGAGTATAGCTTCGCCGGTCGTGCGACCGACAACGCGGCGGCCGGTCGAGCAATGGGCGGAATGCGACAATCCCCCCGCCCGGTCTGGATGATTATGTTGAGCCGGAATTGTCTGCCGCGGGCTGGCCGGGTCGGCGCGGGTGAACCACTGCGATGTCACGGAACATAAACCGCTCATGCTCCGCCAACCGCCTCGTGGTCGGCTCCCCGCTCGGGCGACAAAGCTGGCGCAGCCACGCGCGACCTCGCGCGGTAGTGCCGCCGCCACCATGGCGGGGTACGAGGGTTTGTGTCAGGCGCCCAGCAGCGACGCGATGATCAGGCGCTGTATTTCGGAAGTGCCGGAGTAGATCCTGCCGCCTATGGCATCCCGCAGATCCCGCTCGAGGCCGTATTCCACCGCGTAGCCATTCGCACCGTGGATCTGGATAGCGTCCTCACACGACGCCACCCAACTCTCGCTGATGATCAGCTTGGCCAGTGCCGCTTCCATCAATCCCGACGTACCAAGCTGGCGGGTCCAGCCGGCTTTGTAGAGCAAAGCGCGGGCACACTCGAGCCGCGCGTACATGTTGACGAGGCGGTCCGCTACGAGCTGGAACTTCGAAATAGGCTGGCCGAACTGCTTGCGCTGGCGTGCATACTCGACGCAACTGTCGAGTTGACGCTGCATGCAACCAACCGCCGTGGCGAGGATGAAGCCGCGCTCCCATGTCATCGCGTGGGTAAAGAGCGATCGTCCGGCCCCCTCCCTGCCGAGGCGATTCTGCTCCGGCACCTCGCAGTCATCGAAGTGGATCTCGGCCATCGGGGAGGTGCGAATCCCCATTTTCTCCACGTGCCGACCGACGTGTACCCCCCGGCTGCTGGTCTCGACGATGAAGGCGCTGATGCCGGCCTGACCCTTCTCCGGGGCGGTGTTGGCGAACGCCACGACCAGGTCGGCCACCGGCCCGTTCGTCACCCATAGCTTGCTGCCATTGAGGAGATACCGGTCGCCCTTCTTCCGTGCCGTCGTGCGCAGACTGTAGGCGTCTGACCCCGCACCCGCCTCCGACATCGCGTTGCCGCCGATCAGGTCGCCCGAGCACAGCCCCGGCAGGAAGCGCCGTTGCTGCTCCGCGGTGCCGAAGGCCACCAGCGGCATTTCGCAGGTCCACATATGGGCATTGATGGAAAAAAGCAGCCCATTGTCACGGCATACCGTCCCCAAGGCCTCGAGCGCGCAGATGGTCGTCAACGGATCCCTGCCAAGGCCGCCCATCTCTTCCGGCACCGGCAATCCGTGAATGCCGAACTCGGCACACTTTCGCCAGGATGCCCGGTCGAAAATGCCCTCCCGGTCCAGGGCGATCACGTCCTGCGTCAGCTGGCGGCGGCCGAACTCCATGACTTCACGGCGAAGTTCTTCCTGCTCCGTTGACCAGGCGAAATCCATGGCCTACTGCGCTCCCGCTGCGCGGGTCTGCAATTGCTGGTAATCCACTTTGTCCGTCGACGTGCGTGGCAGCGCAGGCTCATGGAGAAACCGGTCGGGAACCATGTAAAGAGGCAGTCGCTTGGCCAGGAAATTCTTGAGGGCGATCAGCGACAGGCGATTACCATCCGTCGTGGACAGAAAAGCGAATATCCGCACCTCGCCGTCCGGACCGGCGGTCGCGATCACGCCTGCCTCCCTGATGTCCGGGTGCTGATACAGGCAACTTTCGATTTCACCGAGCTCGATTCGGTATCCCCGTTTTTTCACCATCCGGTCGCGACGACCGAGAAAGATGTAGCCATCATCCTCTTCCCTGACGATGTCACCGGTCCGGTACCACTGCCGGCCGTCCGGCGTCTGGTAGAAGGCGGCGGCGTTACGCTCGGGCAGGTTCCAGTAGCCGCGCGTCACGGCGGGACCATGAACGACGAGTTCGCCTTCGCGGCCCGGGGGAACAATCGTTCCATCCGCCGCAAGGACCAGCGTCCGCACATGCGAGCAGGTCGCCCCGATTGGCAGTGGCTCCGTGCGTTCCGCCGGAATTTCCTCCGGTACCCGGTACCAGGTGCATACGTTCGTCTCGGTCGGCCCGTACAGATTGAAATATTCCGGCGATGGCAACTGATTCTTCAGGCTGCGCAACTGCCCGATCGGGAAAACCTCGCCGGCAAACAGCACCTGTCGCAATGCGCTCAGGTCATACCGGGATAAATCGCCGAATTGGGCGAGCAGGCCCAGCACCGAGGGGGCTGAGTACCAGTTGGTAATTCGTTTTTCGGCCATGAAAGGCGCGAGCCGAGCCGGATCCTTGCCGGTCTCCTCCGGCACGAGCACCAGAGTCGCCCCGGCACGGAAGCAGAGATAAAGATCCAGGATGGAGAGGTCGAAGTGCAGCGGCGCATGGGATGAAAAACGATCCGCGGACGAGGGCCGGAAAGTCTCATCGCACCAGTCGACGAACGACGCCGCATTGAGGTGGCTCAGCATGACGCCCTTCGGCCGGCCGGTCGACCCCGAGGTATAAAGAATGTAGGCGAGCTCGTCGGGTGAGGGCGTGTACTCAGTGGCTGCCGCCACCGGCCGCCGCCCCCGCGTCTCGGCCAGTGCCCGGTCAAGGGCCGAGCCTCGCGGACCGTCCTGAACCTCCAGGACGGGGGGAAGATCACCGGCGGCGTTCCACGCCTCGTGATATTCGGGGAGAAACCGCGAGTGCACGACCGCCGCGCTCACCGTGCAGTCGCTGTGAATGAGCGCGGCCCGCGCAGCAGGAGCGAGCGGATCGGCCGGCACATAGGCGGCACCGGCCCACATGATCCCGTGCACAGTCGCCACGGCGTCGATGGATTTAGGGAGGAACACGCCGACCCGATCGCCCGGCCGGACGCCAAGGGCCGCAAGACCATCGCGGACCCGCCCGGCGAGAGCTGCCAGTTCACCATAGCTGATGACGCCCCGGGCCTCATCCTCTACGGCGCAATGTCCGGGATTGCGCGCTGCGGATCGGAGAAGGTTCTGGTGCAGGGGAAGGAACATCGCCTGCCCCCGATCACCTTTGCCTTCGGGCCAGTTTGCCTTCCACGAGCGACGTGATCGCGGCCACCGTGTCGAGATTCTCCTGTTCCGCGTCTCTCGCGTCGAGTCCGATCCCGAATTCCTTTTCGAGAATCGTCACGAATCGCAGGGTGCTGACGGAATCGAGTATGCCCCCGGTGATGAGTGGCGTGTCATCTTTCAATTCAGCGGGATCCTCGCCCTGCAGGTACTCCCGCAGGATGATGTCCCGAACCCGGGTCTTAACCTGACTCAAGGTCGCCTCCACTTCCACCCGCCGTCACGGCGCAGCTTGTCCGACTACAGACTGAAAAGACGGCCCTGCCCCATCTGTGGTTCCGCGGGTCCGAAGAAGCCCGGCCCGCTTCAGCTCATCGCCGAGGCGCTGTGCCAGCAGGCGATGACCGAGGGCATTGGGGTGTGTGTCCCAGTCCGAAACCTGCACCTCATGCGGTGTGCGGCCATCGAACGCGCCGGCGAGGCTCAGCGCAACGAGTCCGGCCTCGCGCATCATGTGCATGCGCCGCGCGAGTTCCGCCGCTGACGGATCCTGATACGCAATCGGCAGAAACACCCATACTGGCACGGCGCCCTGATCCCGGGCCGCCGCCGCAATCCGCGCATACACGAGCGCGAGCAACCGTTCCGCGATGGGGCGCAATTGCCGCTCTATGACACTCGCGGGCATTCCGTTTTTGATCCCCGCCGCCTGCAGCTCGAGCTCGATGTCCGGATAGGGCAGTGACCGGCCGGTGCTAAGAAGCTTCGCCATGCTCCCCGTCAGCAGCTGGGGATCCTGCAGATGCCCGATCACCACCATGATGTTCGCATCGAACCGCGGTACCCTGTGTTCGGCCAGATGCAGGTATTGCAGGGGGCCGTAGCCGCCGACGCCGAAGTTCAGCAGCTCGTAGCGCTGACGAGCCCCGGCGGCAGCCGCGTCGCGATTCAGCGACTTCTCGAGCACCGCCTCAAAAGTCTCGTCGTCCTCGACCCCGACCCCCATCGTATGAGAGGTTCCGAGGAAGGCGATCCTCGTCGTCGCGACCGGTTTGGGCAACGGGTACTCCTGGTCACGCAGGCCGTGGCTGTTCACGGACACGTTCGCACCCCGGTAGAGCATGCGGGTGCCGGGAATGAGTTCGCCCTCCAGCACATCCGGCGTTTCGCGCCAGGCAACGGTATCGCGCAGTTTCTCCGGCGACTTCCGCGTATACACCTCCCAGAGGCCGGTGGTGACGTTCGGGCTCATCAGGTGTTCGTAATAGCCCTTTTCGAGCTTGTTGCGATCGCGGGCATTGAGCGCGCCCGGCTCGCGAATCGTCTCGAGCACGTTCGCAACCGTGGTACCGAGATTGCCGTAAACGACCGGCCACCCGATCACGAGGAGCGCGAAGGTCCCGGCCAGCGTCGGAGCGGCCATGCGCCACTCATACGTGCGGGCAGCTCGTTGACGGATGGTCGCGCCGACGGCGCCACGCAGGCGAAGCCGCCGCTCGATGAGGAACGACCCGAAAAAGCCGCCCGCCACCAGGGCGGGCAGGAGGATCGCGAGCGCTCCGGCGCCCTCCCACATGTCGAGCCACTGCTCGATGGAGTCGCTGCTCCACATGCCCCAGAGGGTGGTGATCAGCGTGAAGGTCGCAACGGTGCGCAGCGTCAGCGCCGTGAGACCCCAGCGTGACCAGCGGCCGGGACCCCAGGTCCGCTCGGTTCCGTAGCGGGCGTCGTAGAGCACGTTGAGGACGACCAGGACGCCGAGGATTGCCCAAAACAGCGCATCGTGCGGCTCGAAAAGCCAGACCCCGGTCAGCCAGAAATACTGGTAAGAATGCAGGGCCCAGGTGGCGAAGAACACCACCGCGGTCGACAGCACGAGGGCAGCGCGGTCACCCAGGGGACGCAGGTGGAAATGCACGGGAAAGAACACGATTCGCCGCATGAAGTCCTTCCAGTAGATGTTGATGCGGCGCCAGAAGTCCGTGAAGCTCGACGCGAGATAGTAGCGGTGGTGTGTTTCGGGTAGGTTGAAACCGAAAAGAAGCAGCAGGCCCGTTGCCAGGTGAAACGTGCCCGATACGCGCAGATACAGCAGGAAGGACGTGACCGAGTACTGGACGAAGTCCGACATGCCGGAGACCTCGGCCGGATCCAGCGCGTAGTACAGGTACACGAGGCGATAGAACAACAGGTGATAAATGCCGCGGAAGATCCAGTTCACCCCGCGCTGATAGATCAGGTGCGGATCCTGGTTGAAGTACGTCGCGCGGAACTGCTTGTAGTCCACCAATGGAAACAGCGGGAAGCAGACATTCGGCAGCAGGAAGAAATAGGAGACTCGCCACAGCGGCGGCGTCCCCGGCTGCTCGGTCCGCAGGTCGTACAGGTAGATGATGATGCGGAACATGAACAGCGAGGCGAGGATCGGCAGCACCACGCCCGGCTCGAAATTGGCCCGATCCGCCAGCTGCAGGATCGCGTGAGGCGCCTCGCCGTCCGCCCCGGGAAATTCGTTGGCCACGCTCCGGAACAGCGCGAGACCGACGCCGGCGAGCGCGACCAGCGCGACCCGCCAGCCAAATGCGAGAGGCAGGTGACAAAGCCCGATCAGTCCCAGTCCGAGCAGAACGGCCCAGGTCGCATTGGCCACCCCCATGACCAGGAACAGGCCCACCACGGACAGCAACAGGAAGAAGTTGAGACGGAGGCGCTGTGGCAGGTGCGCGTGCACCGGGAATCCGACCACAACGAGCAGGCAAAGGTAAAAGAAGGCGCGATTGAGAATCTCGAACTGGAAAACCGCGGCCACGATCAAGGCAAGTTGCACCGTGATCACTGCGGTTCGCGCCATGGTGGTCCATGCCGCGGTGCCGGCCGCTGCCGGCCAAACCGCAGCCGCATTGCGCCACGATCCGTAGACCGCAGTTCCTGCCGCTGTCAGCCCCGCCCACTTCATCGGCGACTCGTGATCCGCTTATTGCAGCGTGTTCTGGAACCTGACGTGCGGGACGGACGTCCGGCGATGGCAATCGGTCACGCTGTCCGGCCCGGGGGCTTGAGTCCGCCCCCGAGGGTCCGGCAGGTCCCCCGTTTCTTCTTAATTGACAGTCTTTTACTGATCTGGCCGCCTGTCAATAGATCCGCGCAGGACACGCTGTCGCACCGCTGCTGCGTCGATTCGGACGACGCCAGGCTGCCACCCCGGACATAATGCGACCCAGGGTGGAATCCTGCCCTGGGACCGGCTGACAGCGACGCACGCGATTGAGGGAGTCCTCAACCGGATGACACCACGGCGATCAGGATAGGAGATATCGAGGCGGGAAAAGCTGCGATGCGTCATTGCGCCGCTCGTTGAGCGACAACACGACTAATGCAAGACCACTCAGGGTTTCGCAGCGTCAACCGCGATGACTTCAATCTCAGAAAAAATTTCGTTCGTGACCGGCGCGCAATGACTGCCTTCCCGATCTCATAAGGTGCTAAATATCACCGCCGGTTGGAGCCGATCGAAGACCCTGGCGATGTAACCGTAATCGAAAAATGGAGCCCCGCGCACGCGGCGGGGTTTTCTCCGCATCGAGCCCGGATTGTCGTTGCGCGAACTTGGGGAGCACGTCGGATGAAAAGGCGAGACACGCTTAAGATGCTGCTGATCGGAGCCGCGCCGCTGACGCCTGGTGCCGAACTGGTTGACGGCGACATCACCGCCGAGATCGAAGCACTGCTGCGCGAGACGGAAGCGATCTGGAATTCACAGGACCCTGCCCGCCTGCGCGAACTCTGGGATACCGGCGATCCGGAGCCGTTCTATCTCGCCGGCGAACAGGACGACTGGTTCGTCGGCTGGACCGCCATCGACCGGTATCTGGATCCGCCGGGCCGCAGGCCGACCGAGGCCATCCGCGTTCGCTTCTACGGCGTAAGGGCCCGGCGGCTCGCGCCCGACCTGGCGTTCGCGGCCTACTGGATGCGCACCGACATGAAACTCGTCTTCGCACCGAAACCCTTCGGTTCGGACATTCGCGTCAGCGCCGTTTTTCGCCGCAAGCCGGACGGCTGGCGCTATCTGTGCTATACGGAAGCGTTCCAGGCCCCCACCCTGTACATGCAGAAACTCCTCGAGAAAGACGTCTCGCCCGACTACGAGGAGTTCTACCGGCTCCGGAAGAAAGATCCCGGCTGATGAAGACGATCCCGAGAATCCTGCACCAGATGGCGCCGCGCGATGAAGGCAAGTGGCATCCGATCTGGAAGCGTTGCCAGGCCTCCTGGCTCGAGCACTTCGGCGACTTCGAGTACCGGATGTGGGACGACGAGAAAATCGACTCGTTCGTGAATCGATTTTTCCCGGACGAATACCCTTCATTCTCGTCCTGTCCCCTGCAGATCATCAGGATCGATCTCGCCCGCTACATGATCCTCGGCCACTACGGCGGCATATACGCCGACATGGACATGTACTGCTACGGCAATTTCTACGGTGAACTCGACCGGGAGGTGAACCTGGTCGAGGTGCTGAACGAGCGCAACGACGAGCGGGTGATGAACGCGCTCATGGCCGGCGTGCCGGGCCATCCGTTCTTCCGCGCCTGTCTCGAGGAATCACTGCGGCGGCTGCGCTCCACCGACCCGGCGCTCATGACGAGGCCGGATGCGCAGACGCCGGACCTGCCCATGAGCAATTTCTTCGTGCGCGCCATCGCCGGCCCGATACTCCTTTCCGACGTGTACAACGGCTGGCGCGACAAAGCCGCAATCGGGCTGCTGCCGCGCGAGACCTACAACGCCCATCACCTGACCTATCGCGATGACTACCGCACCAAGCACATGCTGACCGGCCGCTGGGGCGAGATCGTGCTCGACGCTCTGATCAAAAGAAAGATCGACCGGAAACTGGATCTCGCCGATAAGGAATTCGAGAAACAGGACTACCTGGCATTCCGCAGCGTCAGCGCGGACAATTTCGACTTCCGGAAGAACTACCTGGAGTAGTCGGCGATCCGGGCGCCGGCGGCCTCGGCTCCGAAGGCGCACTATTCGCGGGGTTCACATCAATTCCATTCTCGGCGATCGACTTGTATTCTCGGAGCACCGGCATGCGATAGCCGGCAAGGGCCCGGAGTTCAGGCTGATGACGCGCATCATTTCCATAAACTTACTGATCACCCTCTGCCTGCTCCTGATGCTGGAGCTAGGATCAAGACTCCTCGGGCATGTAAGTTTTCCTGACCCAATGATCGCAACGACCAAGGCTGACTGGGGCATGACCAGGCTGTATGACCCTGATCTGTTCTGGAGACTTATGCCGAATACGACTTTGAACAGCCAGGTGGTCACGAACAACCTGGGTCTTCGCGGTCCGCAGATCGGGCCCAAAGAGCCTACTGAGTTACGCATTCTTTCACTGGGTGAGTCCACGACCTTCGGTATCCAGCTTCCTCTCGAATCAACCTATTCTTTCCGGCTGGAACAGATCATGGGAACTGCAGGAGGCCGAAGAGTACGCGTAATTAACGCCGGGGTTCCTGGCTACTCACTCTTTCAAGGCGCCGCATATCTGAAGTGCTGCGGTCTCGCCCTGGAACCAGATGCCGTCATGCTTTATTTCGGCTTCAATGACTTCCTGCCCATCAGCTATCGCACGGCTCGCGATGCGGGCGCGAATGCAACTCACGCACTGTTAACCGATATCGAGCTGTTCGAACAACGCCAGAAATTGATCTACCGGATAACACACGCTCTTGCGACCTACAGCAATCTGGCGCGCTTCATCATGTTCCGGTGGCGCAACGATGCGTCGTCTGTAGCGCACCAGTCCTCCTATCCACGTGTACCACCGGAGGATCGGCTTAAACTTCTGACCGAGATTCTGGCAATCGCCAGGGAGCACTCACAGCGTCTGATTATCATTGTGCCTTGGTACCTAAATTTTTCAGCACATGAGCATCTGCTTCGCGAATTCGCCACAGCAAATGATGTGTTACTGGTCGACATCCCCAAACGCACTCAGGAGCTTGGCCTGAACAAACTCAGCTACTTTATTGATCCAGTTCATCCAAATGCAGCTGGTCATGAGGTTATCGCTAACCTGACGGCGAATGAACTAAGGTGGGTCTGGCAATGAAGGGACGGTGAGGCCACCTCACCCCGAAGGCCGGCTCCAGATCCATGCGAGGACAACTGCCGCGCATGCCAGTGGCAGGTAGCGCCACAGGCCGGGGAGAGCGAACCAGCCTCCGGCCGCGCTGATCGCCAGCGGCACGGTCGCCAGCCGCTTGGCGAACGGTGGTATGGCCTGATAAGCCAGCCAGCCGCGAATGATCGGGCCAAGCGTCGGATGAGCGAGCAAACGCTGCTCCCACCGGGGATGGGACCGGGCAAACAGGAAGGCCGCCGCAATCAGGAATGGCGTCGTCGGCAGTAATGGCAACAGCGCCCCGACGAGACCGATGGCGAGGAGCAGCAAGCCTAGCCCGCGATACAGCGGTACTTTCATTTCACTCACGTCGAGCGCCATTGCGCCCCGCGACGAAATCCCTTCGTGTGACCCGCGCCAGGCAGACAGGCCTCGGGCCGGATTCGCAAGATTGTCCGACGCATCCGTGACGGTCAGTCAGTAATAATGCCTACAGGAATCTGCCGCCAGAGACGCTGCGGGGCACGGATCCGGCTCCGATCTTCTATACACTTCGCCCGATGAGCGAAAAAAAGCGGCTCAGGCTCTCGCATAACCGTATATTCAGGGGCGTTTGCGGCGGCCTGGCCGAGTACTACGGAATCGATCCGTTCTTCGTCCGGCTGTTCTATTTTCTGACCTCGGCAGCGAGCGTCTTCGTGCCGGGCATCGTCATGTACCTCGTGCTATGGACGTTGATGCCACCGCCGGAGTGAACGGCGGGCCAATTCATTGCCGGCAGAGTGCGCCGCCGGCCAGCAGTGCGGATGCGAACAGCCAGACCACGGCTGGCGGAGACTCATCTGCAGCCAGGTGGCCCGATCGCCAGAGCATAGGAGCATGCGTGCCGCGCACTGCATGGCCGCGTTCGCTGCGCCGAAGAAATCGGTCGTGACCCGGATTTTGCCGATCTGCGCCACCGCTAACCTCCCACGGATTGCCGAACAGGTTGCGTGAGGCCGATCCGCCGGCGCGTCCAGATCTCGGCTGTGCCCCAGCTCACGAGGACGCCGCCAGCGACGACGAGAATCACTCCGAGGTCGAGCGGCTCGAGCGCGAGGAGCCCGCGCAACGCCGGCACGCTGATCGTGGCGAGCTGCAGACCCGCACCGAACAGGACGGCCGCGTGCAGCGCGGTGTTACGCAGCGGGCGCACGGTGATCCGGCGGGCCGGGTAGGCGAAGACGAGCTGCGCGAGCGACTCGTAGAGGAACACCGCCGTGCGCGTGGCCGCCGGCCCGTACGCGAAGCGCGGCAGGAGGACGAGGATGAGCACGCCGACGAGCGCCTTGACGAATCCGGTCACGAGGATGAACTGCAGCGAGACGCGGTCGAGGAGTGGCGCGGCGGGATCGCGCGGCCGCTGCGCCATCACGCCGGGATTGCGGTCGAGCGCCAGCGCGAGCGCCGGCGGCCCGTCCGCGATCACATTGATCCACAGCAGCTGCACCGCGGTCAGGGGCAGGAAGAGCCCGCCCGCGACGTCCTGCACGCCGAAGAGCCACGAGGCCCCGAGCCCGAGGACCACGAGCAGAACAAGGGCGACGTTGGTCGAGAACAAGAAGCGGATGAACTTCTGGATGTTCTCGTAGATGCTGCGCCCCTCCTCGATCGCGGCGACGATGGTGGCGAAGTTGTCGTTCATCAGCACGAGGTCGGCGACCTCGCGCGAGACGTCGCTGCCGCGCTGTCCCATGGCGACGCCGACGTCGGAGCGCTTGAGCGCGGGCGCGTCGTTCACGCCGTCGCCGGTGACCGCGACCACCTCCCCGGCCTGCTTGAGCGCCTCGACCAGCCGCAGCTTGTGCTCGGGCGCCACGCGCGCAAACACGTTGCACCGGCGCACCTGATCGCGCAGCGCATCCTGATCGAGGCGCTCCACTTCGGCGCCGGTGAGAACCCCGGTCGGGGCGATCCCGACCGCGCGCGCCACGGCGAGCGCGGTGGCCGGATGGTCGCCGGTGATCATTACCACGCGGATGCCCGCCGCCTGCGCCTGGCGCATGGCTGCGGGGACCTCCGCGCGCGGCGGGTCCCAGAGCAGCACGAGCCCGAGGAAGTCGAGGTCGGTCTCAGCCTCGCCTGCGCCGCCCGCCAGGGCAAGCACCCTCGCACCCTCGGCTGCGTGTTGCTCGGCACGCTCCTCCCAGGCCTTCCGCTCGGCCGCGGACGAGCGGCAGCGCGCGAGGATCACCTCGGGCGCCCCCTTGAGATAGCTCACCACGCCGCCCGCCTCGCACACGCTCGCGCGCATGAACTTGTAGGCGCTGTCGAACGGGCGGCTCGCCCCCCGCGGGCATTCGCGCCCGAGCGCCGCGGGGTCGAGCCCCTGCGCCTGCGCGTACTCGAGGAGCGCGAGCTCGAGCGGATCGCCGACGCTGGTCGCCACCTCCGCGTCGTTCGCGAGCACCATCGCACGCAGGGCGCGGCCGGCATCCGGAGAATCGAGACCCTTGACGTTCATGCGGTTCTCGGTGAGCGTGCCGGTCTTGTCGGTGGCGATCACCGTCACCGACCCGAGCGCCTCCACAGCACTCAGGCGCCGCACGATCGCCTTGCGTTTCGCCATGCGCTCGACGCCGAGCGCGAGCGTCAGGGTGAGGACCGCCGGCAGGCCTTCCGGGATCGCGGCGACCGCGAGCGCCACCGCGAAGATGAACACGTGGTCGAGGCGCCCGATGCCCTCCACGAACACCCCGCCGACCACGAGCACGAGCGCGAGGGCCATCACCGCCTTCGCGATCTGCCCGCCGAAGACGTGCAGCCGGCGCTCGAGCGGCGTCTTCTCCGTCTCGATGGTCCCGATCATGGTGGCAAGCCGCCCCATCGCGCTCGCCGGGCCGGTGCGCGTCACCTCCACGTACCCCTTGCCGCGCACGAACAGCGTGCCGCTGAAGACTTCGGCGTCGAGGGCCTTGTCGACCGGCACCGACTCCCCGGTGAGGACCGACTCGTCCACCATGACCCCGCCGCCGTCGCGGAGCACGCCGTCGGCGGGCACCCGGTCGCCGGCCTCGACGCGCACGAGGTCCCCCGGAACGAGCTCGGCGCTCGGCAGATGGACGAGCCTGCCGTCGCGCAGCGTCCAGACCTGGGCGACCGCGAGCGCCTTCAGGCGGGTGAGCGCCGCCTCCGCCTTGCTCTCCTGGTATACGCCGAGGCCGGCGTTGAGCGCGAGGATCAGGCCGATCGCGAGCGACTCGACGGGAACGCCCTGCGCCCCTTCGTAGACCCAGATCCCGAGGTCGACGACCAGCGCGAACAGCAGGATGTAAATGAGCGGACTGCGGAACTGCAGCAGAAACCGTTTCCACAGGGGCGTCGGAGGCCGCTCGGGCAGCGTGTTCCGGCCGTAGCGCTCCAGAAGGCGCCCCGCCTCGGCGCTCGTCAGCCCGCGAAGTTCGCTCCGCTCGGAGATTCCGCTAATCGCCCGCATTGACGGCAAGTGTTAATTTGCGCCCAAAGTTAACCGCGGGGGGTTAGGTGCCAGCACCCGTGACGCGATGATCGCCGAAACGGGGAGCCGTCACCAGTGCCGGCGCACGCCTCGCCACCGCACCCGCCGCCGTGGGAACATTCGCGCGGTCTCTCAGCAGGGCAAGCACTACAGCATGATGTCCGTCGGCACGCCGTTGATGTGGAGCCTGTTCACCGGGTTCGTACTGGTCGCACTGCTCGTCGACTTCCTCGCCATGAGCCGTCAGGGCGCCCACCGCGTCTCGATGCTCGAGGCCGGCGCCTGGTCGATCATCTGGGTGGTCGTGTCGGGGCTCTTCGTCGCATGGCTCTGGTGGTACCTCGGCGGCCTCGACGGGAACCCCGTCGCCGACGCGAAGGCGCTCGAGTTCGTCACCGGCTACCTGGTCGAGAAGGCGCTCGCGGTCGACAACATCTTCGTGTTCCTGATGCTGTTCACCTATTTCGCGGTGCCGGCCGAGTTCCAGCGCCGCGTGCTGATGATCGGCATCATCGGCGCGCTCGTGCTGCGCGCGGTGATGATCCTGATGGGCGCCTGGCTGATCTCGCAGTTCCACTGGGTCATGTACGTGTTCGGCGCCTTCCTGGTCTTCACCGGCATCAAGATGTGGTGGGCAGCCGGCCAGGAGCCCGACCTCGATGCCAACCCGGCGCTGCGCTGGATCGAGCGCCGCATGAAGATCGCCCCCGCCTACGATGGCGAACGCTTCTTCACGACCGTCGACGGTGTGCGCATGGCCACGCCGCTGCTCGTCGTCATCGTCCTGATCGGCTTCGTCGACGTGGTCTT
>CAZFWB010000066.1:7397-15913 GCA_964522655.1 uncultured Chromatiaceae bacterium | reverse complement strand
CGCCCGCTCCTCGCACGTCCCTGTGCTCGTCGCTACGGGTTTCGCCGGCTGCTGCCATCCTGGCAGCCGGCTCCACACGTACGCTCACCCCGCCTCGGCCCTGTCACCTGCAGCCATTGCGCCACTGGCTCGATCCAGCGCCTGACTGGGTTCCCGCGGATCGGCGCGGAACCATTTTTCTACAGTACGCGGCAGAAAAACGCCTTGAGGTAGCGCGTCTCCGGAATGGCGGGGTGGATCGGATGGTCCGGCGCCTGCCCGCCGATCTCGAGCACCTGCGCGAACCGATTCTCGTGGCGCGCCGCCTTGTTGATGGCGAGCATGAGGTCCTCGGCAGGCAGGTGCCAGGAGCAGGAGCAGGAGACGAGGATCCCGTCGCGCGCGAGCAGCCGCAGGCCGAGCTGGTTCAACTTGCGGTAGGCGGCCCGGCCCTTGGCCAGCTGCTTCTTGCGCTTGATGAACGCCGGCGGGTCCAGCACGACCACGTCGAAGCGCTCGCCTGCGGCATGCAGCGCGGCGAGCGTGTCGAAGGCATCGCCCTTGCGGGTGCGGACCGAGAGCTCGTTCGCCGTGGCCGCGGCCGTTGCCGCCGCGAGTGCACCGGCCGAGGAATCCACGCACAGCACGTCCGCGGCGCCGGCGCGGGCGGCGGCGAGTCCCCAGGCGCCGGCGTAGCTGAAGACGTCGAGCACGCGCCGGCCAGGGACGTATTTCAGGAAGGCGCGCCGGTTGGCGGCCTGGTCGAAGAACCAGCCGGTCTTCTGTCCGTGCTCGAGCGGTGCGCGGAAATGCAGACCATTTTCCTCCACCAGCACGTGCTCCGGCACGACCGGGTCGCCGAGCGCGGACTCCACGCAGGCGGGCAGCCCCTCGAGGTCGCGCGCTGCGCTATCGTTCTTCCAGATGAACTGCCGCGGTGACACGACCTCGGCGGTCGCCGTGACGATGTCCGCCTTCATGGCTTCCATCGCGGCGGTGGCGGTCTGCCCGACGATCACGTCGCCGTAACGGTCGAGCACCAGCCCCGGAAGCTCGTCACCCTCGCCGAACGCCAGCCGGTAGTACGGCCGCGGATAGAGTCGCTCGCGCAGGGCGAGCGCGGTGTCCAGCCGCCGGATCAGCAGGTCCCGGCCAGGTGGGCGGGTTGAGTCGCGAGAGAGGATGCGCGCGCTGATCAGCGCGTGCGGATTGACACCGGCGTAACCGAGGAATCGATCCTGCGCGGAGACGAGGCGCACCTGTGCGCCCGGCGCGAAGGCGGTCAGCGGCGTCCGGCTGGTGTCGACCTCGTTGGAGAAAATCCAGAGGTGCCCCGCTTCGATACGCCGCTCTTCGCCGCGTTTCAGCCGCAGTTCCGGCAGGTCGTTGGCTGTGCCCGGATCCATCATCGCCGCGCAGTCTACACGCTGACTGCGCGGCCCGTACCCGCCAGCCGGTGCGGCGGCGACTGGCAGCTCAGCCGGAAGCGGCGACCCTCGCTCCGCTCTGCGCGTCGAGCGCGCGGGGGAAGAGGACGTTGTTCTCCTTGTACATGTGCTCGCGCAGGTCCTGGTCGAAGCGCGCCAGTTCCACCAGCATCTCGCGCCACGGCTCGTTCGCCTGGGCGGGCGCGGTGTAGTCATCGGTCAGCTCGCGCATCCTGCGCAGCGTCTGCGCCGCCATCTCGTGCTCGTTCTCCATGCAGGCAATCGGCCCGCCGACCGCGCCGCCGCAGCGGGTCGGCGTGACGCTGCCGCGGGTCTCCAGATCCCGCACCATCGGGAACAGGGCTTCCTCCTCGTGGCGCAGGTGAGCATCGAGCTCAGCGGCGATGACCTGCATTTCCCGGCCCAGTTCGGCGAGGCGTTCGTCACCGGGTACCGCCGCCGCAACGGATGCGGTCATGGCGGTCAGCCGCGGCAGGGCCTCCCGCAGGTAGCCGTGATGCACCTGCTCGATGTGCGCCACCAGGTCGAGCAGCGGCATCGCCTCAAAGGGCGCAACGTCGCACGGCGGCACCTCGTCGGGCACGTTCGCGGCCTCGAGCATCATGATGAGGATCCCGGGATTGAATCCGAAGGTCCAGCACAGCTCGCCGAGCATGACGTTCGGATCGTCGCCCTCGCGGAACAGCCCGGTGGACATCAGCGTGCGCATCAGCCCCGGCGGTCCGGCCTGCAGCTCGGATACCCTCGTGCGGGCGGTCAATGTCAGCATGTCGCGTTTCTCCCCTATGACCCGGCAGGTCGCCCTCGGCGCCACCGGATCGGTCCATCTGGGGTTAAAAATGCCCGAGCGGCCGGCCCCGGGTACATAAGGGATTACCGCGGTTGGCCCCCGGCCCGGGGGAGTTCAGCCGGCGCCGGCCAGCGGTGCGCGATCGCCCTGTTCGCGGGCCTGCTCGGACCAGCGCTCGCGCAGCGGGCGGGTGGCCGCAACCCCGACCCCTACCGCGAGGTTGGCGAGTTCCGCAGGCGACATCTGCGCGAGCTGGGAGAAGCGCGTGATGCCCGCGGCGCGCAGCTTCTTCTCCAGCCCCCGGCCGATGCCGCGGATGCGCCGCAGATCGTCGCCGCCGCGCTCCTGGCCGGAAGAGACGGGCGGGGGAGGTTCATCGCCGGTCGTCGCGGCCGCGCGTTCGCGCTTCATTTTCAGGTGCAGGGCGAGCGGCGCGATCCGGTATTTCCACCGCTGCAGGTCCTGCTCGAGCCGGGCGGTCCGGGCACTGCTCTCGCGCAGCGCGCACTCGAGTTCGTGGATGCGTGCGTCACGATCGGCGAGCTCGGCGCGCAGCGCCCGGCCGGCCGTCCTGCCCGTCGACTCCACCGCCTGCTCCGGCGGCGCCGCGTCGGCGCCTTCCGCCGCGGGCGCGGGCAAGGCCTGCAGCCGCTGCGTGCGGGCGACGAGTTCGTCGCGCTCGATGCGCAGCACCGCGCGCTCGCGTTCGAAGGCGCCCAGCTTTTCCAGCGCCGCGCCGAGCTGGCACCTGAGGGAGTTCTCCTGCCGGCGCAGCTCAGCGAGCGCCTGGTCGCGTTCCGCCAGCGCCTCCGAGTACTCACCGAAACGCGTGCGCAGCTCGGTCGCCTCCGCGGTTGCCGCCTCGAGCAGCTTCGCCTCTTCGACGCCGCGCGCGAGCAGCGCCTGCAATTGCTGGCGCAACTCGCCCTCGCCGGAGCGATGGCGCAGCATCGCGTCACGCACTGCGCGCAATCGCCGGCGGTAGCGTCTGCGCAGCGCCAGCAGTTCCTCGCTGTGGCGTTCGCGCGGTACGAAGCGCGCGCCCGTTCGCAGCTGGAAGTGGACCCAGCTGACGAGGCAGCCGGCCACCAGCGCGGCGGCGAAGAACAGCAGGGCGGCGGTGTAGGTCAACGACAACATCAGGCAGGCACGCCGGGCACACGGCGGGCATGCCGCCCGCGCCCGAAATGCTAGGCGAGCTCCCCGGCGCATTGCGCAGAGAGCAGTCACGGTTCGGCCCGCCGGCCCGTGACATAACCGGGCAAAGCCGCAATCGCGTTGCGGCTTATGTCGCTTCGGCGCCGGAGAGCAGTGCGGCGAGCGCCGGCAGCGTGCGTCCGCAGTCCTGCTCGATCTTCAGGTCGAGGAATTGGTCCGCCCGGGTGCGTCCCAGGTTGACCGCCGCTACGGGCTTGCCGGCGGCCGCAACCTGGCGCACCAGCCTGAACCCGGAGAACACCATGAGCGAGGAGCCGACCACGAGCAGCGCATCGGCGGTCTCGGCTTCCTTCGCCGCTGCAGCCGCGGTCTGCGTCGGGATGACGTCGCCGAAGAAGACCACCGCCGGCTTCAGCAGGCCGCCGCAGGCGAGGCAGGCCGGGGCGCGGAAACCCTCCAGGTCGCGTTCGATCGCGGCCGCGTCGCCGTCCGGGCGTGTTGCCGCGCCGGAGCGCCAGCCCGGGTTGTCACGCTGCATCTGCGCCTGCACGGCAGCGCGATCGTGCCGGCGGCCGCAGTCGAGGCAGATGACGCGCTCCAGGTTGCCGTGCAGTTCGGTCACACCCGCCGAACCGGCGCGCTGGTGCAGACCGTCCACGTTCTGCGTGACGAGATGGGCGACGTGGCCGTCCCGTTCCAGTCGCGCCAGCGCCGCGTGTGCCGGGTTGGGCGTGGCCGCGGCGACCCGCGGCCAGCCGGCAAAGCTGCCGGCCCAGTAGCGCCGGCGGGTCGACTCGCCATTGAGAAATTCGCGGTATTGCATTGGCGGGGCATGCGCCCAACGCCCCGCGTGGTCGCGGTAGGCCGGGATGCCGGAAGCCGCGCTGCAGCCGGCGCCCGTCAGCACGAGCAGGCGCCGGGCACCACTGACGAAATCGGCGAGTTGCTGCAGGTCGGCCGCGCCGGTGAACCGGACGCTGTTTGATGAAACGCTCAAGCCCGGGCGGCGGCCGCGCGGCGAGCTTCGGCGAGCCGGCGCTGCTGCTCGAGATGGAAGTCCAGGGTGTGGCGCGTCTCGACGAAGCTCCGGCGCCGGGTCATTGTCTCGTACCACTCGCGCAGCCGCGTGCACTCCTCAGGCCACGTCGCGCCCGCGAGTTCCTCGTAGACCGCGAAACGCTCGAAAAACGGCAGGAACTGAAAATCCACCAGCGAGGGCCCGGCCCCCATCCAGCAGGGGCCATCGCCGAGCCTGCGCAACCCCTCGTGCTCCATGAAGCGCATTACTTCAGCAAGCTTGTCGCGATTCGCAGGGAGCCTGGCGCTCTGCTCGCGTTCCGCCATGAGCCGGTGGGCGGCGGGCAGGAAGCGGGTCTCGCAGTAGTCCATCCAGATGCGCGCCTGGGCGCGGCCATAGGCGTCGGCCGGCATCAGCGGCGGCTGCGGGAATACTTCATCGATATACTGGTTGATTACGGCCGATTCGTACACGACCCGCCCGTCGTGTCGCAGCGCGGGGACCTTGCCGTAGGGCGAGACCTCGCGAAACCACGCCGGGCGATTGAAGAGGTCGATTTCGTGCAGTTCGAACTCGACGGCCTTCTCGATGAGCACCATGCGCGTGCGCTGCGCGTAGGGGCAGGCCTCGAAGCTGAACAATTCAACCGTCGCCATGGGCCACAGTCTAGCAGGCCGATGATCAGGCGGCGTTGTGAAAGCTGCGCAGGGCGGCGCCGAGGCGGCCGAGATCGATCGCCACGACGTGTGGTGGCAGGCTGCGCACGATTTCGGTGGCGCCGTTGGCGGTGATGACGCGCGGATCGGCGAGCGGCTGGCGCGCCGCGTCGTGCGTGATGACCAGGTGCGGTTGCAGCGGATGGCGTGGTTGCTGCCCGCACACGACCCCGAGGCGGCCGTCGGACAGCTCCACCAGCGTGCCGACCGGGTACAGGCCGAGCGCGCGCACGAGTTCGTTGACCAGCGCGGAGTCGTACTTCTCCGCGCGCAGCGCATCGAGCTGACGCAGCGCCGCGTGGGGCGAGATGGCGGCCGCGTAACGCCGGTTGAGGGTCATCGCGTCGTAGGCATCGGCGATCGCCGCCATGCGAGCGAACAGCGGGATCTGCGTGCCGCGCAGCTGGTGTGGGTAACCGCTGCCGTCGGTGCGCTCGTGGTGTCCGGCAATCATTTCCAGCGATCGCGGCGGCAGTTCGCCTCCGGCGACGAGTTCCATGCCGCGCTCGACGTGCCGGCGCACGTACGCCTGCTCGGCCTCGAGCAGGGCGATCGGCTTGGCGAGGATTGGCACGGGCACGGCGATCTTGCCGATGTCGAGCAGCAGGCCGCCGATTGCAACGGCGCGCAGCGCAGGCCGATCGAGGCCGATCTGCCGGCCAAGCGCGACTGCGACCGCGGCGGTTCCGATGGCGCGCCGGTAGAGGAAACCCCCGTGGTCCTCCAGCCGCAGCGCGAGATGCAGCGTCTCGGCGTCGTTGTCGATCTGTTCGGCCAGCAGTGTCGCGCAGTTGCCGACCGCCTCCACGTCCACCGTGCCCTGCCGGCGCGCGTCGCGGACGATCCGTGCCACCTGGTGCAGCGCGTCCTGCAACAGGCGCCGCGCCGCGTTGAGCGGCGTGGCGGGGCGCGCCGGTGCTGCCCCCGCCGGCTTCGTCAGGCGCTCGCCAATCGCCACGTCGCCGAGCGCCGGGTCCACGTAGACGTAGGCGCAGACCTGGCGCAGCTGCTCGATCTGCGCCTGCCCCGTGATCAGGAAGCCGGCCTCCCGGAACGGCGAGTGCAGCCAGGACCGATCCAGCTCGGCTACGTACATGCCGGGCTGCAGGAACTCGGTCCTGATGGGGATGAGGCGTTGGGCCGGTGACGGACCCATGCGTGTTCTCTATATATTCTTTATTTTTCTGCCACCTGCACTCTAACAACCGGCGGACGTCGAAACTGTGACGCGGCGCACGGCCGGCCGGCGCAACCCGATTATGCCAAACCGCGGCGAATCCGTTGCAGGCGGCCGATCACGGGGTGGCTGAAGCGGCAGGCTCGCGGTGGATTACCGGGGCAGGGGCTCGCCATAATGCGCCATCGGTTGAGACGACGGACGGCCATGGACAGGACGAGGCTGCGAAAACTGCTCGAGGCGCTGCACGAGGAACTTGCCGGTGCCACCACCGTCGATGCGGAATCGCGACGGATGCTCGAGCAGGCGCTGCAGGAGATCCGGCAGCTCACCGAGCATTCGCCGGAGAAGATTCCGGAAAGCGCCACTGCGCAGCTGCGCGAGGCGGCGTTGCGGGTCGAGGCTGAGCACCCGCGACTGGCGGGCGTCGTCGGCCAGCTGACCGACACACTCGCCAAGCTCGGCATCTGAGCCCCGCCGCCGCTCAGCGGTGGACGAACTCGACGGTGCGCCGCGCGAGTTCGTCCGGCTGGTCCTCGACGATGTAGAAGCCGGCCTCCGGCAGCAGGGCGTGCGGCTGTCCGGCGCAGCCGGGAAGGTGCGCGAGCAGCCGTTCCGGCCCCATGGCGGTGCCGGCGAACGAGGCGCTGAACAGCGTGAGCACCGGGCGGTCCCAGCGCCCGAGCGCATCCCAGGCGGCACGGTTTGCGGGCACGGCCGCGTCGTCGGGCAGCACCGGAAGGATCATAGGGAACCGCCGCGGCCCGGCCTTGTAGCTTTCGTCCGGGTACGGCGCGTCGAAGGCGGCAATGATTTCCGGGGCGAGCTTGCGCACCACGCCGTCGTTGACCATTTCGCCCTGCGGGAACGACGGCAACGCGAGCATCTGCGCGCGCCACTTCAGGAACCATTCGCGACCCGGCGCGTCGCCTTTCGGCAGACCGGTATTCATCAGGACGAGGCGCGCGAACAAGTCCGGTTCGCGCACCGCCAGCCGCAGGCCGAAGAAACCGCCCCAGTCGAAGAGAAAGCCGGTTGTCTCCCGCAGGGACAGCGCGCGGCAGAACGCCTGCAGCCAGTCCACGTGGTCCTCGAAAGCGTAGTCGTCTTCGCGCGGCAGCTTGTCGGAGCGGCCGAAACCGATGTAGTCCGGCGCCACCACGCGCAGGCCGGCAGCGGTGAACGCCGGGATGACCCGGCGGAAGAGGTAGCTCCAGCAGCCCTGGCCGTGCAGGCAGAGCACGACCGGGGCACCGCGCTCGCCCTCGTCGAGATAATGCATCCGCAACGGGCCGAAGCGGGAGTCGGCAATCGTCAGGTAGCGTGGCTCGAACGGGAACGCCGGCAGACGGGCGAAACGCCACTCGGGTGTGCGCAGGATCACGGCGCCTCATCCGCCAGGGCCGGCAGTTCGCGCAGGTAACGCACGATCGCCCCGCGGTCGTCGGCGGTCAGCTGCGAGGTATTCTCATCGATGACCTGGCCCATGCCCGCGCCGGCAAAGTCGCCGTCCGGCAGCATGCCGACCTCGAGAAACAGCTCGAGGTCAGAGGCGGACCAGCCGCCGACGCCGTCCGCTTCGTGTGGCGTGATGTTCGGTACGGAGCGCTCCTCGGGGCCGTCCGGATTACCGGCCAGTTCGCGCCGGGTGACCAGCGCGCCGAGGCGGTTGCGCGGCGTATGGCACTCGCCGCAGTGGCCGAGGTGGCGCACCAGATAGGCTCCGCGGTTCCAGCTCTCGTCGCGGGACGGCTCGCGGACGAAACGCCCCGCGCGGAAGAACAGCAGTTTCCAGGTGGTGGCAGCGAGGCGCGAGCGCAGATACCACGGCAATTCGTGGGCACGATTGGCCAGGCGGACCGCCGGCAGCGAGAACAGGTACGCCTTGATGGCGAGGGCATCGTCGGCGCTCATGCCCGTATAGGACGTGAAGGGAAAGGAGGGGAAGTAATCCGCGCCGTCCGGGCGGACGCCCTCGTGCAATGCCGCGAGGAACTGCGCGTCGCTCCAGCCGCCGATTCCCGTGTCGCGATCAGCAGTGATGTTGGGCGAGTAAAACGTGCCGAACGCGGTGAGGAGCGCGCGTCCGCCGGCGAACGGTGCGGCGTCCTCGCTGTCCGCCGTGTGGCAACTCGCGCAGCCGGCCGCGGCGGTCAGGTAGCGGCCGCGTTCCGTGTCGGGGCCGGCCACCGCCGGCAAGGCGGCGAGCAGCGAGCAGCCGACAGCGACC
>CAZFWB010000066.1:0-7387 GCA_964522655.1 uncultured Chromatiaceae bacterium | reverse complement strand
GACGAAGCTGGAGTTCGGAAGCCGCCTCCAGGAATACCGGCAGCGTGAAATCGACTGCGGCGAGCAGCGAGCAGCCGACAGCGACCGCGGCACCGGCACTCCGGCGCCCGGGTCCGCGGTTCACATCTTCTGCTCTTCTTTGCGGTAGCGGTCGTGGCAACCCTTGCAGGAGTCGAAGACGGGCTTCATCGCTTTGCCGATCGCGGCTTTATCACCGCTCCTGACCGCATCCCGAAGCCCGGCGGTCGTCGTCTTGAGTTGCCCGGCGGCCTGCGCGAATTTGTCCGGCTCCTGCCAGATCAGCGGCAGGGCGTCGGTCTTGCCGGTGCCCGAGCCGGTGGGAAACAGCTTAGCCGCCTGCTCGCCGCCGGCCGCGAGCGCTTCCGCGTGGCTGAGCAGGTATTCCTGGTGCTCGACCTTGCCGCCAAAGATCAGGGAAATGGCGCCGACATGACCGGCCATGGTGCTCATCACGGCTTTGCGGTACTTGATGGCGTCTTCCGGCGTTGCTGCATGGGCCGACAGCGCGGCAAGGAGCAAAGTAGCGGATCCGGTCAGGAAGAAGCGATACATCGACAGTCTCCGTTCAGGCGTTTCTCGGGAGACGGAAGAATAGCAGCGGCGCGCGCGCTTGTGTCCGGGCAGCGTGGAAACCGGTTCACTCGCGGCCCGCCGCGCCCGGCGCTAGGGCTTGCGAAACTTCAACGTGAAGCGGTCGCTGTTCCCGGCCACCGACTTGCGGCCGACCTCGTAGCGCAGCTCGTCGTCCGGCCGGTAGTGGACGTCGGAGTAGCCGTCGAAGCGAAAACCGGCCGCCTCGATCTCCTTGATCGCGAGCACCGGGTCCATGCGCCGCCAGTTCTCGCTGTTCTCCGGTTCGTTGTGCCGGCGCGTGTGATCGACGACCCCGTAGATGCCGCCGGGCTTGAGGGCCTCGAAGACCGCCTTGTTCAGGCGCGCGCGTGACTCGGGCGTGAAATTGTGCAGGTTGCGGAAGGTGAGGACCATGTCGGCGCCGGTCACGCCGAGATCCACCTCATCGCCGAGGTCGAAGAATCCCATGCGCCCGCCTGCCGGCTTGAAGGTCGCCTTGCTGTCCGCGATTTTTACCTTGGCAAGGGCCGGGTACTGCTCCTTCAGGGCGCCGATCCGCGTGGTGCCGATCGCCACGTACAGCTCGCCCTTTTCGGCGAGAACCTGACCGAGGATCTTGGTGTACCAGCCGCCGGAGGGCACCAGTTCCACCACGCGCATGTCGTCGGTCAGCCCGAAGAACTCGAGCGTCTGGCGCGGTTTGCGATCATCGTCGCGCGCTCTCTCCTCCGCCGTGCGGATGTCGCTTTTCACCGCAGCCTCGATCTTCTGGCCCATCGGGCTGAGCGGCGGTGGGGTGAACTGCGCCATCGCCGAACCGGCGAAGGCGAGAAACGTCATCATTGGCAGGAGCTTGCGCATCGGACCGGCTTCCTTCTTGTTGTGAACCGACGCGCCATTCTAGGCCCGATGCGCGGGCGGGTGCCAAGCCGGGTCCGGCGTGTGTCCGCGCGGCGGCGAAGGGTCGCGGTGCGTCGTCAGGGTGCCGGCGCGCAGCGCCAGGTCGCCGGATCGCACCGGATCGTGGCTGCGGGTGCCGTTGCCGGCGGCGCCGGCGGTGCCTGCGGCGCGGTGCGCGCTGATCCGGCGTTCACCCGGATCGTGCCTCGTGTCGCGTTCGCCGCGCAGCTGCCGGCGACCTGGTAGTTCCAGCCGCCGATCTCGAGCGCGCGCACCTCCGTGTTGCCGTCGGGGCAGGTGGCCAGCGACACGCCGACGTCGACCGCGAGCGGGGTGTCGCGCGAGCCGAACACCGGGCCGAGCGTGGCGAAGCCCTCGTAGACGCGAACGTTGATCCGCGATTCGGGCGTGGTGGCGGTTTGCGCAGCCGCCGGGCCCGGCGGCTGTGGCCAGGCGAGAACCGGCCAAAGCAGCGCGAGGGCGAGATGCCACCCGTGTCGGCGCGTCCGCTCCGCGCGGCCTTTGCCGTACGGTGTCATTCGGCCAGACTAGCACCACCGACGCCGGTCGTGCCGGACGCGGATCACGGACCGGGACTGCAGCGCGACGGGGTCAGGGCGCCGACCCGTTCAAGGCGGCCGAGGGGTGGCTGCTCCGGCTGTAGGGGTTCATGCAGGCGGCAATCTCCATCAGGCCGTTCTGGTCCAGCAGCGTGATGTGCTTGCGATCCGTCTTCACCAGCCCGCACTTCTGAAACCGCGCCAGTATGCGACTGACGGTTTCCGGGGCGAGGCGCAGGTAATTGGCGATGTCCTGCCGGGACATCGCGAGATCGAGCGCGGCGGCGGGTTTTCGCGCGCGGTGCAGTCGCGCCGAGACCATGACGAGGAATCCCGCCAGGCGTTCCTCGGCCGTGAAGTCGCCGGCAATGCTGCTGGTACCGAGGACGTCGCGACTCATGGCGCGCAGCATCTGGGTCTGCAGTTCGGGAATCTCCCGGCCCAGCGCCGTCAGTACGTTGAAGGGCAGGCAGCACAGCACACTCGGCATCAGGGCCACGCAGCTCGACACGCAGCGCTCCGGGTAGATTGCGTCCGCGCCGATCAGCTCCCCGGGAAAATGAAACGCCATGACGTGCTCACGGCCGCCGGAGTCAACTGCGTAGGTCTTCAGGCAGCCGGTGCGAACCGCAAAGAGGTTGCGGAAGGGGTCGCCGACGCGAAACAGGTGCTCGCCGGCGCCGACCCGCCGGCAGCGCGGCATCGCCTCCTCGAAGCGCTTCGTCTGTTGCTCGTTCAGCGCGCCGGGCAGGCAGGAGAGCGCCACCACGCAGCTGCTGCAGTGGGGCCGGCCGACGTCAACCGTGCTGGCCGGCTGCCCGGCCGCTTCGCCCGGCTGTGAGGCCGGTTCGGGAAAATCGGGGTTACCCTGCATCTGGAACCGTCCGTTCCTGGCATCGTCGTACCCCGGATCTTCTCAGCAGGCCGCCCCGGCCGGTCTATAAGGGCTTGTCCCTAGCGGCGTCGCGCCTTCAGCGAGCCGCGACCTGGAAACGCTGCAGGGCGAGGAACGGCAACAGCATCAGGCCCAGGCAGGCGACCGCGAGCCCGAGCACGGAGGGTGCGATTCGCAGCCACACGGTCCGAGCGCTCTCGGGCTTGTAGCGGAATTGCGGAAACTCGTCGTAATCGGCCGGCCGCAGGGGCTCGCGCTTCAGAAACCGCTCGGCGAAGTATGCATTCCATTCCCCGCGGAAACGGTAGGCCTGTTGCAGGAAGTCCTGGTAGCGGCCCGTGCTGGTACCGGATATCTCGTTCAGCACCAGCTGCATCATGATCGCCGGTGAGGCGAACTGGAACCGCTGTACCAGGCGTTCCTGTCGGCTGGTCTGCTCCCTGAAGCGCTCGTAGAGCGGCAGCAGCGCCTTCTCGATGCTGGCGGCATTTGCCTGGGACAGCGTGAGGAAGTCCATGGCGCGCTCATCGCCTGTGGGCACGATCTCCAGATGGTCCGCATAGAACCGGTCCAGGGTCTGCTGCATCGACTTTTCATTCGCCGTCTGCGCTTCGCGCGCGGCGACGATCAGGTCCATGCGCGACGGCGCGGGGTAAATCGTCGTCGCGAGCAGGCTGACGAGCGTCGGCACGATCACCACCAGGATGAGCCACGCGCCTGCGAGGATGGTGCCATTGGTCGCTGAACTGCTTCCGTAGACGTTCACGAGCACCGCGAGCGCGAACCAGAACACGCCGTATAGCAGGGTGACCACCAGCCAGCCGCCGAACCTGAGCCACGTCTGCGGCTGGTCGAGCGCCGTGCCTACCGCGAGCAGGGCGAGCAGTCCCAGACCGGCGATCACGCTGAGGACAACCGCCGCTCTCGCGACGATTTTCGAGGCGAGCAGCTCGCGCAGCGAGATCGGGTGGGCCAGGATCATCGCGAGCGTGCCGCGCTCTTTCTCGCTCGACAGCAGGTCGTAAGTCATGGCCAGAATGAAGATGGGCAGCAGGAATATCACCACGAACGCAACGTCGAGCGAGCCGGTTTGAAGGTTCAGCGGATTCTCGATCTCGATGTTTTTCACCATGTCGAGAGTCGTGCCCATGCTGACCGGCAGGTAGTTCAGCTGCACGTCGCTCTGGCCGATCGCAAACGCCGCCAGGCCGGTCGGCGGCAACACCACAAAAGCGGCCGTTTCGGCCCCGACGGCGCCGGCATTGGTGCCCTGGGGTGGTCCCTGGCCGGGAGCGTGGCGCACCGTTGCGAATTCGTAAGTGCCGCCGGTAGCTGCCACCTGCGCCGCGTAGGCCTCGGTGTCTGCGCGCATGCGGGCGCGCTCGCCTTGCTGGTATGAGGCGGCATCCGAGGCGCCCTTGAGCTGACGCTCGACGCTGCGCCCGCCGGTCCAGGCGGCAAAGCCGAGCGTGATCGTGAGCAGAA
This sequence comes from uncultured Chromatiaceae bacterium, assembly GCA_964522655.1. Taxonomy (GTDB): domain Bacteria; phylum Pseudomonadota; class Gammaproteobacteria; order Steroidobacterales; genus QUBU01. The sequence goes on along the minus strand of CAZFWB010000066.1, from coordinate 2,953 downwards.
CCAGGATTGCCCACAGCGCGCCGGTGCGCGAGAGCGTGCGGGTTTCGTGGGAGATGATCAATCGGTTCATCAGCTCTTCTCCAGGCTCATCCGCCGTGTCGAGTGCCACGCGAGCGCCACGGCCGCCAGCAGCCACGCGGACAGCAGGCCGAGATTGCCCAGTTGTCCCGCGATCGTGGTGCCGAGCGGCGGGGGTTCGTACCGGTAGGGCGGCACGATCGCGAACACCTCTTCATTGGCGATCATGTAGTTGGTCGCGTCGTTGACGCCGTTCAGGTCGACCGCCGCTCTGGAGAGGTAATCGTTCATCTTGGATACCATGTCGTGCCGGTAGGCTTCGGCGTCGGCGGTGAACCTGGTGTGCTCGACCAGGCTGGTGCCGGCGAGGCCCATCGAGATGGAGCGCAGCGGCAGGGTCGGGGCGAGGACGCCGAGCCGGTCCTGCAGCCGTTGCTGGGCCATGTAGGTGTCACGAACCGCCCCGTAATGGAGGTCGAATACGGGCTGGTCCAGTTCTTCCAGTTTCTGCATCCGCAGTGCCGTCCAGTACACGGGCAGATCCTCCACCCGCGAGACCTTGTAAGTGCGGAACAGTTCGGCCTGGTAGCGGGCAAGTTTCGGGTAAGGCGAAACGCCGTCGATGCCGCGCTTCTGGTGCTGTTTCATCTCCGCCATGAAAGTGCCGAACGCGGGCGACGGGTGGACGAGCCTGGAGATCTCCACGGCGGCCTTCGGCATGATGAAGCACGTGAACGCCCAGAAGCCGACCATTATCGTGAGCGCGGTACGCGCGGTCCGCGACCATGCGGACACGGCGAGCGTCAGGAACAGGAATACGCCGGCGTACAGCAGATAGGCCAGCGAGAGCAGCGCCACCCGGGTCGCGACGCCGCCGCCCACCGTCTGCAGGCCGGTCGAGGCGACGAACGTGGCTCCGATGGCGACACAGGGCACCACGATCAGCGACACCACCGCGGCGAGTCCGGCCGCCTTGCCCCACAGCAATCGCAAGCGGCTCGTTCCCATGCTCAGAACCTGGCGCAGAGTGCCGCTCTCGCGTTCGACGGAGAACGCGGTAAATCCCAGGAAAATGATCAGCAGCGGCAGGAGCACCTGCAGGATCATGGCGCCGTTGAGTTCGCCGAAGCGCGCCACTGCGCTGGTGTCGGAGGCCGGACGGGCAATGGCGAAGTTCTGTCTGTGCGCCTCCATGAACACCATAGTGCCCGCGTAAGCGGTGATGCCGCTGTCGAAGAAGGCGAGCGGGCCAAGCGGTTTGAACGCATAGTTGCCGTAGTGCGCGGCACTATGCGGGTTCTTGTCGCCCTGTTGCAGCCATTGCTCGTTGCTCGAGCCCTGCGCAACGGTCTGAATGGCCGTGTACGCGTTGAATCGCTGCCAGCCCGCGAGAAGCGCGGTGATGAGCAGCAGCACCATGAGGGCCGCTGTCCATCGGAAGCGGCCGTCACGCACGATCTCGGCGAATTCCTTGCGGGCGATGATGGCGATCACGTCTGCCTCCTGTGCCGGTTTCAGTGCATGTGCTCGAGGTAGATCCGCTCCACGTCGGCGTGGGAGACCTCATCGGTCGACAGTTCCTGCACGAGCTGTCCGCCCTTCATGATGCCGATTCGCGTGCCGGTCTCCTTCGCACGAAAGAGGTCGTGGGTGGCCATCAGGATGGCCGCGCCATCGGCCTTGAGCTGCCCGAGCAATCCCGAGAACTCGTTGCTCGCCTTCGGGTCGAGCCCGGAGGTGGGCTCGTCGAGCAGCAGCGCTCTGGCCTGCTTGGCGAGCGCAATGGCGACACCGACCTTCTGACGCATCCCCTTGGAGTAAGTCCGCACGCGCCGTTCGGCCGCCTCGCGTTGCAGCCCCACGCGGTCGAAAAAGCCGTGATAGTCCTCCGTCGTGTATTCGTCATGACCGCCCAGCCGTGCGAAGTACTCCAGATTCTCCACCCCTGTCAGATTGCCGTAGAGCATCACCTGCTCGGGTATGTAAGCGAGAAAGCGCTTGGTCTCCAGCGGACTGCGCGCGACGTCCACACCGTTGACGCGAGCGCTGCCGGACGATGGCTCGACGAAATTGAGAAACAGATTGATCGTGGTGGTCTTGCCCGCGCCGTTCGCGCCGAGCAGACAATAGATCTCGCCGGGATTCACCCGCAGGTTGAGCCCGCTGAGTGCCTGGTGGCTTCCGTAGGATTTGCTCAGGTCGACCGCTTCCAGCACGGCTTGTGCCCTCCGTTGTTCGGATGCTGTTTTTCTGAAAAAATTGACCGATCGGTCACAAATTTATACCCTATGAGCTCGTCGTTGGTCAACGGTGCGAAAACGCCCATGACGGCAGCAGCGAAGAAACTCAGGGACAACACCATGCGCAGGGGCCGGCTCAAGCGCGAGGCGACCGAGGCGTCGTTGATCGACGCATTCGGGCGCGTCGTGCAGCGCAACGGCCTGCGCAACGTCGGTGTCAACGAGGTCATCAAGGAGGCTGGGGTCGGCAAGGCGCTTCTGTATCGCTATTTCGGCGGATTGCCCGGGCTGGTGGCCGCCTGGGGCAGGCGTAACCGCGTGTGGCCGCCGCTGGCCGACCTGGTGCCGCTGTCGGCGGAAGAGGGCCCGGACGGGCCTGCGGCACAACTGAAGAAGATCGTGGTCCGGAATGCCGAGGTGCACCGTGCCGACCCGGTGCGCGTCGAGATGCTCGCCGATGAACTGATGACGCCGACGGCAATTTCCGGAGCCCTCACCGCGATCCGTCGTGAGCTCGGCCGCGACCACGCGGCCGTCTTCGCGCGCAACCGGCAGTTTCGCAGGCACCACCTGCTCATGGTGGTGATGATGGCGGCGGCGAGCTACCTCGCGATGCGCGCCGTGAAGGCGCCGCGGTTCATGGGCGAGGATCTCGCCGACGAGGCGACGTGGCGCCGGCTGATGGAGCAGATCGA
>CAZFWB010000065.1:0-16085 GCA_964522655.1 uncultured Chromatiaceae bacterium | reverse complement strand
ACCATGGCCGATCTCGGCCGGATGGAGCAGTTCCTGCGCAGCATCGATCTCGACTGGATCGTGGTGCGGCCGGGCGGCCTGAACGACAAGCCCGCGCGCGGCCACTGGCGCGTCAGCTCCGCAGACGAGCAGTTCACGGCTGGCTACCTGCCGCGCGCCGACGTGGCCGCCTTCATGCTCGCGCAACTCCAGTCCGATGCGTACCTCCGGCGCACGCCGGGCGTGACCTGAACGCTCCTTCAGAACAGGCGCGCCAGCGCGAACACGCCGAGCATCGAGACGGCGAGCGCGAGCTTGGCGGCAACGCCGAGTGCCAGCCCCAGTGTGGCGCCGATGCCGGCGCGGCCGGCATCGCTGAGCGATCGCCGCGCGGCGAGCTCCCCCAGCACCGCGCCGATGAACGGCCCGAGCAGCACGCCGGGCAGTCCCAGGAAAAGCCCGAGCAGCGCGCCGGCGGTTGCGCCGGCCACCGCCCGCGGAGAAGCGCCGTAGCGCCGGGCCCCGAGCGCGCCCGCGGCGAAGTCCGCGACGTAGGTGAGCAGGGTGAGCGCCGACAGCACGCCGATCGTCCCCCAGCCGACGTAGACGAAATCCTCGATCCAGGCGGCCATGACCAGCCCCACCAGGAGCAGCGGCCCGCCGGGCAGGGCCGGCAGCAGCAGGCCGGCAAAGCCGGCAAGCACCAGGAGCGCGGCCACGCTCCAGAGCAGCAGGGTCATCAGGTCGGCCGGATCGGGCATTGCGCGGCTGCGGCCGCACTCGCTATTCGTCGCCCGGGGCGCCGCGGAACTCGACGCCGAGAGAGCGCAGCTTACGGTACAGGTGCGTGCGTTCCATGCCGACGCGCCGGGCAAGCTGTCCGACCTTGCCGCCGCAAAGCGCCAGCTGCTCGGTGAGGTAGGCGCGCTCGAACTGCTCCCGCGCCTCGCGCAACGGCAGCGCCAGCAGGTCCTGCTTGACCAGCGGCAGCTGCCCCCCGCCCGCCGGCGGCAGCTCCCGTTCCACCTCGGCCAGGCTGACCTCCTCGGGCAGCCCGACGGCGAGCACTCGCCGCACCAACCCCGTCAACTGCCGGAGATTCTCCGGCCAGGGGTAGTTTCGCAGGCGGTTCTGCGCGGCGAAGCTGAAACGGCGATACGGCAGTTGCTCGCGCTCGCTCAGGTCGTCGGCGATGTAGCGCAGCAGCTCGGACATGTCCTGCGAGTACTCGCGCAGGGGTGGAACGTGTATGCGCAGCGCACCGAGCCGCTCGATGAGTTCCGCCCGCACACCGCTCGCCGACGGTGTGGCGATGGTGTCCGGTCGCGCAGAGGCGATCAGGCGCGCCGTGACGCGCCGCTCCCCGGCGTTGCCGAGGCGCGTGAAGCTTCCCGTCTCCATGACGCCGACCAGCAGATCCTGGGCGGGCGCGCTCGCATTTTCGATATTACTGATGAACAGGCTGCCGCCCTCGGCGCGCTCGAAGCAGCCGGGCTGAACGCCCTGCGCGTCCATTACGCCGAGGAGCGCATTGGCGGCGTTCTCCGCGATCAGGCTCGCGCCGGAGACCGTCACGAAGGGCTGGTCCCGGCGTGGCCCGGACTCGTGCATGAAGCGGGCGAGCGCACTCCGGCCGGTGCCGGATTCGCCGACGATGAGCGCTGGCGCGTCGTGCGGCGCGAGCCGCTCGGCCTCGGCGCGCAACTCGCGGATGCGCCGGCTGCGGCCGAGGGCGGCGAACAGCGGCGGCAGCGTCCCGCGGCTGACGCCCCCGCGGGCGGCGGGACGCTGGTCACGCAGCGCTTTCTCCACGGTTCGCAGCAGCTTGCTGAGCGACAGCGGCTTCTCGACGAAGTCCGCAGCACCGAGACGGGTCGCCTCGACCGCGGTGTCCACCGTGCCGTGGCCCGAGAGGATCACGACGGGACAGTGCAGGCGGCCGTCGTGCTGCCCTTCCCCGAGCAGGCTGATGCCGTCGGTGTCCGGCATCCACACGTCGAGCAGCACGAGATCCGGCGAACGCTCCCGCACGGCCTCCCGGGCCTGTCCCGCGTCGGCGGCGGTGGTAACGTCGTAGCCTTCCTCCGAGAGTATCTCCTGGATCAGGTTGCGGATGTCCGCCTCGTCATCAACCACCAGGATGTGGGGCCTGCCCATGATGCCTACCTCCGCTCCCCGGCCCGGCGCTGGCGCGCCTCGGCGAGCGACTCACGACCCGTCTGGGCAACCGGTAGCAGCACGCTGACGCAGGCGCCGCCGTCCGGCGGGTTCTCGGCGCTGATGCTGCCACCGTGTTCCTCGACCAGGCGGCGCACGATTGCCAGACCGAGGCCGGTGCCGCGGGTCTTGCTGGTGACGTACGGCTCGAACATGGTCTCCAGCACGGCGGGGTCGATGCCCGGCCCATTGTCGCGCACCCGGATTTCCACCCAGCCGGCGCCATTCCTTTCGAGCTGAGCGGTGCTGATCGTCACGCGCGGAGCCGGCGCGCCCTCCAGCGCCTCGCAGGCGTTGCGGATGAGGTTGTGCAACAGCTGCCGGAGCCGCACCGCATCGGCGTCGACCGTCGTGATGTGCTCGTCGAGGGCGAGTCTCAGCTCGGGTTGCTGCGGGCCATGATAGAGATCGGCCACTTCCCTCACCAGCCGGTTGAGGTCGAGCGGCGCGAAGCTGATTTCCGGGGCGCGGGCGTATTCCCCGAACGCATTGACCATATCGCGCAGCGCCTCGACCTGCTGCACGATGGTGTGGGTCGCGCGGTCGAGCAGTTCCGTCTCCGCCGCGGGGAGGCTGCCGAGATAACGTCGCCTGATCCGCTCGGCGGAGAGCTGGATCGGGGTGAGCGGGTTCTTGATCTCGTGCGCCAGCCGCCGCGCCACCTCGCCCCAGGCGGCTTCGCGCTGAGCCAGGAGCATCTCAGTGATGTCTTCGAACACCAGCACGTACCCTGCTCTGCCGGAGGCCTCCTGCGGCAGCGGCGCCGCCGAGCACATGAGCGCACGCCGCCCCCGGGGCTCGCCGGGCAGGTCCAGCTGCTCGCGCCAGCCCGACGGTGAGGCGCGGCTGAACTCCTCGCAGGCGGCGAAGAAGCCCGCTAGGTGCGGGTAATCCCGTCCGATGTCTGCGAGCGACCGGCCCTCGGCGCGACGCAGGTCGGCGTGCAGGATCGCCTCGGCGGCCTCGTTTACGACGCTCAGGCAGCGCCCGGCGTCCACCGCGATCACGCCACTCGTCAGCCGTGCCAGCACCGTGGCGAGATAGGCTCGGGCCCGGTCGATCTGCTCGGCATTGTGCTGCGCCTCGTTGCGCGCGGCATCGAGCCGGGCGGTCATCTCGTTGAACGACTGCACCAGCGCACCGATGTCGTCGGCGCTGGTCACCGGCAGGCGGGTATCGAGCCTCCCGGCGGCGATCGCGCGCGTGCCCGCCACCAGCCGGCGTATCGGCGCGACCAGCCCACGCGCGAACACGAGAGCCCCGTACAGTGCCGTGAACAGCGCGAGCAGCACCACCACGGCTAGCGCGACAGTGAAGCCCGCCTCCAGCGGCTCACGCAGGTACACCGCCTCGCCGTAGCGGGTGTAGGCCCTCTGCACCGAAGTCGCGAGTGCCCCGAGCGGGCCACGGAGCGGATACAACGCCTGCAGCAGCAGCGCCTCCCCGGGCGGGCTCCCGCCGAGCAGCACCGCGGCGCGTATGCGCAGGCGCTCGTCGCCACCGGGCTCGACCGCCACGTAACTCCCGTCGCGCGGCAGCTGCAGCAGGATGTCTTCGCCCGGCTGCGCCGCCAGCGTGCCCGCAATCCCCACGCTGCTGGAAGCCAGCACGCGGTAGTTGCGGGCGTACACGCTCATGTCCTGGGCTCCGGCTGCGGCGCGGATCTGCGGCAACGCCTCAGTCAGCCGCGCGGCTGGCAGGCTCGCAACCCTGGCGCCGGCCGCGCGGGTGCGCTCGAGCGCGCCGCGCAGTTCGGAGTCGAGGGCGGTACGCGAGAGCTGCAGCGAACGTTCGAGCTCGCGCGCGATCTCGTCGTCGGCCCAGGTCTCGATGCCCCGGTGCAGAAACTGCACGGCGACGAGAAACAGCACCAGCATCGGCGCGGCTGCGATGGCGGCAAACGCGACGAGCAACCGCAGTTTCAATCCCGCGCCCGGTATTTGCCGGCGGCGGTCGCGCAGCAGCCGCGCCACGTTGGTAATCAGCACGCTGGCGAGCACGAAGGCACCGGCGATATTCGCCAGCAGAATCATGTCGTGCCAGCGCCCGAGCGAGCCGGAGTTCTGCATGGCCTGGGTGAGCGCACCGAGCCCCGCCAGGCCGGCGGCAATGGCGATGAAGAGCGACAGGGCCCCGTGTGGTGATCTCATGGCGAAAACGTCCACTCGTACCACTCGCTCTCGAGACTCAGGCCACCGTTCCAGAAAGCGAGGAACCGCAGGGGCGCCGGCAAGGTCTCGCCGCTGAGGGCCGCGCGCACGCCGACCTCGTAGGTGCCGGGGCGCCCGAAGGTCTCAGCCGCCGTGAGGGGCAACTGTTGCACCCGACCGACCGCGTTGAGCGCGCCAAACAGCGTCGCATGGGAGGTGGGCTCGCGGCCGTCGGGATAACGCACGAGGTAACGCCTCGACAGCGGCTCGTAGCTGAGCGTCCAGTCGCGCGCGACGTCGAGCACTTCGGCATCCGGGAGCCAGCGCCGCAGCCGCTCGATCGTCACCTCGACCCGCAGCGTAAGAACGACGCCGCTCTCGAGCGCCGCGACGGCCTCTTCCGTCAGCCGGTAGTCGATGCGCGCCGTGAGCTGCCAGAACCCCTCGTGTACGCCCAGGCTCGCGGTGCGGATCTCGAAATCGGAGGCAATCGCCGGCTGCAACGGTGCCAGCAGCAGGATGAGCGCCGCGAGGGCGAGCCCCCGGCGCGCGAACGCGCGGATCAACCGATTCACTGCCTGCATGAAGGTGCCGGCCCCCCGGCATGGCGTTAAGGCAAGACGCCGCCGTTCAGGCCCCGTCGCGGGTCATTAAAGCATAGTAAAGACCATCGGTATCGGCGGCTCCCGGCAGGCTTTGCCAGCCCCCGCCCGGCAACGGCCGCACCCAGTCGGGCAAGGTCAGCGGCGCGGCGCGCTCCAGCGCGGCATCGGCGTGCGCATCGAGAAAGCCGCCGATCACCGCCGTGTTCTCGTCCGCCAGTATCGAACAGCTGGCGTACAGCAGCCGGCCGCCGGGCCGCAGCAGCGGCCAGAGCGCGTCGAGCATCTGCCGCTGGCGCCCGGCGAGCGGGCCGATGTCGGCGGGGCGCCGGAGCAGCTTGATGTCCGGATGCCGGCGGATGACGCCGGTGCCGGAACACGGAGCGTCCACCAGTATGCGGTCGAATAGTTGCCCGTCCCACCACGCCCGCGGGTCACGCGCGTCGCCCTGCAGGATCGTCGCCTGCAGTCGGAGTCGCTCGAAGTTCTCGCCGACGCGCGTGAGCCTGGCGGCGTCGCTGTCGAGCGCCACCAGGTCGAGCTCCCCGTCGGCGAGTTCGAGCAGGTGCGTCGTCTTGCCGCCAGGCGCCGCGCAGGCGTCGAGCACGCGCATGCCGGGCGTTACCGCCAGCAACGGGCCGGCGAGCTGCGCGGCTGCGTCCTGGACGCTGACCTCGCCCTCCCGGAAGCCCGGGATCTGTGCCACCGGCGCCGCGCGCGCGAGACGCAACGCCCACGGCAGCCCCGGGCAGGGTGCGGCCTCGTGGCCCGCGGCGGCGAGCCGGTGGGAATAACCGGCTGCGTCCGCGCGCAGGCGATTCACGCGCACCCACAGCGGTGGCTGTCGCAGCGAGGCCTCCAGCACGGACTGCCAGTCGCGCGGCCAGTCGCGGCGCAGCAGCGCCACCAGCCACGCCGGGCAGGAGTAACGCCCCTCCTCGGTTGCCAGCACCGCGCCGAGGAGCGTGACGCGCTCACGCTGCATCCGGCGCAGCGCCGCATTGACCAGCCCGGCGGCCCGGGGCCGGCCGACCGAGCGCGCGGCAGCCACCGTGGCCGAGACTGCCGCGTAGTCCGGCTGCTCAGCATCGAGCAATTGGAACAGCCCCACCGAAAGCAGCGCCTCGAGCACGCTGTCACCGCGCGCGAGCGGCCGGTGCAACAGCTCGCGCAACAACAGCCGGTGACGGTGATGCCAGCGCACCGCGCCGAAGGCGAGCGCCCTCACCTGCGCCCGGTCGGACACCGCGAGCGAGCCCGCCTCGGGCAACTGCAGCGCTTCCCCGAGCGTGCAGCCCTCGGCCAGCACGCGCGCGACGGCGCGCGTCGCGAGAGCGCGGGTCACCGCGCCGCGCCCCGACTCGCTCATGCTCCGAGCACCTTCCCCTTCAGCTCGTAGCCGTTCGCGAACACTCCCGCGTCGAGACGCTGGCGCCCGGCAAGCTGCACAGCGGTCAGGCGCAGGAGCCCCGCACCGGTCTGCACGTCCACGCCCCCGGCGCCGACCGCCACCACGGTGCCCGGCTGCTGCCCGGTGCTATCGAGCCGGAGGGCGTGCCCCAGCCAGCAGCGCAGCTGCATGCCGTCGAGCAAAGTCTCGGCCACGGGCCAGGGGTTGTAAGCGCGGATGCGCCGCTCGAGCAGGAGCGCCGGCTCCGTCCATTCGAGCCGCGCCTCGCGCTTGCTCAGTTTCGCCGCGTAGGTCACGCCCTGCGCGCACTGCGGTTCGAACACCGCCGTGCCGTCGAGAACGGCATCGAGCATGTCTGCGAGCAGGCCGGCGCCGAGCGTTGCCAGCCGGTTGTGCAGCTCGCCCGCCGTTTCGGCCGCGCCGATCCCGATCTCGCGGGTGGCCGCCACCGGCCCGGTGTCGAGACCCTCCTCCAGTCGCATCAGGCTGACGCCGGTGCGTTCGTCGCCGGCGAGCAAGGCCGCCTGAATCGGCGCGGCGCCGCGCCAGCGCGGCAGCAACGAGGCGTGCAGGTTGATGCAGCCGCGCACGGGAATCTCCAGTACGGCGCGCGGCAGGATCAGTCCATAGGCGACGACCACCATCAGGTCCGGGGAACGGGCACGAAGCTCTTCGACCGCGCCCGCGTCGTGGCGCAGGCTCGCCGGCTGCAGCACCTCGAGCCCGCGCGAGCACGCATACTGCTTGACCGCGCTCGCGTGCACGCGCCGGCCGCGCCCGGCGGGACGATCGGGCTGGGTCAGCACGGCGACCACCCGATGCGGTGAGTCGACGAGCCGCGCGAGCGCCGGTACCGCAAACTCCGGCGAGCCGGCGAAAATGATCCGTGCCGGCGCCGTGCTCATGGCAGCCGTGTCCCGTCGATCGGCGACGCTCGGACCGCGCTTGGGCTGATCCGGCACGGCCTGCAGGAGCTCGAATGAGGCTTATCGCGTAATTGCGTGGCGGTCCGTCGGCCGCGCGCCGTCGCGTACGTGTGGACCCGGTTGCCAGGAAAGCAGGAACCTGCGTAACTCGTAGCGACGAGCACAGGGAGGTGCGAGGAGCGGGCGCGCTGGCGGTAGCGGCCCGACGACCAGGAGTGCAGATCCAGGACTCGATGTCTCCGAGACTTCGCGATGAACCTCAAATGACAGGGACCCTGCTCCGCTCGCGCGGCGCGCCCTCGCGGCGGGCGGCTTTCTCGAGCTTCCTGCGGATGCGCTGGCGCTTGAGCTCGGAAAGGTAATCCACGAAGAGCTTGCCCTCGAGGTGATCCATCTCGTGCTGGATGCAGACAGCGAGCAGCCCGTCGGCGTCGAGCTCGAAGGGCTGGCCCTGCCGGTCGAGAGCCCGGACGCGGATCCGTCGGGCCCGCTCCACGGTCTCGGTGAATCCCGGCACCGACAGGCAGCCTTCCTCGCCGGAATCGACGCCGTCCGTTTCCAGGATCTCGGGATTGATCAGCACCAGCGGCTGGTTGCGCTGCTCGGAGATGTCGACCACCAGCACGCGCAGGTGAACGTCGACCTGCGTCGCCGCCAGCCCCACGCCCGGCGCCGCATACATGGTTTCGAGCATGTCCGCGACCAGGGTGCGAATCGGCTCGTCGACCGCCGGCACCGGCCTGGCGCGGGTCCGCAAGCGGGGATCGGGATATTCCAGAATCTTTAGCAGCGCCATGGGCGTTCCTTCACAGTTTCGCGTCCATCGCTATGAAACCCCGATATTTTTATGATATACCGCAGTGGTTTCGCACCTGGTCGGTCGTCTATGGGGTTCGACCGCATCGGGGTCGGTTAGTTGGCGCTGGGCCGTGCCTTCCGTGCGCGCGCGATTATAGCAACGGTGGTTTCCGGCACGGCATCGCAACCGGGCCCCTTTTTACTTATTTAAGGGATGGAGCCTCCATGAAGATCTCTCGCCCCGCCATGCCGCCCGTGGCGCTGGCGCTTGCCGCGGCGGCACTCGTGTGGTGCGGCGCCGCGGTCACGGCGCCGGCATCGGATGTCGCACTGGCCGCCCAGCAGTCGGCGGCGGCGAGTGGACAGGTCCCGCTCAATCCCGGCCATCCGGACCGGTACGTGGTCAAGCGCGGTGACACGCTTTGGGACATTTCGGCGATGTTCCTGCGCGACCCGTGGTATTGGCCCGAAATCTGGTACGCCAACCCGCAGGTCGCCAACCCACACCTTATTTATCCCGGCGACGTGCTCACGCTCGTGTACGTGGACGGCAAGCCGCGATTGCAGCTCGAACGCGGCGCTGCAGTGACGGGCGGCACCGAGAAGCTCTCCCCGCGCGTGCGCGAGGAACGGCTGGAGGATGCCATTCCCGCCATTCCGCTGGAGATCATCGGCGCGTTCCTCGGCCGCGGCTCCGTGCTGCAGAAGGAGGAGATCGACGCGGCACCCTACGTAGTCGCCATTCGCGATGAGCACCTCGTCGGGGCCGCGGGCAACGACCTGTACGTGCGCGGCGACGTCGCGGGCGTGGACTACGGCTACAGTGTCGTGCACGTGGGCGACAAGCTCATCGACCCCGACGACGGTGACACGCTCGGCTACCTCGGGCACTACGTCGGCTCCGGCGTCATCCGGCGCCTTGGCGATCCCTCCACGCTGTCACTCGCCGATTCCGGTCGCGAGGCGCTCACCGGCGACCGGCTGATCTCGCAGGATCTGGTCTATCCGGCCAGCTTCACGCCCCGGCCGCCCGCGCGCCCGGTGGAGGGCTCGATCGTCGCGGTGGTCGACGGCGTCTCGCAGGTCGGCCAGTACCAGGTCATCGTCATCAATCGCGGCGCGCGCCACGGGCTGGAGGTCGGCAACGTACTGCGCGTCTGGCAGAGCGGCGAGAAGGTGAACGACCGCGTCAGAACCGGGTTGACGTCGCGGAAAGTGCGCTTGCCGGATGAGCCGGCGGGGATTTCAATGGTGTTTCGCACCTATGACCGGGTCAGCTACGCGCTGATCATGCAGGCCACCAGCGAGATCCATGTCCTCGACGCCGTCCGAAACCCGACCTGACCGACGCGACCGGCCCTCCGGCGCCGTCCATCTCTGCATTTCCTGCCCCGACAGCCCGCCGCACGGCGGGCTGTCTGCTTTGGTGACCGCGCATGACTGAGGCGGCGATGCGTGCCCGGATCATGCTGGCCCTCGCGCCGGGGCTCGACGGCAACACGCTCGCGGAATTACTCACGGCCTTCGGCGATGCCGGGCAGCTGGTCGGCGCCGGAGCGTCGCGCTGGCGCGCGGCCGGACTCGCCGCGAGCCTCATGGCCTACCTCGCCTCGCCGGACGAGGAACGCATCGCGGCTGCATGCGACTGGCTCGATGCGGCGGCCGACCGGCATCTGATCGGCGTCGACGACCCGCGCTATCCGCCCCTCCTGCGCCAGACCAGCGACCCGCCCGTGGCGCTGTTCGTCCGCGGCGATCCCGCGACACTCTGCGCCCCGCAGCTGGCGATCGTCGGCAGCCGCAACGCGAGCCCCGCCGGCCTGGACACGGCGCGGGCCTTCGCCCGCCACCTCGCGGGCCTCGGGCTCGGCATCACCAGCGGGCTTGCGCTCGGCGTCGACGCCGCCGCGCACCGCGGCGCGCTCGAGGCCGGCGGCGTGACCGTCGCCGTGCTGGGCACCGGACCCGACCTGATCTATCCCGCGCGTAACGCCGCACTCGGTGAGGAGATCACCCGCAGTGGCGCCCTGTGCTCGGAGTTTGCGCCCGGGACGCCGCCGTTGCGCGAGAACTTCCCGCGGCGCAATCGCATCATCAGCGCGCTGGCGGCCGGGACGCTGGTGGTCGAGGCTGGACTGCAGAGCGGGGCGCTGATTACCGCGCGGCGCGCGATCGAGCAGGGCCGCGAAGTCTTCGCCATTCCCGGCTCGATACATAATCCGCTCGCGAAGGGATGCCACCAGCTGATTCGCGCCGGCGCGAAACTCGTCGAGTCGGTCGATCACATACTCGAGGAGCTCGCTCCGTTGCTCGCCGTGCCACCACACGCGGCCTCGCCGACCACCGCGCCTGCGACCGGCGCGACTGATGACCGCGCGCGTGATTCCGACTACCAGCGCCTGCTCGATGCGCTCGGCTGGGACACGGTGGATGCCGACACGCTGGCGCTGCGCAGCGGATTGACGAGCGCGGAGGTTTCCTCCATGCTCCTGATCCTTGAACTGGAAGGCTCGGTACTGCCGCTCGCGGGCGGAAGGTATCAGCGTCAGAGGTAACGACGGGTCCCGGCGTAATGAATCACAGCGTTCTCGACGTGCTCATGTACCTTTTCGAGACCTTTTCCGAGCAAGAGCACGATGAGGCGACCGATCACGACGTGCTGCGCCAGGAGCTGCTGCAGGCGGGTTTCCGCGAACCCGAAGTGGACCGCGCGCTCACCTGGCTGGATGATCTCAGCCGCGATCCCGACCGGCCGTTCCCGACGGCGCCAGCGGAACAGTCGGTGCGGATCTTCAACACGATCGAGCTCTCCCGCATCGGCACGGAGTGCCGCAGCTATCTCATGTACCTGGAGCAGGTCGGCATACTCTCGCCGCTGCATCGGGAGATCGTGATCGAGCGGCTCATGGCGCTCGACGCCGGCGAGATCGACGTCGAGCAGGTCAAGTGGGTCACGCTGATGGTGCTGTTCAGCCGGGCCGGGCACGAAAGCGCCTTCGCCCGCATGGAAGACCTCGTGTTCGAGGAGAATACCGGACTGGTGAATTGACCGCGCACAATGCGGCGTTTTTCCTGACACCGCGGCCCTGCCGCGGTTTGTCGTCTATGGGTACCAAAGAGCAATGACCAGCAACGTCGTCATCGTGGAATCGCCCGCCAAGGCGAAAACGATCGGCAAATACCTCGGCAAGGAATACCAGATCCTCGCTTCCTACGGGCATGTGCGCGATCTCGTGCCGAAGGAGGGCGCGGTGGATCCGGACCATGCCTACGCCATGAAGTACGCGGTCATCGAGAAGAACGCCAGGCACGTCGACGCGATCGCGAAAGCGGTGAAAAAGGCCGACGCCGTCTATCTCGCTACGGACCCTGACCGCGAGGGCGAGGCCATCTCCTGGCACATCGCCGAGATCCTGAAGGAGCGCGGCTCGCTCGACGGTCGCCCTGTGCACCGCGTCGTTTTCTATGAGATCACCGAGCGCGAGATCCGCGAGGCGATGCGCAATCCGCGCGAGGTATCCTCCGACCTCGTCAATGCCCAGCAGGCGCGGCGCGCCCTCGACTACCTCGTCGGCTTCAACCTTTCCCCGCTGCTGTGGAAAAAGGTGCAGCCCAAACTCTCCGCCGGGCGCGTGCAGAGCCCGGCCCTGCGGCTGATCTGCGAGCGCGAGGACGAGATCGAGGCATTCACGCCCCGGGAGTACTGGAGCATCGAGGCGGACCTGGTTGCCGGCACCAGCCCGTTTGTCGCGCGGCTTGCCGAGTACCGCGGTGAAAAAGTCGAGCAATTCAGCTTCGGCAACGGCGAGTCCGCCGAGGCGGCCCGCGCAGCGCTGCTCGCCGCCGCCGGCGAGCGCGCGCGCGTCTCCGCGATCGAGCGCAAGCAGCGCAAGCGCAATCCCGCCCCGCCGTTCACCACCTCGACATTGCAGCAGGAGGCCTCGCGCAAGCTCGGCTTCAATGCCCGGCGCACCATGATGATCGCGCAGCGTCTCTACGAGGGTGTGAACACCGGCGAGGGCACGGCGGGACTCATCACCTACATGCGCACCGACTCAGTGAACCTGGCAGCGGTCGCGCTGGAGGAGATCAGGCAATACATCGCGCAGCGCTTCGGCAAGGACAATCTCCCGCCGCAGGCCCGCCATTACCGCACCACCGCGCGCAATGCCCAGGAGGCGCACGAGGGCATACGCCCGACCAGCGCCATGCGCACTCCGGAGAGCCTGCGCTCCTTTCTGAGCGACGAACAGCTGCGCCTCTACGATCTCATCTGGAAGCGAACCGTCGCCTGCCAGATGATCCCGGCGGTGTTCGACATGGTGACGGTAGACCTCGCCCCGGCCGTGCAGCCGGCCACCGGCCGCTTCCGCGCCACCGGCTCCACCCTCGTCGTGCCGGGCTTCATCGCCGTCTACCAGGAGGGCCGCGACGACGCGCCGGAGGAAGACAGTGACCGGGTCCTGCCGCCGATGCGCGAAGGCGACGAGGTGACGCTGCGGGAGATCCGCGCCGAGCAGCACTTTACCGAGCCACCGCCACGTTACAACGACGCCACCCTGGTGAAGGCTCTAGAGGAATACGGCATCGGCCGGCCCTCGACCTACGCAAGCATCATCTCGACGCTGCAGGATCGCGGCTACGTCGAGGTCGACGGCAAGCGATTCATCCCGAAGGACATCGGGCGCATCGTCAACAAGTTCCTCACCGACCACTTCACCCGCTACGTGGACTACGGGTTCACCGCGCACATGGAGGACGAGCTCGACGAAGTCTCCCGCGGCGAGCGCGACTGGGTGCAGGTACTCGATGAGTTCTGGCACCCCTTCGAGGCGCTCGTGAAGGACAAGGAGGCGAGCGTGTCGCGCGAGCAGGTCGCGCAGGCGCGCGAGCTCGGCACGGATCCGGCCTCCGGCAAGCCGGTGTCCGTGCGCATGGGCCGCTTCGGCCCGTTCGCGCAGATAGGCACCAAGGACGACGCCGAGAAGCCGCGTTTCGCCGGCCTGCGGCCGGGCCAGAAGATGGGCACCATCACGCTGGCCGAAGCGCTGGAGCTGTTCCAGCTCCCGCGCAGGCTCGGGACGACGGCCGACGGCGAGCCGGTGTCGGCGAACATCGGCCGCTTCGGCCCCTACGTGCAATACGGCAAGAAGTACGTCTCGCTCAAGCAGGACGATCCCTACACCATCACCCTCGAGCGCGCTCTGCAGGTCATCGAGGAAAAGAAGATTGCCGACGCCAACCGGCTGATCCTCGATTTCCCGGATGCCGGCATCCAGGTGCTGAACGGGCGCTACGGCCCCTACATCACGGACAAGGCGCGCAACGCCCGCATCCCGAAGGACCGCGACCCGAAGAGCCTCACCCTAGCCGAGTGCCGGGAACTGCTGGCGGCGGCCCCGCCGCGACGCAAAGGTGGCTTTCGCGCCCGCAAGCCAGCGGCGGCAAAGCCGTCCGCCGAGACGGCCAAGCCGAAGAAGGCGCGAGCGACGAGCCGCCGCTCCCGCGCCGCCGAGGGCAAGGCGCCGGCTGACTCCGGCTGACACGCCGGCCGCAACGCGCCGTCACGCCTGCGCCGCTCCGGTAACATCGGCGCGTGAACCCGGGCCCCGCACTGCGCCGTGCCGCACGTGTCGTCCGCAGCGGCGGCGTGATCGCCTACCCGACGGAAGCCGTCTACGGGCTCGGCTGCGACCCGTCCGCCGCGGAGGCCGTGCGGCGCATCCTGCGCATCAAGGGCCGCAGCTCACGCGCCGGCCTGATCCTGATTGCCGACAGCGCGGCGCGGCTGCGCGGCTGGATCGCCCCGACCGCGGCCGAGCGGCGGCGCATGACCTCGCGTACCGCCAGACCCGTCACCTGGGTGGTCACCGCCGGGCCGCGCGCCCACCGCCTGCTCACCGGCGGGCGAAACACCATCGCGGTGCGTGTCACCGCGCATCCGCTGGCAGCCGCCCTGTGCCGCGCGGCTGCCGTGCCGCTGGTTTCCACGAGCGCGAATCGCCACGGGCGACCTCCCGCCCGCGACGCGCTGGCAGTGCGCCGGCGTCTCGGCCCGCAAATCGATTTCGTGCTCGGCGGCGCGACCGGCGGACGCGCGCGGGCGAGCGAGATCCGCGACGCCCGCTCCGGAACAGTGCTGCGGCGGGGCTGACCCGCCGCAGCACTCTTCGGTAAGATGCCACTACAGTCGGTCTCAGCAACCGCGACCAAGCCGCTGGAAAAAAAGGAGTAGCGGCCCCCTTGCGGGCCCCAAAGCCGCCGGCCCCGTTGTGAACGATTGCTCTTCCATTGTGCGGATCGTGAGTGCCCTGCTGCTCGCCGCCTGTTACGCCGCGGCCGTGCAGGCGGACGAGCCGGCAGAGCAGGTTTATATCGTCCAGCTGCGCGAGCCGCCGGCGATCGCCGCGCCGCCGGAGGCCGGCGTCGTGCCGCGCAACGGTCGTTTCAACCCGCGCTCGACCGCCGTGCGCAATTACACCAGTGCCCTGGTCGAGTCTCACGACGAGCTGCTGGCGCGCATCGGCGCACCGCAGGCCAAGCTCTACAGCTATCGGCTGGCCTTCAACGGCTTTGCCGCGCGGCTAACAGCCGCCCAGGCCGCGCAGCTCGCCGCCGATCCCGCGGTAGCGCGGTTGTGGCTGGACGATGCGCGCAGGCTACGGACGAATGCGAGCCCGGCGTTCCTCGGCCTGCTCGATCAGGCGGCGGGCCTTCGCAGATCACTCGGGCTGCAGGGCGAAGACATCGTCATTGGCTTCGTCGACAGCGGCATCACGCCCGAGCACGCGAGCTTCTCCGACACCGAGCCCGGACGGCGCCCGCGGGTGTGCCTCACGGAATGGGCTGAAACGTCGCTGCTGGGCCGCTGGCTCTGCCGACGCTTTCGCAAGCGCACCGATCTCGTCTACGACCCGCCTCGCGACTGGTACGGCCGTTGCGAGCAAGGCCAGGGGTTCAGCGCCGGCGACTGCAACAACAAGTTGATCGGCGCGCGCTTCTACGTGGACGGTTTTCGCGCGCTCTACCAGATGGACCCGAACGAGTTTCTCTCGCCGCGTGATGCCGACGGCCATGGCACGCATCTCGCCTCGGTGGCGGCGGGAAACCGGGTGAAAGCGTCGTTCGGCGGGACGGAGATCGCCGACATCAGCGGCATCGCACCGCGCGCCCGCGTCGCCGTATACAAGGCGTGCTGGCTGCAGCCCGGCGCCACCCGCGGTACCTGCGCCATGTCGGACCTGCAGCGGGCGATCGAGGATGCGATCGCCGACGGCGTCCACATCATCAATTACTCCATTGGTACCACCGAGGGCTCGCCGGCCGACCCGGACGCGCTCGCGCTGCTCGCCGCGGCGGATGCAGGCATACTCGCGGTAGTAGCCGCCGGCAACGGCGGACCGCTCGCCCGCAGCGTCGAGTCCCCGGCGAGCGCCCCGTGGGTGCTGTCGGTGGGCTCGGCCAGCCGCGCCGGCACGCGCTACGACGACGCACTGCGGGTCACCGCGCCCGCTGCCGCAGCCGGGGACTTCCCGGCACGGGAGGCGGCTTTTACCCCGACGCTTCGCAGCGCCGGAGCGATCACCGGCGAACTGGTGCTCGCCGACGACGGCAACCCCGCGGTCAACGGCTCGGACGCGACCCGCGACGACGCCTGCCAGGCGCTGTTGAACGCGACCAGCATGGAGGGTGGCATCGCCCTGATCCGGCGCGGCGCCTGCGACTTCCAGGACAAGATCGAGCGCGCCGAGGCGGCGGGGGCGCTGGCGGTGGTGGTGTTCAGCGATTCAGACAGCCTGGTCACGATGGCCGGCACGCGCGGCAGCGTGAACATACCGGCGGTGATGATCAGCCAGAGCGACGGCGAAACGCTCGGCGGGCGTCTCGATGCGGGCGAGACAGTCGAGGTGCGGCTGGAGAAGGGCCTCATCGTGACCCGTAGCGACGCCGGCAACGTGGTAACCACGCAGTCGTCCCGCGGCCCAAACGGCATTCTCCCCGG
>CAZFWB010000064.1:0-16112 GCA_964522655.1 uncultured Chromatiaceae bacterium | reverse complement strand
CGTGTCGACCTGATTTTCGAGGCCAATCACCCGGGCGAGAAGCTCGCCGAGCTCGCGCAGCTCGCGGAGCAATATGGATTCGGCGGGGTGTGGGTCTCCAACATGCACGACGCGCGCGACCCCTTCATCAACTTTGTCCAGAGCGCCCTTGCTACGCGCCGCATAACGCTCGGGCCGGTGGCGGTCTCTCCCTACGAACTGCATCCGATGAAAATGGCCGCGGCGCTGCTGACGCTGAACGAGATCTCGGGTGGCCGCGCGCACATTGGCATCGCGGCTGGCAGTGGCGGCGCTCCGACCGCGATGGGCATTGCGCCGGAGCGCCGGCTGCGCGCGGTGCGCGAATGCGTCGAGATTCTGAAGCGCGCCAGCACCGGCAAGCCGCTCCAGTACAAGGGGGAAATCTACAAGGTGCTCTACTATCACCCGTCGTTTGCGGGTGGTACGCCGCCGATGGTCTGGGTATGCGCCAACGGGCCGCAGATGCTGCGCTCGGCTGCTAAGTATGCCGACGGCATTTTCGTCGGCGACCATACCCCGGAAGACGTCGGCCGCATGCGCGCCATCGTCGACCGGCAGCTGGCGGAGGCCGGGCGACCTCCCGGGCAGCTGCGGTTCAACAATTTCTGGGCCTGGCACGTCAAGGAGACGCGCGAGGCCGCGCATCGCGAGGCGCGTCGCTGGCTGGCAATCCGCGCCACGCCGTATCCCGACTACTACTATCGGGATCTCCTCCCGGAGGACGAGATGCAGGTCATCTGGAAGAACCGGGCCGCGATCATAAAGGCGTTCAATGCCGGCAGCGATGTCATCGACGGAATTCCGTCCGACATCATGGCGCGCTTCGTGGATAAAGCCACCTCCGCGTCGGGACTCGATCAGCTGGATTTCGAGATCGAGCGCCTGCGGAGATTTCAGTCGGCCGGGCTGACTGAAATTGCGTTGCGCATCTACGAGAATCCGCAGTGGACGATCCGCCTGCTGGGCGAGCGTGTGCTGCCGGCGCTGCGCTGAACGCGGTTTATGCGTTCCGGATGGTTCCTGGTCACCCTGCTCTGCGTCGCCGGCGCGGCCTTCGCCGCAGTTGGCGACCCGCCCGGAATCAGCGCTCATCGCCTGTGGGTGTTTGCGCACCTGCTGGTGTTCGTGTTCTGGCTCGGCGCGGACCTGGGGACGTTCCTGTGTGCGCGCGCCGCCGCCAATCCTGCGCTGTCGCCCGAGCAGCGCCAGCGCACGCTCGAGCTGATGCGCAACATCGACCTGGCGCCGCGGATATCGGCGAGCCTCATGCTGACGGTGGGCGGCATCCTGACGGAATACGTCGGCCTTCCGCACCCCTGGTGGCAATTGGCCGGCATCATCCTGCTCGGGCCCGCCTGGCTGACGGTGGTGCTGGCCAGCCATCTCCGTTACGGCACGCCACTGGCGGCCGCGATGACGCGGCTCGATGAAGGCATTCGCCTGCTGCTCGTGCTCGCGGTACCCGTATCGGTGTACTGGTCGTGGTCGACGGGGCGGCTGGCGGCGGCTCCATATGTCGCCGCAAAACTCCTGCTGTTTGCCGCACTGATGCCGATGGGGCTGGTGCTGCGCCGGCGCTGGGTGGCCGCGCTCGAGCCTGCCGCGCCGGCTCCGGACCTGCGGCGCGCCCATGAGCGGACGGTGCCACTGGTGATTGCGATCTGGGCCGCTCTGGCGATCGCCGCGCTGCTGGGAATCGCGAAGCCCGGCGCCCGTGAGCTCGTGCCCGCAACGCCTGCCGCGGCCGCCATCATCGACCGGTAGGCGTTTCCTCCTCGGTCAGCGCCGACACTGCGAGCGCATGAATGTCCGTATGCATGAGGTCCCCGAGGGCTTCGTAGACCAGGCGGTGGCGCTCGATGCGGTTCAGTCCGGCAAAGCGCCTCGATATCACCCGCACCCGGAAATGCCCCCGGCCGTCCCGGGCCCCGGCATGACCGCGATGCAGGTGGCTTTCGTCCGTCACCTCGATGTCGAGCGGAGCAAGCGCCGCCCGGAGTCGCTCCCGGATCATCTCGACGCGCACGGCGGTCATGGCAGGACCTGGCGAAACGGCTTGACGCTGACCCGCGCAAACACACCCTGCGTCGCGTACGGGTCGGCAGCGGCCCAGTTTTCCGCGGCCTCCAGTGACTCGAATTCAGCGATGATCGGCCCGCCGCTGAACCCCGCCGGGCCCGGGTCCGGCGAATCGATCGCGGGATGCGGACCGGCAATGACCAGCCGCCCGTCGTTCTTCAGTTGTTCGACGCGTTGCAGGTGAGCGGGCCGGACGAGCCGCCGTTTCTCGAGGCTGCCGGGAGCGTCTTCGCCCATGATCGCGTAGAGCATGCGTCACTTGCCCGTGGACGAGTCCGGCGCAGTCGCGCCGTCACGGCGTGCCAGCCACGCGGCCTGGATCAGTACGAAAAGGATCGTCAGACCCAGCAGACCGAAGAGCTTGAAGTTGACCCAGATCTTCTCCGCGAAATTGTAGGCCACGTACAGGTTAGCCGCACCGCTGAGTGCGAAAAAGGCCACCCACATCAGGTTCAGTCCGCGCCAGTCGCGATCGCTGAGCGTAATCTGTTCCTTGGAGACCGACTGCAGGAGACGCTGTATGACGGTTTTTTGTCCGAAAAACTGGCTGGCGAGGAACACCACCGCAAACGCCCAGTTGAGGATGGTGGGCTTCCACTTGAAGATCAGGTCGTTCTGCAGCAAGAGGCTGATGCTGCCGAGTGCCACCACCAGCACGCCAGAAGCGAGCATCATGCGGCTGACGGCGCCGGTCAACAGCCACACAACGGAGATCTGGAGCACCATGGCGATCATGATGACGAGCACGGCGGTCTCGAAGTCACTCAACCAGTAAGCGACGACGAACGCGACGACGGGAAGAAAATCCAGGAAGGCTTGCATGTCTTTTTTCGCTGCTCTGGTGGGATGATACTCAATTTCACCGGCGGAGGCTGATGGGTGCTCGCCGCTGATTACAATGCCGCCATGACCCAGCGCTTCGACATTCATCCGGTTAACCCCCAACAGCGGCTGGTGATACAGGCCGTGGGCATACTGCGGCAGGGGGGGCTGATCGTTTATCCGACCGACTCCTGCTACGCCTTCGGCTGCCAGATGGGAGCAAAGGACGCAGTCGAGCGCATCGAGAAAATCAGGCGCACCGATCGACGGCATAATTTCACGCTCGTCTGCCGCGACCTCTCCGAGATCGCGAGTTACGCCAGAGTGGAGAACTGGGCCTATCGGCTGCTGCGTGCCCACACGCCGGGTCCCTACACCTTCATCCTGCCCGCCACACGTGATGTGCCACGTCGACTGCAGAATCCGAAGCGGCGCACGATCGGAATCCGCGTACCGGACCACCCCGTCCCGCGCGCCATTCTGACGGAACTCGGCGAGCCGATCATGAGTTCCACGCTGCTCCTGCCGGGCGATCCCGCGCCGATCACCGATCCCGACGAGATCTGCGCGCGGCTCAGCGGCCGCGTGGAACTGGTGATCGCCGCGGGCAGTTGCGGGGTCGAGCCGACCTCGGTGATCGATCTGACGGGCGGTTACCCGCTCGTCGTGCGTGCAGGCAGAGGCGCGGTGGCCAGCTTCGCGTGATCAGCGCCGGTGCAGCCGCACTCGTATAATGCCCCCGATGTGGGGTGACCCGTACGCCTTTATCCGCACGCTCTCCGTGGCCGCAATCCCGCTGCTGTTCGCGATTACGCTCCACGAAGCGGCCCACGGCTGGATGGCCCGCCGCTTTGGCGACCGGACCGCGGAAATGCTCGGGCGGCTCAGCATGAATCCGCTGCGACACATCGACCCGCTCGGAACCGTTGTCGTGCCCCTGGTCATGCTCGCCATGGGCGGATTCATCTTTGGCTGGGCAAAACCGGTTCCGGTGAACGCCCGCGCCCTGCGCGATCCGCGCCGCGACATGATCTTCATCGCGGCGGCGGGTCCTTCGGCAAACCTCGCCATGGCATTCGGCTGGGTGCTGCTGTTCCGTCTGCTCGAGACCGTGATGCCCGGGCCGGCGACGATCGCGGCCTTCCTGCGGGAGATGTGCGCCCTGGGGCTTTTTTTCAACATCTTGCTCGCGGTTTTTAACCTGTTGCCAATACCGCCGCTCGACGGTGCGCGGATGTTGCGCGGCTTGCTCGCCGACCCGCTCGGGCGGCGGCTGGACGCGCTCGAACCCTACGGTCTTATAATCGTGGTGGCGTTGCTGGCAATCGGGGTGCTGGATGACATTCTCGGGCCGCTGTTTTATGCGGTCCAAAACGCCATTCTGTGGGCGGCGGGGCTGAAAGGTGGTTCGGGGTGACCATGGACAAAGCAACTGGTGAAGCGCGCCTTACGGTGCTCGAGGATCGGCCGGCCGATTCCTTTGTCGCAGAGGATGTGATGGCTGGCAAGCCGGCCCAGGGCGAAATGCCATTTGCGGTCGTCGAGGGGCAACCGGTCACGGAGTTGCCCCGCGATCTCTACATTCCTCCCTACGCGCTCGAGGTCTTCCTCGAGGCCTTTGAAGGCCCACTCGACCTGTTGCTGTACCTGATCCGGCGGCAGAACCTCGACATACTCGACATACCAATTGCCGAGATCACGCGCCAGTACGTGAACTACATCGAAGTCATGAAGGAACTCCAGCTCGAACTCGCCGGCGAGTACCTGCTGATGGCCGCGATGCTGGCGGAGATCAAGTCGCGGATGCTGCTCCCCCGTCCCGAGTCGACCGAGGACGAAGAAGCCGATCCGCGCGCCGAACTGGTCCGGCGCCTGCAGGAGTACGAGCGCTTCAAGCGCGTCGCCGAGGATCTGGAGCGGCTGCCACGCCTGGAGCGGGACGTTTACCAGACGATGGCCGACGTGGTCGAGCGGCCCGTGGTCGCCAGGCTCCCCGACGTTACGCTCAAGGAGATGCTGCTGGCGTTTCACGAGGTCATCCGGCGAGCGGAGATGTTTGCGCATCATCACATCCAGCGCGAGCCGCTGTCGGTCCGCCAGCGGATGTCGGAAGTGCTGGCGCGTCTCAGCGAGGGAGGGTTCGAGGAATTTCATCGGCTGTTCGACCCGCGCGAGGGGCGCATGGGGGTCACCGTAACCTTCCTGGCGCTGCTGGAATTGCTCAAGGAGTCCCTGATCGACATCGTGCAGGCCGAACCGTTCGCTCCGATACACGTGCGCGTGGCTACGACGGCCGGGCCGGCCGGGATCGCGCGCGCCGAGATCGCCATCGAGGGCCAGTAAGTCATGGATAGAGACCAGATCAAGTACATCGTCGAGGCCGCGCTCCTGGCTGCCGGCCGGCCGCTCAGCCTGGATCAGTTGCGCGATCTGTTCGGCGACGAGCAACCGTTGTCGAGGACAGAGATACGCGAGGCGCTGGATGCGCTCAGCCGGGATTACGCAGGGCGCGGCATCGGCCTCGGCGAGGTGGCCAGCGGATTTCGCATCGAGGTGCGCAGCTCCATGAGCCCGTGGCTGACGAAATTGTGGGAAGAGCGGCCCCCGCGTTATTCACGCGCGCTCATGGAAACGTTGTCGATTGTCGCCTACCGGCAGCCGGTCACGCGCGGCGATGTAGAGGAGATCCGCGGCGTCGCCGTCACGACCAATATCATCCGCACCCTGCTCGAGCGGGGCTGGATCAAGGTCGTAGGCTATCGGGATGTGCCCGGCAAGCCGGCCATGTATGGCACGACCCGCGAGTTTCTCGATTATTTCGGACTGCGCAGGCTGGAGGATCTGCCGCCACTGGCGGAGATTCGCGATCTCGACCGCATGACCGCGCAACTGCAGCTGCCGGACGGCGAGTTTGCCGCCGCAGAGCTGCCGCCGGGCAGCCCGGAGCCGCTCGTGCGCGGGCCCGCCGCCGGGTTGCCGGAGGAACCAGCCACCGTTGCGTCACTCGATGAAGTTCGGGCGGTTGCGCAGCGCCCGGCGGAGGCGGCGGCCGACGGTTCGGTCGAGGCCACGGTCGTGCCGCTGGTCATCAGGTGACTGCTGCCGCTTGCCTGCCACGGATCGCGCCGTCCGGCTGAGATGGCCGAACGCAGCGGTGTGCCCGCCTCGTGAGTCCCGAAGCAATGCCAGCGCCGCAACGGCTGCAGAAATGGCTCGCTGCGGCCGGAGTCGGCTCGCGACGACAGGTGGAGAGCTGGATCAGGGCGGGTCGCGTCACGGTCAATGGCTCGCCTGCGAGCCTGGGCCAGAAAGTTCTCGGCACCGAGCGCGTATCCGTCGACGGCCGCGTCATAAGGCCGCCCACGCGCCGCGTCCGCTCGCGGCCGCGCGTGCTCGTCTATCACAAGCCGGTCGGTGAGGTCTGTACCCGCAGTGACCCGCAGGGGCGTCCCACGGTCTTCGGGTCTTTGCCGCCACTGCAGGGAGCGCGTTGGGTTCTCGTCGGGCGCCTCGACATCGATACGTCCGGGCTGCTGTTGTTTACGACGGACGGCGCGCTGGCCCATGCGCTCATGCACCCGTCCGGCGAGATTGCCAGGGAGTATGCCGTGCGGGTGCGCGGTAACCCTTCCGAACAAGATGTCCGCCGCCTGCGCGCAGGCGTCATACTCGAGGACGGGCCGGCCCGTTTCGTGGAGATTCATGCCGAGGGCGGGGAGGGGGCAAACAGATGGTTTCGCGTGAGCGTGACAGAGGGCCGCAACCGACTCGTGCGCCGCCTCTGGGAGGCGATCGGTTGCCAGGTGAGCAGGCTCACGCGCGTGCGTTTCGGCCCGGTGACGTTGCCCCGCCACCTGCCTCGGGGCCGTTTTCGCGAACTCGCAGGGCCGGCGCTCGCCGAATTGTATGCCGCGGCGGGACTTCCGACGCCGGCAGCGACCGCCAGCCGCTGATACGGCGACAGTTCACCATGCCCGGACCGGGACGCACCGGCCGCCTCGGCCAGATCTGTGAAGACCTCGTGGCGCAGCACGGCGTATCGCAGTGGTGGCCCGCGGAGCATCCCTTCGAGGTGATGGTCGGCGCGGTGCTGGTGCAGAACACCCGCTGGGCAAACGCCGAACGGGCCATAGCCAAATTGAAGGAAGAAGATTGCCTCTCGCCGGCGGCAGTGCTGGCGCTGCCCCGGGACCAGCTCATCGGGTTTTTGCAACCGGCAGGGTGTCAGTCGGTCAAGGCCGGGCGGTTACTGGCCCTCGCCGCGTGGGTCGAGTCCAATGGCGGTGTCGCAGCGCTGCGGCGTCGGCGCACGGCGTGGCTTCGCGCCGGCCTGCTGACGGTGCCCGGAGTAGGCTTCGAGACGGCAGACGCGATCCTGTGCTACGCGTTCCAGCGACCGCAGTTCATTGCGGATCGCTACGCGCGGCGGCTGCTAAGGCGGCTTGGCGTCTTCGGCGACACCGTCACATGCGATTACGAGAACTGTCGCAGGGCGATGCAGAACTGGCTCGGCTGGTCCCCCGCACGGTGGCAGAAACTGCACGCCGCGATCGTGCGGGTGAGCCAGACGGTGTGTCGCGAGCGGCCACGGTGCGCAGAATGCGGCCTGAAACGGCTATGTATTAAAAACTTATAAAACATGGTCTTGTTGATTATTATTAATGTTATATATCACTGGCAGTCGATGCTCCGCCCGGTCACTCCGCAACTGTCGGGTCCCATGAGATACAGGTACGGGGGCATGATCTTCTCGGGTGGCGGGCGTAGAGCGGGATCTTCACCGGGATAGGCCGCGCGGCGCATGCGCGTGCGGGTCCCACCCGGATTGAGGCAGTTGACGCGGATGCGCGACACGTTCTGCAGCTCCTCGGCCAGCACCTGCGACAATCCTTCGATGCCGAATTTCGAGACGGCGTAAGCGCCCCAGTAAGCCTTGCCCCGGCGCCCGACGCCGCTGGTGGTGAAAACCACCGAGGCGTCGCTGGCACGCCGCAGCAGCGGCAGCAGCAACCTGGTGAGGATGAACGGTGCGGTCAGATTGACATGCAGCACTTCATGCCACGTGCCGACGTCGTATTGCTCGATTGGCGTTCGGTCGCCCAGAATCGCCGCGTTATGGAGCAGGCCATCAAGTCGCCCATAGCGCTCCTGAAGGCGTTCGACCAGGTCGTAGTACGCGGGACCCTGGGCCCGGGCGAGATCGAGCACCGCGATGGCCGGTTCCGGCTGTCCGGCGGCAACAATGATGTCATGGATCTGCTCGAGGGCGCGCGCGGTTCGGCCGAGCAACACCACCGTTGCGCCGTGCGCGGCGAACGCCAGGGACGCCGCTTTACCAATGCCGCCGCCTGCTCCCGTGACGAGGATGACCCGGCCTCTCAGCAGGTCCGCCCGCGCGGCATATCCGCGCGGGTCAATGGGCAATGCTTCCGTCGCCGTCACCATGTCGAGTCAGCCCTGTCCTGTTCTTGCGGCTCGTCACCGGGCATTGCGCCCGCGGACGAAGAGGAGTCTGTGGCGGGACCGGCGATCATCGGTTCCCGCGGCGCGGTATCGATGGCGGCCGGCGACTCGAGCTCCTGCCGGCCACGGATTCCCAGTTCCGCCAGGCGGCGTGCGCCAGGCAGGACCTTGCGCTCGAGCGAGCCGACGGCCTCGTTGAACGCCCTGACGCTGGCTTCGAGCTTGCGACCCAGGCGTGACAGGTGGGCGGTGAAAGGTGTCAGCCGCTCGTAGAGGTCCTGGCCGAGACGACGCACCTCCTCCGCATTGTGGGCGAGCGACAGTTGCCGCCAGCCATAGGCGATCGCTTTCAGCAATGCCACCAGGCTGGACGGGGTGGCGAGGACGACCTTGTTGCGCAATGCCTCATCCAGCAGCCCGGGGTTCTCGCCGAGCGCGGCCGACAGGAACTGGTCGCCCGGAATGAACAGGATCACGAATTCAGGACTGCTGGGAAACTGCGCCCAGTAACCTTTGGCGGACAGCTCGCGCACGCGCTCGGCGACGTTGCGCGCGTGTCGTTGCAGGGCGCTCCTGCGATCCTGCTCATTGGCCGCTTCCATGGCCTCGATGTAGGCGTCCAGCGGGGTCTTCACGTCAACGATCAATTCGCCCCGGTCTGGCAGCCGTACCACCATGTCAGGCCTGATTACGGTGTCCGTGCCGCCGGCGGTCGCCTGCTCGAAAAAATCGCAGTGCTCCACCATGCCGGCGAGTTCGGCGACCCGGCGCAGGGTCAGCTCACCCCAGCGGCCGCGCACCTCGGGCCGCCGCAGGGCATTGACGAGGTTGCGGGTCTCAGCCTGCAGCAGGCGCTGATCGGCGTTCATTGCCGCAAGTTGTTCCCTGATGCTGCCGAACGCCGCTGTTCGTTCCTTCTCGATCTCAGCGACCTGCCTCGCGGTCCGCTCGAGTGCCTCACGGATCGGCGCGACCAGAGAGGCAACGGCCTTCTCGCGTTCCGCCAGTTCCGTCCGGGCGGTTTCCTGGTGGCGTGACAGATTTTCCCGCGCCAGTCGCAGGAAGGTCTCGCTGTTGCGGGACAACGATTCGCCGGCGACCCTGGTGAATGCGGCGGCGAGGCGTTCCTCGGCCTGTGCGATTGCGGCTGCCCGCTCACCCGCCAGCGCCTCTTTCGTGCGAAGCTCGCTCTCGAGCCGGATTATCTCGCCCTGCAGTCGCGCGTCGCGCCGGCGTCCCGCCATGGCAACGAGGCCGCCCCCGATAGCGGCGCCGGCGAGCAGGGCGAGCACCCCCAGGCCGGACAGCGCCAGGGCGCTGATGCTCATGCAGTCTCCCTCGTGGATGGTGTCCCGTCGAGAAGCGGCAGCAGTTCCAGCGGATCGCGCACATCATGGTCCGCTCCCCAGGCGGCCGTGTCCTCGCCGGCAGGAATGTAGCCATACAGCGCAGCCACGGTGCGCATGCCGGCCGCGCGTCCGGCGGCGATGTCCCGGGCGGCGTCCCCCACGTAAACCGCGGCGGCAGATTGCGCGGCAATGACCCCGAGTGCGTGCAGCAATGGCTGCGGATGGGGCTTGCGCCGGGCCACCGTGTCGCCGCTGACCACGCAGGCGCAGCGCGTCCGCAGGCTAAGCTGCTCGAGCAGCGGTTCGGTCAGAGCCGAGGGCTTGTTCGTGACCACGCCCCAGGGTATCTGCCGATGCTCGAGCCATTCGAGCACCTGCTCCATGCCGGCGAACAGGCGCGTTTCGACCGCAAGGCGGAGGGCGTATAGCTGCAGATACCGCTGCCGCAATCGGGCATGTTCGGCCTCCGTCAGGTTGCCGAAGGCGAGATTCAGCAAGCCTGGCACTCCGTTGGATACCTGGGAACGCGCCTGAGTGTAGGGCAGAGGAGCGCGCGCCTCCTCGCTGAGAAGCTGGTTCAGCGCAGGAACCATGTCCGGCGCCGTGTCGAGCAGGGTGCCGTCGAGGTCGAACAGCACGGCACTGGGGGCGGCGACGCGCGTCATGGTCCCGGCCGGCGGAAATGAGCGATGTAGTTGACCCGCACGTCGGGGGTGATCGCGAACGTCTGCGCCGCCGGCTGCAGGACGAGGCCGGCCAGGTCCTTGAGGGCAAGCCCGGCGCTTCGGGCCCAGGCGTCGAGTTCGGAGGGCCGTATGAATCGGTGGAACTCGTGGGTGCCCCGCGGCAGCAGGCCGAGCACAAACTCGGCCCCGACGACCGCGAGCATGAATGCCTTCGCAGTGCGATTGATCGTGGAAAAGAACAGATCCCCGCCCGGGCGCACCAGCCGCGCGCAGGCCGCGACGACAGAGGCCGGATCCGGCACGTGTTCCAGCATTTCCAGGCAGGTCACGGCGTCGTAGCCGCCGGCCTCGGTTGCCGACAGTTCCTCGGCGGTCGTCGCCCGGTAGACGATGCCGGGGAGCCCGCTTCCGGCCTGATGCAGCCGGGCGACCGCCAGCGAATCGGCCGCCAGGTCGATGCCGGTTACCTCGGCTCCTTCGCGCGCAAGCGCCTCGCACAGGATTCCGGCGCCGCATCCGACGTCAAGACAACGCGCACCGGCGAGCGCGATCCGCTCCCGTATGAAGCCGAGACGGACCGGATTCATCAGGTGCAGGAGCCGCATTTCGCCATTCTCGTCCCACCACCGGCTCGCCAGGCGGTTGAAACGGTCCAGCTGCACAGGATCGGCGTTATGTGGCACGGCGTTCATGCAGTGGCGAGCCTTTCGCGCCACGCGTCGGCCCTGGCAATGATCGCTGCCTCGTCGAACAGCGTGGCAAGTCCGTCGGCGAGCACCTGCCGGCCGCCGATCCAGGCGTCACGCACCTGGCCCGGGCCGGCCGAATAGACGAGCTGCGAAATGACGTGGTGAGCTGGCTGCGTCGCAGGGTCCCTCAGGTCCACGCTGATGAGGTCCGCCCACTTGCCCGGCTTTAGAGAACCAATTTCCTCCCCGAGCCCCAGCGCCCTTGCGCCGTTGAGTGTCGCCATGGCCAGGGCCTCATGAGCCGGCACCGCGCTGGCATCGCCGCTGACTCCCTTGGCAAGAAGTGCCGCCGTGCGCATCTCTCCCAGCATGTCGAGGTTGTTGTTGCTGGCGGCGCCATCGGTGCCGAGCGCGACGTTGACGCCGGCGGCGGCAAGGCGCGCGACAGGGCAAAAGCCGGTGCCGAACTTCAGGTTGGACTCGGGGCAGTGCACCGCCGTGACGTTCCGGCCGGCAAGCAGTTCGATTTCCGCGGTGGAGAGCTCAGTAACGTGCACGGCCATGAACAGCGAGGAGAGGAGGCCGAGGTCTTCCAGCCGCGCGAGTGGTCTTCGGCCGTGCGTCCTGATGCCGTGCTCAATTTCCTTCCGACCCTCGTGCACGTGCATGTGTACGGGGACATCGAGCTCATCGGCGAGCAAGCGCAGGTGCCGCAAGGTCGGATCGCTGACCGTATAGGGGGCATGCGGCGCGAACGTGGTGCGCACCAGCGGATGGTCGCGGTACTGGTCGTGCACCGCCAGGCCCTTGGTGAAGTACTCTTCGGTCGTGCGCGCCCACGGCGTCGGTTGCTCGATCACGATCATGCCGACCGCCGCCCGGAGGTGATGCTCGACCGCGAGGTCGGCGACCACATCGGGGAAGAAGTACATGTCATTGAAGCAGGTGGTGCCGCCCCTGATCATCTCCAGCATCGCAAGCCGGGTGCCGTCGCGCACGAATTCCGGCCCCACCCAGCGTCCCTCCGCCGGCCAGATGTGCTGCTCCAGCCATCGATCGAGCGGCAGGTCATCGGCCAGCCCCCGGAACAGGCTCATCGCCGCGTGGACATGCGCATTGACCAGGCCGGGTAGCAGGACATGACCCGGCCGGTTGATCGTAGCCGCGGCGTGAAAACGACGGCCTGCTTCGCCATCCGGCAGGACGGCAACGATGCGGCCGCCGGTGACCACCACCGCATGGTCTTCCAGAACCACCCCGGCGGGTTCCACCGGGACCACCCAACGCGCGGTGATGACGAGATCGGCGTCGACTGGCGAACGTTCGGACATCTGCGGTGGGCATATTGCCTGATCGCCGGGCGCGTTAAAACAGCATCTGAGGCACGATCGGCGCCGGGAAGGGGCGCTGCGGCCCGCGGGGTGCCTGTGATAGACTGCGCCCCTGCATTTGGCCTGTTGAGATGCCCTCTCGGGCGGGTTCTGCAGACTCTTTAATTATTCATCACGTTTCCGGGTCCGTCCGTGGCTTTTCCCCTGCCGCCGGACGCGATTCCGGTGAGCTTACGCCGCCATGGGTGATGTAGCGCTGGAAATTCTGCCCGTAAATCTCGAAGACGAGATGCGTCAGTCCTACCTGGACTACGCCATGAGCGTCATCGTGGGAAGGGCTCTGCCGGATGTCCGCGACGGCCTCAAGCCAGTGCATCGTCGCGTTCTCTACGCGATGCGCGAACTCGGCAACGACCACACCAAGCCCTACAAGAAATCGGCGCGCGTCGTCGGCGACGTAATCGGTAAGTACCACCCCCACGGCGACGTCGCGGTCTACGACACGATCGTTCGCCTCGCGCAGCCATTCTCGATGCGCTACCTGCTGGTCGACGGGCAGGGCAATTTCGGTTCGGTAGACGGTGATGCGCCTGCGGCCATGCGTTACACCGAAGTGCGCATGGCTCGCATTGCGAGCGAGTTGCTGGCGGATATCGACAAGGAAACGGTCGATTTCACACCCAATTACGACGGTTCCGAGAAGGAGCCGGCCGTCCTGCCCACCAGGATTCCGCACCTGCTGGTCAATGGGTCGTCCGGGATCGCGGTCGGTATGGCGACCAACATCCCGCCGCACAACCTCGGCGAGGTCATCGACGGCGTCCTTGCGCTGATGGACGATCCGGAGATCTCCCTCTCCGACCTGATCAAGCTCATCCCGGGACCGGATTTTCCCACCGCCGGCATCATCAACGGCACCAGCGGCGTGTACGAGGCCTATGCCCGCGGCCGCGGACGCTGCTATGTTCGCGCGCGAACCCAGATCGAGCCGATCGACGACAAGGGCCGCGAAGCGATTGTCGTCACAGAGCTGCCCTATCAGGTCAACAAGGCCCGGCTGATCGAGAAGATAGCGGATCTGGTCCGCGACAAAAAGATCGAAGGCATCAGCGAGCTACGCGACGAGTCCGACAAGGACGGCATGCGGGTTGTCATCGAGTTGCGCCGTGGGCAGGTATCCGACGTCGTGCTCAACAACCTGTTCGCGCAGACTCCGCTGGAGACGGTGTTCGGCATCAACATGGTCGCTCTGCGGGACGGGCGACCGCAGCTGCTCACCCTGCGGGAGATGCTGGAGGCGTTCCTTCGGCACCGCCGCGAGGTGGTTACGCGACGCACGATTTTCGATCTTCGAAAGACCCGTGAGCGCGCCCACATCCTGGAGGGCCAGGCGGTTGCCCTGGCGAGCATCGACGATGTGATCGCGGTCATAAAGGCGTCGGCCTCGCCAGCCGCAGCGCGCGAGGCGCTCGTTGCGCGCCCATGGCCGCCCGGAGCTGTCACTGAGATGCTGGCCAGGGCCGGAGAGGTGACGACGCGGCCGGCCGACATCGGCGGCGAATGTGGTCTCACGGAAGACGGCTACCGGCTGTCACCGGTCCAGGCGCAGGCCATTCTCGAATTGCGCCTGCATCGGCTGACCGCGCTCGAGCAGGACAAGATCATCGCGGAGTACCGCGAGCTGCTCGACAACATCCGCAGCTTCACCGAGATATTGCAGGACCCCGATAGGCTTCTCTCCGTAATTCGCACCGAGCTCACCGAGATCCGCGAGCGCTATGCAGATGCCCGCCGGACCGAGATCGTCCAGAGCCACACCGAGTTCTCGATGGAGGATCTCATCCCCGAGGAGGACGTCGTGGTCACGCTCTCGCACGGCGGTTACGCGAAGGCGCAAAGCCTCGCCGACTACCAGGTGCAGCGGCGCGGTGGTCGCGGCCGCGCGGCCGCGAAGGTGAAAGACGAGGACTTCATCGACAAGCTGTTCGTGGCCAATACCCACGACACGCTGCTGTGTTTCACGAGCCTCGGCCGGCTGTTCTGGCTCAAGGTCTACCAGGTGCCGAGGGCGAGCCGCGGCGCTCGAGGCAGGCCGATCGTGAACCTGTTGCCACTCGAAGAGGGCGAACGCGTCAACGCCGTTCTGCCGATCCGGGATTTCGAGCCCGACAAGTACGTATTCATGGCTACCAGCCTGGGCGTGGTGAAGAAGACCAGCCTGGAAGCGTTTTCGCGTCCGCGCAATGCGGGTATTCGCGCGGTTGAGTTGCGGGAAAATGACCGGCTCGTTGACGTCGCCATTACCGACGGCAATTGCGACATCATGCTGTGCTCCAGCTCTGGCAAGGCGATCCGCTTCCACGAGAACGATGTCCGGCCCATGGGACGCACCGCAGCCGGAGTGAGGGGCATCCGGCCGGGCGAAGGCCATGTGGTCATAGCGCTGCTGATCGTGCGTACCGGCGCGATACTGACGGCTACCGAAAACGGTTTCGGCAAGCGTACGAGCGTCGAGGAGTTCCCGACCCAGGGCCGCGGCGGTCAGGGCGTGATCGCCATTCAGACCTCCGAAAGGAACGGGCGCATGGTCGGAGCGATTCAGGTCGATCCGGACGACGAGGTGGTGCTGATCAGCTCGGTCGGCACGCTCGTGCGCACGCCGGTCGAGGGTATATCGGAGCAGGGTCGCAACACCCAGGGCGTCCGGCTGATCCGCCTGGACGACGGGGAGCGCCTGGTCGGGCTCGATCGCATCATCGCTCTGTCGGACGACGAGGAATAAACTGATCATTGTCAGTGCCATTGGGCCGGCAAGCCCGGGTCCATGGTGCCTATTTCATGACGGAGACAGGTAAACGGAAAATGGGACGCGTTTTCAACTTCAGCGCGGGTCCGGCGGCCCTGCCGGTGGAGGTGCTCGAGCAGGTCAGGGATGAGTTGCTTGACTGGAACGGTCGCGGCACCTCCGTGATGGAGGTCAGTCATCGCAGCAAGGCCTTCATACAGGTTGCCGAGCAGGCGGAGGCTGACATCAGGCAGCTGATGGGCGTACCGGAGGATTACGCCGTGCTGTTCCTGCAGGGTGGAGCCACGCAGCAGTTTGCCCTGATCCCGATGAATCTCTCGACGCCTGAGCAGACCGTCGATTATCTGGTAACGGGCCAATGGTCGAAGAAGGCCGTGTCCGAGGCCAAACTGCTTCGCAAGGTCAACATCGTTGCCGACGGTACCGCGAGTAATTTCACCGACGTGCCAGCCAGGTCTTCGTGGAAGCTGTCGCCTGAAGCCGCCTACGTGCATTACTGCCCGAACGAAACCATCGGTGGCCTGGAGTTCCACGAGGTGCCCGAGGTGGGCGCGGCACCGCTGGTCGCGGATATGTCATCAACCATACTGTCGCGGCCGGTCGACGTGCGGAAGTTCGGCGTGATCTATGCCGGCGCCCAGAAGAACATCGGCCCGGCAGGACTCGTGCTCATGCTGATTCGCCGGGATCTGCTCGAGCGTGTGCAGGAGTCCGTGCCGAATATCCTGCGCTATGCGTCGCAGGCGAAGGAAGGCTCCATGCTCAATACGCCGCCGACATTTTCCTGGTATGTCGCCGGACTCGTGTTCCAATGGCTCAAGCGCAAGGGCGGTTTGAGCCGCATGGCGGAGATCAACAGGAGAAAA
>CAZFWB010000063.1:0-16313 GCA_964522655.1 uncultured Chromatiaceae bacterium | reverse complement strand
GGCCGATACGGGGAAGGGCAACCGCCCGAGTTTCACCTCGGCCGCCGAGCCGCAGGTCGGACGGGAGCTGTTCGAGCTGCTGGTGCGCGAGGTGGCCGCGCGCGATCTTAAAGTCGCCACCGGGCGTTTCGGTGCCCGGATGGCGGTGAGCCTCGTCAACGACGGCCCGGTGACGTTCTGGCTGCGGGTCGCGCCGGAGGCCTCGCGCGCGTGAGCGCACGGCGCCGGCGCCGCCTTGCAACAGGAGGCGCTGCCGCACCGGCCCGCCCGCCGATGCGGGGCGGCTACGGTATATGCCGTATCATTGACCGCTAGATTCCCGGGCATGGAGCGCCCGCCGTTCATGGAGTGAGTGAGATGGGTTCATTGAGCATCTGGCACTGGCTGATCGTGCTGCTGATCGCCGTGGTCATATTCGGCACCAAGCGCCTGGGCTCGATCGGGACCGACCTTGGCAGCGCGGTGAAGGGATTCCGCAAGGCCATGGCGGATGCCGACGCCGAGGACGACGAGGAGTCGCCGAAAAAGCTGAAGAAACAGTCCGACTCGACCTTCGAGGAGAACCAGAAAGAGGCCGTCGGCAAGAAATCCGGCTGAACTGCGCATGTTCGACGTCGGATTCTGGGAGCTCGCCATCATCTTCGTGGTCGGGCTCCTCGTGCTCGGACCGGAGCGGCTGCCGCGCGTCGCCGCGCAGGTCGGCCAGTGGGCCGGCAAGGCGCGCCGCATGGCCCGCATGCTGAGCACTCAGCTGCAGGAGGAGATGAATGCGGTCGATCCCCGCCGCATCATGGATCCGCCCGCCCCGCACAAGCCCACGGCCGAGCCCGCCTGGAACCGGCCGGGGATCGACGAACTGAAACCGGGCAACCCGACGGCCGATGACAAGCAAAGCGGCGCGAGCGAGCCGCGGCCGGAGCCACCCCCGGGCAACGCCCAACCCTGATTCGCGCCCGGGCCTAAGGCAATGGCAGACCCTGGCGAGGAGCGCGAGGAAGAGGAGGTGCTCGAAGAGGCACCGCTCCTCACCCACCTGACCGAGCTGCGTGACCGCCTGCTGCGCGCCGTTGCCGCCGTGCTGCTGGTTTTCGTCTGCCTCGCGCCCTTCGCCCGCAGGATCTTTACCCTGGTGGCGAAGCCCCTGATCGCGCAGCTGCCGGAAGGCTCCACCATGATCGCGACGCAGGTCGCTTCGCCCTTCGTCACGCCGATCAAGACGACCTTTTTCGTGGCCCTGTTCGTCGCCATGCCGGTGGTGATCTACCAGACCTGGGCCTTCGTCGCGCCCGGCCTGTACCGCAAGGAGAAGCGCTTCGCGGTCCCGCTGCTGGTGAGCAGCGTCATCCTGTTTTACATCGGGGTGGCGTTCGCCTATTTCCTGGTATTCCCCACCGTGTTCCGGTTTCTCGCGGCCACCACGCCGGAGGGCGTGACCATGATGACCGATATCGCGAGCTACCTCGATTTCGCGCTCCTGACCTGCTTCTCGTTCGGCGCGGCGTTCGAGGTCCCGATCGCCACCGTACTGCTGATCGGCACCGGGCTCGTGTCCGCTGAATCCCTGGCGCGCCAGCGCGCGTACGTGTTTCTCGGCGCGTTCATCGTCGCCGCCGTGCTCACGCCGCCGGACGTCGTGTCCCAGATCATGCTGGCAGTGCCCATGTATCTGCTCTTCGAGGGCGGGCTGATGCTGGCGCGCATGCTCTACCCGGCGACCGCCGAGGACAGCAGCACGGGCAAGAGCGCCGCATGAGTGCGGCGGGCGCCGGGCATCCCCCGGGTCTGCGCTCGCTGTTCTTCACCGAGCTGTGGGAGCGCTTCAGCTACTACGGGATGCGGGCGCTGCTGGTGCTCTACATGGTGGATGCCGGCAGCGGTCTGGGGCTCGATGACCGCACTGCCACCGCGATCTACGGGCTGTACACCGCGGCCGTATACGTGGTCGCGCTGCCCGGCGGCTGGATGGCCGATCGCCTGCTCGGGACGCAACGCGCGATCTGGATCGGCGGCGTGATCATCGCCTCCGGGCACTTCACGCTGGCTTTCCCGGGAAGAACCAGCTTCTTCCTCGGCCTGCTGCTGATCATCTGCGGCACGGGACTGCTCAAGCCCAACATCAGCGCGGCGGTCGGGCAGCTCTACGCGAGCGGCGATCCGCGGCGCGACGGCGGCTTCACGCTGTTTTACATGGGCATCAACGTCGGCGCGTTCATCGGACCGCTCATCTGCAGCACCCTCGGCGAGAGCGAGCGCTTCGGCTGGCATTACGGGTTCGCGGCGGCCGGAGTCGGCATGGTGCTGGGACTGCTGTATTTCCGGCGTACCCGCGAGCGTCTGGGCGAAGCCGGCCGCCACCCCTCGCTCGATCCTGCCAGGGCCGAGGACCGGCCGGCGATCCGCGCAGCCTGGCGCAACGTTGCAGTCGGCGTGCTGCTGGTCGGCGTGGCGAGCGCGGCGGTGCTGACCGGCACCATCGAGGTGGATCCGCTGTGGGCCGCGCAACGGGCGGGTATCCTGATCGCGGCGCTGGCCGTTGCCTACTTCGTTTATCTGTTCAGCCTCGCGGGTCTGACCACCGAGGAGAAGCGCCGGGCGGCCGTGATCGTGATCCTGTTTCTCGGGGCGGCGATGTTCTGGTCCGGATTCGAGCAGGCCGGGTCGTCGCTCAATCTGTTTGCCGAGCGTTACACGCAGCGGGTTTTCGGCTCTTTCGAGATTCCCGCGGGCTGGTTCCAGTCGCTGAATGCGCTGTTCGTGTTCACGCTGGCGCCGGTGTTCGCGGCCATGTGGATCGGTCTGGCCCGGCGAAATCTCGATCCTTCCACCCCGGCGAAGTTCGGCATCGGCCTGGTGCTGCTCGGCGCCGGATTCCTGGTGATGATGGGAGCAGCCACGCTGGTGCAGCAGGGGCGGCAGGTGCTGCCCACCTGGCTCGTGATGACCTACCTGCTGCATACGCTCGGGGAACTGGCATTGAGCCCGGTAGGACTCTCGGCCACCACGAAGCTCGCGCCGCAACGCTTCGTCGGACAGATGATGGGCGTGTGGTTTCTCGGCGCGGCCCTCGGCAACCTGATCGCGGGCCTGATCGCGGGTGGTTTCAGCGATGACGCAATTGCCGAGTTTCCGGCGTTGTACCTGCAGATCGTTTTGACCTCAGCGGGGGCAGGGCTGCTGCTGCTCGTGTTCGTGAAGCCGATCCGCCGGCTCATGGGGACTGCCGGCTAGAAACACGAAGGGGGGGCTAATGGACGGTCAACGCGAGCTGACGCTGCGCGGGCTCGTGCTCGGTGGCGTGCTCGCCGTGCTGCTGGGCGCCGCCAACGCGTATCTCGGACTGTTCGCGGGCATGACGGTTTCCGCCTGCATTCCCTCGGCCGTGATATCCATGGGGGTGCTGCGGCTGCTCGGCCACGGCGGGATCCGTGAGAACACGATGGTCATGACCCAGGCCTCGGCCGGCGAGGCCATCGCCGCGGCGGCCATCTTCACGCTGCCCGCGCTGGTGTTGCTCGGGGTCTGGGACCGTTTCCCGTATCTCTGGGTCACGGCGATCGCGCTGATCGGCGGCATGCTCGGCGTGCTGCTGACGATCCCCCTGCGCCGCGCGCTGATCGTCGAGCAGAAGCTCAGGTTTCCGGAGGGCACGGCGGTCGCCGAGGTGCTGCGGGCGGGCGAGCGCGCCGGCGGGGCGCTGCGCGCCCTCGTTGCGGCGGGCCTGCTCGGGGCGGCGATCAAGTTCTGCGAGACGGGCCTGCGGCTGTGGCCCGGCACCGCGCAGGTCGCCGCTTTCGTCGGCAACGGCATCATCTACGCCGGCACCAATCTTTCGCCCGCGCTGCTCGGCATCGGCTACATCGTCGGCGTGAACATCGCGGTACTGGTATTTCTCGGCAGCGTGCTCTCCTGGAACATCGCTATCCCGATCTACGCGGCGTGGTTTGCGCCCACCGATCCGGCGCTTGCGCCGAGCCTCGCCGCCGGCGCTCCGGCCGCCGATCTCGCCTTCGAGATCTGGGCGAAAAAGATCCGCTACCTGGGCGTCGGCGCGATGCTGGTCGGCGGGCTGTGGGCGCTGGTCTCGATCCGCCACTCGCTCGTCTCCGGCGTGCAAAGCGGCCTGCAGCAGTTCCGCCTCTCGAGCCAGCGGCTCACCGCCGAGGCCGAGCGCGACCTGCCGATGCCGTGGGTGCTCGCCGGGATCGCCGCGTGCCTCATCCCGATCTTCGCGCTCTACCAGCAGATCGTGGCGAGCTACGGCGTGGCCGCCGCCATGGCGGTGACCATGCTGGTGGCCGGATTCCTGTTCTCCTCCGTAGCCGCCTACATGGCGGGCCTGGTCGGGTCTTCGAACAACCCGATCTCGGGCGTCACGATGGCCACTATGCTGCTCTCCTCGCTGCTGCTGCTCGGCCTGCTCGGCACCGACACGCGCGGCCCGGCGGCGGCGATCATGATCGGCGCGGTGGTCTGTTGCGCGGCCTCGCTCGGCGGCGACCTGCTGCAGGATCTGAAGACCGGCGCACTGGTCGGCGCCACGCCCTGGAAGCAGCAACTGGCACTGGCCGGCGGGGTGCTCGTCTCGGTGTTCGTGATGGCACCGGTCCTGAACCTGCTGCTCGGCGCCTACGGCATCGGCGTGCCCACGCCTGAGCATCCGAACCCGCTGGTGGCGCCACAGGCGACCCTGATGGCCTCAGTGGCGCGGGGCGTGTTCGGCGGCGGGCTGCCCTGGGGCATGGTCGGGGCAGGGGCTGCGATCGGCGTTGCGATCATCATTGTCGACGAATGGCTGCGGCGCCGTGGTGCGCCGTTTCGCGCACCCGTACTGGCGGTTGCAGTTGGCATCTACCTGCCGCTGGAAGTGGACACGCCGATCTTCGTCGGCGGTCTGATCGCCTGGGCCGTGCAACGCATCACGCGACGGGAGGACACCGGCGCCGGCGCCGGCACGTTGTTCGCGGCGGGACTCATCACCGGCGAGGCGCTGGTCGGGATAGTGCTC
The DNA here is from genome assembly GCA_964522655.1 of uncultured Chromatiaceae bacterium. Taxonomy (GTDB): domain Bacteria; phylum Pseudomonadota; class Gammaproteobacteria; order Steroidobacterales; genus QUBU01. The sequence goes on along the minus strand of CAZFWB010000063.1, from coordinate 11,308 downwards.
GCCATTCCGATCGTGCTGACCGGCAGCACCGAGGTGTTCGCCGCGCCCGCTGCTCTTCGCCCCGGCGCACTCGCGGGGCTGGCCGCCGTGCTGCTCGCCGCGGTGCTGCTGTATCGGACCGCACGGCGATGACGCTGCCCGGCCTCGCCTTTTGGCATATTTGCCATTCGCTGGCAGGATGATGCCAGCCACCGACGAACAACCCGGAACGCCGGTCCCGGCACCAATGGAGAATAACCATGCCCGCCTACATCGTTTCACTGTGTGAGTTCACCAACATGACGCCTGCGCTGAAGGAGTACGCGCAGAAATCAGCCGACCTCCTGCACAAGCACGGCGGCAAGTACATCGTGCGCGGCAAGCCCGTCGAGACGGTGGAGGGCGACAAGATGCAGGGCAAGTCCATGATCATCGTGGAGTTTCCGACCATGGAACAACTGCTGGCCTATCTGAAGGGCGACGAATACCAGAAGGGCACCAAGCACCTGCGCCAGGGCACCGGCATCTACGACATCGCGATCTACGAGTCGCCGCCGCCGCACATGCAATAGCGCGATTCCAGGTTTTTCTCCCGGCTGCGGGGACGCGACCGCCACTTCCCAGGCAAGGCGTTACACCACGTGCGGCTAGCGAGGCTGCGGTCGGAACGGCCTGCAACGGGCGTGTGAGGCCGGCGCAGCAGGAGCGCAGCCGCAGCCGAACCCGAGCGAGCGCAGTACATGGATGTACGGAGCGAGCGTCCCGGCGCAGGTCGTTCCGACCGTAGCCCAGGCAGGCCGTCGGTTTCGAACATACACCGCACGCGTTTCCGCAGCTGGGAGAAGAACTCGATTCAGGCGCCGCCTGCCTCCGCGACGATCATGAAGGTCCCCTCGGCTTCGGCCACCAGCGTGTTGTCGCTCTCGCGCACGGCCTTGCCACTGAGTACCGCGAGTTTCCCCCTGCGCCTGATCAGGCGGCCTTCCAGCCGCAGCGCGTCGCCGGGTTCCAGCGGCTCGCGATAGCGAATCTCGCAACGCGCCGTGTGCCCGCGCATGCCCTGCAGGAACAGCCAGTTCGCCATCACGTCGTCGAGCGCGCTGAAAATGATGCCGCCGTGCACGAGGCGCTCATAGCCACAGTGGAAGGCTCCCGGGGTGAACTCGGCGCGGCACGCCTCGTCATCCATGCGGAACCGAAGCCGCAGCCCGAGCGGGTTGTCAGGACCGCAGACGAAGCACTGGTTGGCGTCGGCGCGAAGATCGGTCATGTCGGTGTTCCCCGTCGTGCACGCTGCTGAACGGCGCCGCAGCCGGTTCGCTTGTCTGGCGCGGCGGCCGAACCTATCCTAACCGCAGGCGGTGGCCGTTTCCGCGCGCCCCCGCCGCAGGTGAATCGTGGCATACGATCCGAATAACATCTTCGCAAAGATCCTGCGGGGCGAGGTTGCCTCCTGTCGCGTCTACGAGGACGAGCACACGCTCGCGATCATGGACGTGATGCCACAGGCCGACGGACACACACTGGTGCTGCCAAAATCCCCCGCGGAGAACATTTTCGACCTCGACCCGGACGCCGCCACGGCCGTGATCCGGACCGCTCAGAAGATCGCGCGCGGCGTGCGCACGGCATTCGCCGCCGATGGCGTCACCCTGATGCAGTTCAACGGCGCAGCCGCCGGCCAGACGGTGTTCCATTTCCACCTGCACGTGCTGCCGCGCCACGCCGACCGGCCGCTGCACAGCCACGGCCGCCGGATGGCCGACCCGGCGACGCTCGAGGAACACGCCAGGCGCATTCGCGAGGCCCTGCGCGAAGGCTGACGGTGTCCGCTACGGCTAGCCCGCGGCGCGCGCGGCGACCGGCGGCAGCGGCCTGCGGCTGTCCTTGTCCTTCTCCAGCGCCAGGGCAGCTTTGTTGAGCAGGTCGCGTAACTGCCGGCCATCGGCCGGATACGCCGCCGCGCCCACCCCCACCGTCAGGCGGTGCAGTTTCCCGCCGAATTCCAGCGTCGTGGTCGCGACGTTGTGCCGGACGCGATTTGCCACCGCGCGCGCGACCGCGGCCCCCGCGCCCGACAGAAACATGACGAACTCATCACCGCCGTAGCGGCCGACCAGGTCGACCGAGCGGCAGCTTCTCTGCAACGCCTGGGCCAGCGCCTTCAACGCCCGGTTGCCGGCCTCGTGGCCATAGCGCTCGTTGGCTGCCTTCAGGCCCTCGACATCCACGAGCAGCAACGCGACGGCCGTTCCCCGCCGTTCGGCGCCCTGCAGTTCCTCTTCGACGAGCTTCGTGAACGCCTGCAGGTTGAGAACGCCCGTCAGGTCGTCACGGTCGGCGATCGTCCGCAGTCGCTCCCGCATCGCCTCCGCGTCCTCGATCAGGGTGCCTGTCAGAAGCGCCATCAGCGTGACGGGCAGGAGCTCGGTCAACAGCTGCGACGCGTATGCCAGCGTGAGCACGTTCTCCGGCCCCGCGAAGTAGCCGAGGACAAGACGGCTCACGACCACCACGGCGAGCACCAGCACGCTCGCGGCGCCTCCCAGGGTCAGTGCGGCGGTAATCACCGGGAGGATGTAGAAGTTGGCCATCGGGCCGGACGCAACGCCCGACAGGGCGAGGACGCCGGTAATGAACAGCACCATCGCGCAGGCGCCGGCAAACCGCGTCCGGCGCGGGAAGGCGGAGGCGACGTTCGCGTAGCGGAGGATCACTGCAGCGATGCCGTAGGCCGCGACGAGCGCCAAATAGACGCCGCGACCCGGCACCGCCTGCGGCGCGACCGCGACGTACAGCAGCGCGAGCGCGATCAGCAGCCCGTCGATGCGCGCCAGGCTGTGCTGCACGCGGCGAAAGGCTGCGCCGGCTCCGCCATCCGCTTCAATTGCGCTGCGCACGAACATCTTCTGCACCCGAAATTCCTGAGGCCGCCAGGGCGCCTCGGCGCACGCCCCGCGGGTCTTGACATATTGCGGATGGTGCCCGAGCGGCGGCGAGCGCACCGCGACGGGCTTGGCAATTCGGCGAGTTGCCGCTACTCGGCGCGCGTCTGGGCAGTCGCCCCGATACCGGACTTGAGCACCGTCAGGGCCCGGCTGACCGCCAGATCGCCCGGCGTGCCGTAACCGGCGGCGCCGTCCGTCTCCGCCACGGCCGGCTCGTCCTCGAGGAGGATGTCCGGGGTGATCCCGGCGCCATTGATGGACTGGCCGGAAGGCGTGTAGTAACGCGAGGTCGTCAACTTGATCGCGCGACCGTCGGAGAGCGGCATGACCGTCTGCACGGAGCCCTTGCCGAAGGTCTGGCTGCCCATGATCGTCGCGCGGCGGTTGTCCTGCAGCGCGCCGGCCACGATCTCCGAGGCCGAAGCCGACCCGCTGTTCACGAGCACGACGATGGGCGCGCCGTACAGCAGATCTCCCGCACGCGCCTCATGGCGGAAGTTCGAGTCGCTGCCCCGCCCGCTGGCGGTGACGATAACGCCACCCGGCAGGAAGTCGTCGCTCACCTCGACCGCCGCCTCGAGCACTCCGCCGGGGTTGTTGCGCAGATCGAGAACGAGGCCCCGCAACTCCGTGCCCCCGGGGCGCTTGCGAATATCGGCAAGCGCACGGCGCAGGTCGCCGCCCGTCGTCTCGCTGAACTGGCTGATCCGGACATAGCCATAGCCGGGCTCGAGCAGGTCGGCCCTGACGCTGTGCACCTGCACGTTGCTGCGCACGAGGTCGAAACTCAGCGTCTTCGCCTCGCCGGGCCGCGACACGGTGATGTTGACCTGCGTGCCGGGCGAGCCGCGCAGCCGGCTGATCGCGTTGTTGATGTTGTCCTCGGAGATGAGCAGGCCGTCGATGCTCACGATGACGTCCCCGCTGCGAATGCCCGCCTTCTCCGCCGGCGTGCCCTCGATCGGCGCCACGACCAGCACCTGCCCGTTGCGCAGGTTGACCTCGAGCCCCACTCCTGAGTAATTGCCCGTGGTGCTGATGCGGATCTCCTCGTATTCATCCGCGTCCAGGAATTGCGAATGCGGGTCGAGGTTGGTGACCATCCCGCGCACTGCGCTTTCCATGAGCAGGTGGTCGTCGACGGGCTCGACGTATTCCTGCTTGACCCGCTCGAGCACTTCCGTGAGCAACCGCACGTCGTCCCACGGCAGGCTGTCGCTCGTAGTGCCGCGGCTGGCGAAAACCGCGCCCGCGACGGAGGCGGCGACGCCCACGGCAATGCCGAACAGGACGAACCAGGGTCCGTTTCGCGGTCGGTGGGCCATCAGGCGTTGCAGCCGGCGAGCTCCATGGCCGGCAGGTTAGCACATGGCCAACGCAGGCCCCTGAGGCAGAGGTCGCATCTCGCTTCGCGGCATTTTCCAGGTCCCCTCAGCGTATCCATCCCCTGGGATCGACCGGTTTGCCGTTGCGCCGGAGCTCGAAATACAGGCCCGGGTTGCCCTGGCCGCCGCTATCGCCGACGCGGGAGAGCACCTCGCCCTGGCGCACCTTCTCCCCGGTCTTGCGCAGCAAGTCCTGGTTGTGTCCGTAAAGGCTCATGTAACCGTTGCCGTGATCGAGCACCATCAACAATCCCATGCCCGGCAGCCAGTCCGCGTAGACGACCCGGCCGGCTCGCACCGCGCGCACCTCGGTGCCGGCCGGCGCGGCGAGCATCAGCCCGTCCCAGCGCAACAGGCCGTCGGCACGCGGCTGGCCGAAGCGCGCCACCATGCGCCCTCGCAGTGGCAGGTTCTTCAACTGCGCGGGCGGCAGTTTCGCCGGAGTCTTGTCGCCCGACGGCGGCCTCGCGCGGCTCTCGCGCGCCAGCCTTGCCATCAGCTCCTGCAGGGAACGGGCCTCACGACGCAGCCGCTCGAGCTTCTGGCGGCGAGAGCCGAGATCCCGCTCCAGCGTTTGCAACGCGCTCGCCCGCACCGCCCGGGCCGCCGCGACCTCGCGCACGCGCGCCTCCTGGCGCTGGCCGAGCCCCGCCAGCTCGTCGAGCTCGCGCGCCAGCGCTTCGGCCGCCTGTTCGACCGCCGCGACTTCCCGGCGCAGTTCACCGAGCAGCCTGCCGCGTTCGCGGGTCACGTAGCCGTAGTAGGTCACCCGTCGCGCGAGCGCGGCGGGGTCGCGCTCCGTCAGGGCCAGTCGGAACCACTCCTCGCGCCCGGCCGCGTAGGCGAGTCGCAGTTGGCCCTCGAGCGCTGCGCGCTGGCGGCCAATCCCGGTTTGCGCGCGACCGATGTCCTCGCGCAGTCTGCGCTCGCGCGCGCGCCCCCCGGCGAGTTTTGCGCGGATCTCGCGCAGGGCGCGTCGCGCCTCCGCCTCCGTCAGTTCCGCCTCCTCGAGCGCCTTGCCCGCAGTCGGCTTCGCCTTCGCGTCGCGCGAGATTTCCCGCTCGAGCCGGGCGATGTTCTTCTGCAGGGTGCCGAGTTCGCGGGCGGTTTCGGCTTGGCGCGTCGTGGCCGCACCGGCGCCGAGCGCGGCCAGCGTCACCGCGACCATGGCCAGCGGCGTGCGCCATCGCGTCAATCGCAGCGTCATGAGGAGCGGAGTTTAGGGGATCGGCCGGCAGCTCACTACCCGCAGCGCGCGGCAGGGGCCGAGCGCACGAAGCGGGTATAATCCGCGCCCACCGAAGTCGCCGCCCCGCTCATGGCTCAGTTCATCGAATTCTGCCTGCGTCACCCCATGCTGGTCGGCGCAACCGTGGCCGCGCTCGTCGCGGCGGTTGCTTACGAGATTCGGCTGCGCGGCCGCAGCGGGCTGTCGGTGCCCCCCTCGCGCGCCATCGAGCTGATCAACCAGGGCGCCACCGTCGTGGACGTGCGCGAGGCCGACCGGTTCGAGAGCGGGCACATCGTCGACGCGCTGAATCTTTCGCCCGCCGAACTCACGGCCAACGCGGCGGGGCGCCTCAAGAAGAAGCGCCCGGTGCTGCTGGTCTGCGACAACGGCTCGGGCAGCGCGCGACTGGTCGGCGCGCTGCGACAGGCCGGTTTCGAAAACGCCTGGGCGCTCGAAGGCGGCCTCGCCGCCTGGCTGCGCGACAAGCTGCCCGTAGTGACGAAGCGGGCCAAGACCGGCGCGAGCACTGCCTGAGGCTTGCATGAGCAGCCGGCCCGAGGTGGTGATTTATGCGAAGCCGTTCTGTTCCTACTGCGTGGCGGCCAAGTCGCTGTTGCGTGAGAAAGGCGTCGACTTTCGCGAAATCGACGTCTCTCGCGATCCGGTGATGAGCGATGAACTGGCCCGGCGAACGGGACGACGCACCGTGCCGCAGATCTTCATCGGCGAGCGACACGTGGGTGGTTTCGACGATCTCGCCGCGCTGGACCGGGCCGGAGAGCTCGATCCGCTGCTCGGCACGGGCGCCTGAGAGCGCCGATGCCATGAGTGCCGACGCAATCACTCGCCGCCGCCGACCGTGATTTCCTCCGCCACCGCGGGCTCGATCGCCGTCCTCGGCGCCGGCTCCTGGGGCACGGCACTTGCCCTGCAGCTCGCCCGCGCCAACGGCGCCACGGCCTTGTGGGGCCGCGACCGGGCGCTGCTCGGCGAGATGGCCGTGAGCCGCGTGAATCGCCGTTACCTGCCGTCCGCTAGGTTTCCGGCGGACCTGCTGATCGAGGCCGACCTCGCGCGGGCCGTTGCCGCTCATCGCGACCTGCTGATCTGCGTGCCGAGCCAGGCCTTTCGCGAAATCGTCGCCGGTATGGCGGCAATGCTGCGCCCGGACAGCCGGGTCGCCTGGGCCACCAAGGGATTTGAACAGCAGACCGGGAAGCTGCCGCACGAAATTGCCCGCGAGCTGCTCGGCGAGCGGGTCGCGCTCGCCGTGCTGTCCGGGCCGACGTTCGCCAGCGAAGTCGCCGCCGGCCTGCCGGCCGCGATGACGGTCGCGGCCAGTGACGCTGCCTTCGCCGCGGATCTCGCCACTCGCATCTCGAGTCATAGTTTTCGCGCCTACACTTCGCTCGACATGATCGGCGTCGAGGTGGGCGGCGCGGTGAAGAACGTGCTCGCCATCGCCGCCGGTATTTCCGACGGGCTGAAATTCGGCGCCAACGCCCGCATCGCGCTCATCAACCGCGGTCTCGCCGAGATGACCCGGCTAGGTGTGGCCCTTGGCGCGCGCGCCGAGACCTTCATGGGCCTCTCCGGCATGGGCGACCTCGTGCTCACCTGCACCGACGACCAGTCGCGCAATCGGCGGGCCGGACTGCTGATCGCGGCCGGCCGCACGCGCGACGAGGCCGCGCGCGAAATCGGCTCCGTCTGCGAGGGCATCTACGGCGCGCGCGCCGTGTGGCAGGTGGCACAGCGCCGCGGCGTGGACATGCCGATCTGCCAGCAGGTCTACCGCATCCTCTACGAAGGTCTCGCGCCGCAGGAAGCCGTGATGACGCTGATGAGCCGGGCGCTGAAGCCCGAGGCCTGACACCCGCCGAGGTCAGGCGAATCCCGCCTGGCGCCATGCCTCGTAGATCACCACCGCGGCCGCGTTGGAGAGGTTCAAGCTGCGGTTGCCCGAACGCATGGGAATGCGCAGCACCCGTCCGGCCGGCAGGCAGCGCAGGAGCGGTGCGGGCAGACCGCTCGTTTCAGGACCCATGAGGAAGACGTCGCCCCTGGCGAACGCCACGTCCGCGTAGCAGGTGCTGCCGCGTGTGGACAGCGCGAACAGTCGCCGCCCGTCGAGTGCCGCGAGGCACTCCTCGAGGCTGGCGTGCTCGGTCACGTTCGCCATCTCGTGATAGTCGAGCCCGGCACGGCGCAGATGGCGGTCTTCCAGCGTAAAACCAAGCGGCCGCACGAGGTGCAGCCTCGTCCCCGTGTTGGCGCACAGGCGTATGATATTGCCCGTGTTGGGCGGAATTTCCGGCTGATAAAGTATCAGGTCGAACATAGGTTCGCGCGTTGACCCCATCGCTCAGCATCGCCCCGGACCCGCGCCTCGCCAGCGATTTCTGTGGCCTGCGGCTCGCCTCGCCCATCGTGCTGCTGTCCGGATGCGTCGGCTTCGGCGAGGAATATACCCGCGTCGCCGGTTTCTCCAACCGTGACGCCGGCGCGATCGTGCTGAAGGGCACCACGCTCAACGCCCGGCTCGGCAACGAACCCCACCGCATCTGGGAGACGCCTGCCGGCATGCTGAACGCCATCGGGTTGCAGAACCCCGGCGTCGACACCGTGGTGCGCGACATCCTGCCGGTGCTCGACTTCACGGAGACGCGCTTCATCGCCAACGCCTGCGGCTCGACGATCGAAGAGTACGTGGAGGTCTGCCGCCGCTTCGACGACTCGTTGATCGACGCGATCGAGATCAACATCTCCTGCCCGAACGTGAAGGAGGGCGGCGTGTCGTTCGGCAACTACCCGGAGGCCTCGGGCCGGGTCGTGGCCGCATGCCGGAAAGCGACCAGAAAGCCGCTCATCGCCAAGCTCTCGCCCAACCAGACCGACATCCAGGAAAACGCCCGGCAGTGCATCGAGGCCGGCGCCGACGCGCTCGCGGTGATCAACACTGTGATGGGCATGGCGGTGGACGTCGAGACGCGCCGCCCGGTGCTCGCCAACGTGCAGGGCGGCCTGTCCGGACCTGCGATCCGGCCGATCGCATTGCTGAAGACCTGGCAGGTGTACCAGGTCGCCCGCAAACACAGCGTGCCGATCATCGGCCAGGGCGGCATCGTCAGCGCGAAAGACGCACTCGAGTTCATCATTGCCGGGGCTACCACCATTGGCGTGGGCACGGCGCTCTTCTACGATCCGCTGGTATGCCGGAAGATCAACGCGGGACTGGTCGAGTATCTCGAACGCCACCGCATCGCCCGGCTCGGCGATCTCGTCGGCAGTCTGGCCGCCGGTCCCACCGTGACGGAAGCCTGCGGCTAGGCGCGCCGGCATGCTTTGCCGTACGACGTAGACCGGGCCGGCCGAGCGCTACAACGCTGTCACCTCGCTTCGGTCAGGCGCGGCGTGGTACCGGACGTGGTGGATCGACAACCGGCGCGTCTTCAGGCCGCGAATCGCAGGGGTGGCTCGAATGGTTCTAGAGATGGCGGTTCTCAACGTCAGGACTGGTCAGGAGAGCGCCTTCGAGCAGGCGTTCCGCGAGGCGAAGTCTATTATTGCAGCTTCACCGGGCTGTCTCGGACACGAGCTGCACCGCTGCCTGGAGAAACCGAACCAATACGTACTGCTGGTCAGGTGGCGAACGCTCGAGGACCACACGTCAGGCTTTCGAAAGTCGGCGCCGTACCAGCGCTGGAAGTCATTGCTTCATCACTTTTACGACCCGTTTCCGACCGTCGAGCACTACGTCGAAGTGTCGTAAAGCAAGCGTTTGGAGTGCCCCGGTCAGCGGACGCAGCAGGCGTGGTCGTGACAAACGCAAAATGGGCTATTCAATTCCCCGCCGACGCGCCCTCCGCATCGAGCAGCGCCCGCTTGCGCGCCTTGCCCCAGCGGTACCCGGACAGCGCGCCGTCCCCGCGCACCACCCGGTGGCAGGGGATGAGCAGCGCGACCCGGTTGGTCGCGCAGGCGCGCGCCACGGCGCGGGCGGCGCGCGGTCGGCCGACGCCGGCAGCCACTTCGGCGTAGCTCGCCACCTCGCCGCGCGGGATGGTGCGCAGATAGCGCCACACCAGCAGCTGGAAGGCGCTGCCTTGCAGGTCGAGCGGCAGGTCGAGGCGCCGGAGCTTGCCGGCGAGATGGTCGTTCAGCGCCGCCATCCAGCGCCTGAACGCCGGGCGGCTCGCGCGCGGCATCCGCTCGAGCCGCGCCGCCGGGAACTCCTTCTGCAGCTCCTCTAACAACTGATCCTTCGAGCGGCCGAAAGCGAGCGCGCAGACGCCGCGGTCGGTTGCGCCGATCAGCACCAGCCCCAGCGGCGTCTGGCCGGTCGCCCAGGCGATGGTGAGGCCGGCGCCGCCGCGGCGGTATTCGGTCGGCGTCATGCCGAGTTCGGCGTCCGCCTTTTCATAGAACCGGCTGCTGGAGCCAAAGCCCGCGCCGTTGATGGCGTCCGTCACCGGCGCCGCCGAGCGCAGTGCGTTCCTGACGAGCCGCATGCGCGCGGCGGCCTGGAAGGCCTTCGGGCTCATGCCGGCAATGGCGGTGAAGCCGCGTTGCAGATGGGCGGCGCTGTAGCCCGAGCGACGGGCGAGGTCGGCGAGCCGCAGCGGGCGCGTCGGATCGGATTCGATCTCGCGCATCAGGGCGTGGACGGTGGCGGCGATGGGCGTCGCACGAGGGGCGGTGCGGGCTGTGGCTGTCACGCTCTGGCGATTCCTGTTCATCCAATGAGTCTTAGGATGCCCAAGTCACGCCCGACCGAACACTCCGGATCTTGCGGTCCATGGTCGCGGCCCGCAGTTCCGCCACGCCTGTTTCGTTCCATGTCGCGCTGCGAAGCATGCGGCAGGACCTGCTCGTATCGGGGCAGATCCTTCTACGGGACGAACCGCAGCTCGGCATTCCCTTCATTGGCAGCGCGGGTGCCGACCCGCGGGCTGCGCGACTCTTACAGCGCCGCGCGCATCGCCGCTGCGCGGCCGCAGTGGCATCAGAGGTCGAGCCGCAGCTCGCGGATCTTGCGGGTCAGCGTGTTTCGGCCCCAGCCGAGCAGGCGCGCGGCTTCCTGGCGGTGGCCGTGGGCGCGCGCCAGCGCGGTCCGGATCAGCGCCTTCTCGAACTCGGGCAAGGCGGTGTCGAGCAGCGGCCGGCCGGTGCCGCGCTCGAGCTGCTGCTTGGCCCAGCGGGCGAGCCCGCCGGACCACTCGGGCGAGCCGGCGAGCGTTTCACCCTTGCCGCCGAAGTCCTCGGGGATGTCGGCGACCTGGATCTCCGGACCGGGTGCGGTGACCGTCAGTCGCCGGCAGGCGTTCATGAGCTGGCGCACGTTGCCGGGCCAATCGAAGCCACGCAGCAGCGCAAGCGCCTCCGGGGCGAGCGCCTTGGGCTCCACGCCGAGTTCGCGCGCCGCCTCGCGCAGGTAGTGCGCGAGCAGCAGGGGGATGTCCTCGCGCCGCTCGCGCAGCGGCGGAGTGACGATGTGGATGACGTTGAGCCGGTGGAACAAATCCTCACGAAATCGCCCCTCCCGTACCGCCACTGCGAGGTCCTGGTTGGTGGCGGCGATCACGCGCACGTCCACGCGGATCGGCTGCTGCCCACCGACACGGTAGAACTCCCCTTCCGCGAGCACGCGCAGCAGCCGCGTCTGCAGGGCGCTCGACATGTCCCCGATCTCGTCGAGGAACAGGGTGCCGGTGTGTGCCTGCTCGAATCGGCCGATCCGCCGGCTGTCAGCGCCGGTGAAGGCG
>CAZFWB010000062.1:0-16482 GCA_964522655.1 uncultured Chromatiaceae bacterium | reverse complement strand
CGCTGGTGATCCCTGCGCGGCGCATCATCCCGGCGGCCGGCCCGCTCGATACCGCCACCTTGGTGGTATTGATCCTGTTGCAGACGGTCGCCACCGCGATCCTGATGAACCTTTCCTGCATCGGCACGCCGCAGGTCGACCAGATCGTGGTGCTCGGACTGCTCAGGCTGGTGCACGTGGTCCTGAACGTATATTTCTGGCTGCTGATCGTCTACGTGCTGGCGAGCTGGCTCTCCCCCGGCGGATACAACCCGGCGCTGGCGTTGCTCGCGAGCGTGGTGGCGCCGGTGCTCGCTCCGCTGCGCCGGGTGATCCCCACGATCGGCGGCCTCGACCTCTCGCCGATCGCTGCGTTCCTCATCATCGGTTTCCTCGAGCGGCTCATTCCATCGCGCGTGCCGCTCGCCGGGCTCGTCTGCGTTCCGTTCTGAATGCCGGCGCCGCCGCCCGAACTCGCCTGCGGTCGCTGGGAAGGAGAGGCGCTGCTGCTGCCGGTGCGCGTGCAGCCGCGTTCGCGCCGCGTGGCGCTCGGGCCGCTGGTGGGCGACCGGCTGCGGCTCGCCCTCACCGCGCCGCCGGTCGACGGCAAGGCCAACGCCCAGGCGCGCGAGGTGCTCGCCGACATTTTCGGCGTGAGCGCATCACGGGTCACCCTGCTGCGGGGTGAGACCGGCCGCGACAAGCTCTTCCGCATCGACAGGCCACGGACCCTCCCGCCGGCGATCCGGCGCGGGTAGAGTGCCGGGTGTTCGGATTCGGAAAGTCATAAGCGCAACACCTCAAGAGTCGCTCGTGCTGCATTAACTTTCCGAATCCGAACACCCGGCACCTTTCGGCACCTTTCGAGCGATTCTGGTTTATAGTTCCGCCCTGTCGAATTCACTGCGGTGACGCGATGACCACCAGCAATACTGCCCGCCTTGCAATCTTCGCGACAGTCGCCGCCTGCGCGCTCGCCGCCTGCGGCCCGAAGCCCGGCTCGCCGACTGCCGTGAAGCCAGCGGCGGACGCGCCACCGCCCGCCGAACCTGCCGGCGTCGCGCGCAAGGACTTCGGTGACTACGTGGTGCATTTCAACGCCATTTCTACCGACCAGCTTACGCCGGAAGTGGCGAAGACCTACAACATCGTTCGCAGCAGGAACCGCGCGCTGCTCAACGTGTCCATCATCAAGAAGGTCGAGGGCTCGACCGGCACGCCGGTCCCGGGCAGCGTCGCCGCGCTGGTCGCCAACGACACCGGCCAGGTCAAGGACTCGAATCTGCGGGAGATCCGCGAGGGTGACGCGGTCTATTACATTGCAGACTTCGCCGTCTCCAACGCTGAAACCCTGATATTCACGGTGGACGTCACGCCGATCAACGAGACGAGCCGCTTCAGCGTGCGCTTCACCCGAACGTTCTACAGCGAGTGAGTTGCCGGGTGTTCGGTTTCGGAAAGCGCTCCGAATGGGCATTGTGCGCTCGTTCTCATCACTGACGCCCGACGACTTTCCGAAACCGAACACCCGGCACCCTAGTCCCCGCCGGCCGAAGCCTGCCTGAACTGCAGCGCCTCGTGGCGCAGTCGGATCACGTCGCCGCGCGCGACGTATAGCAGTTCCGAGACCTTGCCGATCAGATATTCCTCGTACTTGTCGAGGCGCCGGTCGGCGAGCGCAACGTGCCAGAGCATGCGCACGAATTCTTCTTTCTCCGCGTAGCTCAGCGCCTCGTGCAGGGGTCGCGTGAACTCGTAGAGCGACACCGACTCCTCCACCGCCGCGCGTGCCCTGTGGACCAGGTCGATTGCCTCATCAGGCGCCAGATCCAGCCGCACCGCGAGCAGCGTGCCGAGCTCCTCAAGCTCCGCCTCCTTGACGTTGTGGTCGGCGCGCGCCGCCTCGACCAGCAGCGCCGCCATGGCGAGGGGCACGCGGTCGGGGTCCACCGGCGCGTGCTCCGGTTGCGAAAGCCGCCGCAGCAGCGCGCGCAGCTTGCCGATCACGACGCCTGGCCCGCCTGCTCGTTCCCGGCGCCGAGCCGCGCGGCGATGGTCTGGCGCAGGGAGGTGAGCTTGCCGTGGAAGAAATGATCGACGCCGGAGAGCATCACCAGCTCCGCCGCGGAACCGAGTTCTTCCGCCCACTGCGCAACCTCGTGCGCCGGAACCACGCCGTCGGCGTCGCCCTGGATGATCAGCCAGTTCGCCTGCGGACGATGTCCGTCGAGGAGCTTTTTCGTGCGGGCCACCGGCGGGGCGATGGCGATGAGCCACTCCGGCCGCACCGAGAGCGCCGCATGGCAGGCGACCATCGCGCCGAAGGAAAAACCGGCCAGCACCAGCGCGGTGCCGGGATAGCGTTCCCGCATCCAGCCGCAGACAGCCTGCGCGTCCTCGCTCTCGCCGAGCCCTTCGGCGAACTGGCCCTCGCTCGCCCCGACGCCACGGAAGTTGAAACGCAGCGCCGGGCAGCCGAGGCCGAGCATCGCCCGCGAGACCGTGTGCACCACCTTGTTGAGCATCGAGCCGTGGTGCAGGGGGTGCGGATGGCAAACGACCGCGACACGCGGGAAAGCGCCGCGGTCGGGCACCTCGAGCAGCGCCTCGAGCGCGCCTGCCGGGCCAGCGATGGTGACGGCCTCCTTGGTGGGTGCATGGTGGTGGGTCATGCTCGCGATTATAGGTGGCTTCGGCGATCGGCGAGGCAGGCCGACAGGTGGCGGCCCTCTCGGCAAGGCGCCCCGCTTCCGCCGGTCTCTTTAGCAATGAAACCGCGAAGCGACGACATACCCCCGGCCCCGGTTCGCACCCGGCTTCGCGCGGCGCCTTGCCTGCGGGCCGTTCCGCGCGAACTTGCTTCACTCGCCGGCCGCGCTAAAAATGTGATCTCTCAAACCAGTCGCAGCTTCGATTCTTTCGGCTCGCCGTCTGGGTTTCTTCAAACCCAAGTCAAAGAGAAGAACATGAAACTGACCTCGACCTCGTTCCGCAATAGTGAACCGATCCCCGGGCGCTGCGCGTTCGGCATCCCGGATGCGAAAGAGCACATGAAGCTCGGGCAGAACCGCAACCCGCAGCTCTCCTGGTCGGAGATCCCGAAGGGCGCGAAGTCGCTCGTCCTGCTCTGCATCGACGTGGACGTGCCCTCCTCGCTCGAGAACTTCAACAAGGAGGGCAAAGTGATCGCGAAGGATCTGCCGCGGGTGGAGTTCTGCCACTGGGCGATGGTGGACATCCCCGCGCGCGAAGGCAGCGTGGCCGAGGGCGAATGCTCCGACGGCGTCACGCCGCGCGGGAAGAAAAACCCGAAGGGCCCGTCCGGCTCGCGCCAGGGCATCAACGACTACACCGGCTTCATGGCCTCGGACCCGGAAATGGCGGGAGATTATTACGGCTACGAGGGCCCGTGCTCGCCATGGAACGACGAGCGCATCCACCACTACCACTTCACGCTCTACGCGACCGACCTCGAACGCTGCCCGGTCGAAGGCCGCTTCACCGCCGCTGAGGTGAAGAAGGCGATCGAGGGCCACGTGCTCGCCGAGACGCGGCTCACGGGCACCTACACGATGAACCAGAAGCTGCTCTGAAGATCGGGGACAGTTACCGATTTCCGGTGGTACCAACGTTCGAACCGAAATGACACCGAAATCGGTAACTGTCCCCGATATCGCGGTCGACTACTACTACGCCATCGGCAGCCGTTACTCCTACCTCGCCTCCACGCAGCTGGCGAGGCTCGCCGCCGAAACCGGCGCGCGCATCGAGTGGATCCCCATCGACAGCGTGCGCCTGCGCGCGATGCGCGGCGCGGATCCGTTCAAGGGCCCGCCGGTATCCGCCCAGTACGAGTGGCCGTACCGGGAGCAAGACGCCCGCCGCTGGGCCGCGCTCTACGGCGTCCCGTTCGTCGAGCCGCTGGGGCGCATCGAGTACGACCCGGCGCTGCTCGCACTCGCCTGCACCGCCGCGCGGCGGTTCGGGCAGGTGGAGGCCTACAGCCGTGAACTCTTCCGCCTGATGTTCGCCACCGATGCGCGGCACATCGACCGCGCGAGCTGCCTCGACGCCGCACAGGCCTGCCGCATAAACGCCGAGGCGTTCGCACAGGCGCTCGACGACCCGGCTACAGCCAGCGAACTCGACGCGGCACAGTCGCGGGCGCTCGCGGCGACCGTGCCCGGCGTGCCCGCCTTCGTCGTCGGCGGCGAGGTCTTCTGGGGCAACGACCGGCTGGTGCTGCTGCGCGATCACCTGCGGAGGTTGCGGGCAGGCTGAAAAAGGCGCATAGAAAGGACGCACGGCAGGGGCGGAAACGGCTAGGCAGTTTGTCGTATAAGGACCGAGGGCGTATCACCGGATCCAATGGTTACAGGGCGTCGGGCAGTTTATGCGGCCGAAATGTCGGGAAATATTCCGATACTTCGACCTGCTACTTATAGTTAGATTTCATGAGCATCACCATCGGTATAGCAGCGCCTGAGGAAAGAGATGCCATTGCAGCGCTCTATACTTCGACTGGGTACCGGCGTGGTTTAAGCGATGGTGATGAGTACGTGGTTGCAAGGGATGGCGTACGCGTTATAGGTGTCGTTCGAAAGTGTTCTCAACACGGCGTCTGGGTTCTACGTGGCATGCGCGTTCTACCAGAGCATCAACGCCAGGGGATTGGAACGAGAATGCTGCGGGCGTTCGTATCGGGTCTTGATTCAACGACTTGCTACTGCGTGCCGTATACCCACTTGGAATCATTCTATGCGCAGGTTGGGTTCAATCGGTTAGCCGAGTCAGATGCACCGGAGTTCTTACGACTCAGAGTCCAGCGGTACAAGCAAGAGGGAGCTGATGTAGTTCTCATGAGCCGGCCGCATGAAATCTAACAAGTCGCTCCAGCGGCCCGTTCCCGCGTCAGTGCGGGCGCGCGTCCGTGCGCGCCCGAGAGTATGCGCCGGCCGCGCGCGTCAAGCGTTAGCAACGGCCGGTGAGCTCAGCCGTTTGGCGTCGTGCTAAACCACGGAGCACGAAATGAAGCCTGCACGCATTGCCCTTCTCGCATCCGCGGCTGCCCTTTGCTCATGTGGAACGGGAGCGGCATCGACGGGCCTAAACATTCCACACCCCGACAACTCCTCAAAGCAGGTTGAGTTCTTCATCGAGAAACCTCAAGGAAATGGCCCTTGGCCAACAGTTGTCCTTCTGCATGGGCATCAATCGGGCTCGCGGCCCGGCGGGAAGAATTTCGTCGAGTGGGGCGTACTCAAGAAGCTGGCTGGTCGCGGGTACCTCGCTGTCGCCGTATCGCAGCCCGGCTATGGAAATTCAACGGGTCCGGCTGACTTTAGTGGGCCATTTACTCAACACGCGGTCTCAGCAGTAATCGCCAAGCTGAGAGCCGATGGGTTGGCGGCGCCTAAAGGGCTTCTGCTTGAAGGCATCAGCCGTGGTGCTTTAACGGCTGGCCTTATCGCTGCCCAAGACCGTTCGGTTTCAGGTGTGGTCCTGATCTCAGGCGTCTATGACCTTCAGGCTTATGTTGCAGATCCACACCCAAGCTTCGGGAAACAAATGGTCGTGAAGGCGATCACCGCTGAGACTGGCGGCACAGCTGATGCTTTGAGAGTTCGCTCGGTCCTACCTGTCGCAGGTAAGGTTAAGGCAATGTCGTTAGTTTTGAACGGCGCAAAAGATGATTTAACTGACGCCGGTCAGGCTCAGAGCCTCGCTGATCTCATTGTCAAAAGCGGTGGCAACGCTCGAGCCATCATCTACGCTGATTTCGGGCACAATATTCCGGTTGACGTTCGGAACAAAGACATTGATCCGTTCATTGACAGTGTGCTGAGCGCATCCTGACAAAAGGCCCGACAACGCGGTCCAGCGGGCGGCCGTTGCTTCGCTCGGGGCTCCCTCGTTCGCTACGCTCACTCGGTGCCGCTGAGCGCGAGCGTCGTACGTCATGACCACTCGTAGGCAGTTGCTGCTCGGCGCGATAACAGCGGCAGCCCCCGCATTCGCGTTTTCGGCGGCTCCCAACCGCAAGCTGCGGTCTCTTGCGCAGATCGAGGCGACGGCTGGCGGGCGCCTCGGGGTCTTTGCAATTAATACGGGCACCGACCACAAGCTGGAGCGCCGCGCCGATGAGCGCTTCGCGATGTGCTCGACATTCAAGTGGCTGCTCGCGGCAGCCATCCTCTCGCGCGCTGATCGCGCTGAGCTATCGCTCGATGACCGCGTCTCTTACAGCCGAGCCGATCTACTTGAGTATGCTCCAGTTACACGGCGGTACATGGCGGAAGGATCCATGAGCGTCGCGTCGCTGGCTGAAGCGACCGTAACCGTCAGTGATAACACCGCCGCTAACCTGCTCCTGCCGAGAGTTGGCGGACCTTCCGGCCTCACAGAGTTTGCCCGTTCGCTCGGCGACTCTGTGACACGCCTCGACCGCAACGAACCCGCGCTGAACAGCAACGACCCGGCCGACCCTCGCGATACAACCTCGCCACGCGCGATGGTGACTCTAATGCAGCGTTTGCTTTGCGGTGACGCGCTCTCGTCCTCGAGCCGCGATCGCCTGCTTGGCTGGCTTCGTGCATGCGAGACGGGAAGGGACCGGCTTCGCGCGGGTCTGCCTCAGAACTGGCTCGTCGGCGATAAGACCGGCACTGGCCAACGTGGTGCAGTCAACGACGTCGCCATAGCTGTTCCGCCGGGCGGCGCCCCTATCCTGATCGCCGTGTACCTTAGCGAGGGCAACCCCGCCCTGGCGGCCGCTACCCACACCGAAGTTGGCAGGCTCGTAGCGAGCAAGCTTTGAGCCATAACGCACAACAACGCGCTCCAGCGCAGGCCGCCGGCTTCGCGGGCGGTTCCCTCTCTCGCCGCGCTCGCTCAGTGCTGCTGAGCGCGGGCATCAGGCCGTCAAACGACTGACGACAACGCGCACCCAGGGCGCGACCAGAGTCACGGTCGGGAACGCCACGGGCCAGGTGGTTGCGCAGCTCCTCAGCCATTGCGCTGCGAATCCCTGATGGATTCCCTGGGTGATGGCGATGACGAAGCCGGATACGAGTGCGACCATGATCGCCGAGAGCAGGGCGCCGAAGACGATCGGGGCAAAGCGGGCTGAAATGCGCATTTCACTCTCCTGAAAGGAAGTTGAGGACGAGGGCGGCGGCGTAGAGGCCGAGACCGAAGACGGCGTGGGTGACGAGGCTTTGCACCCGCGCGACGTTGGGCCGCGGCGTGCGACTCGCGGCGATGCCGGCGCCCATGCCGGGCTGCATCAGCAGGAACGGCGCCGCCACCGTGGCGACGCCGAACGCCAGCGCCGGGCCAGGCATCGGCTGTCGCGCCCACGCGAGCCCGCAGATCGCCAGCAACATGCCTGCGAGCGCGATGCCGATCACGTAGTGAGCGGTCCAGCCGATCACTCGCTCGCCTGGCACGGGTGACGCGGCCGCGATGCGCTCGTGACGGAAACGCCCGCGAGCCATGTGCGCGAACCAGCGGCCCACCAGACCGTAGTCCGCCAGCGGCGTTCCGAACAGGCGCCTGCGCGCGATAGTCCAGAGATCCATCGCCAGCGTCGCGCCAGCGCCGATGAAAAGGGTACTGCCTGCGTAATCCATGTCCATCTCCATTCGCTTGCCTTTGACAGGCGGAGACGGCACAGTGCCACTTCAAGTCAACTTGAAGTCAAGGGGTCTGGGGACATGGACATCAACCGGGTGGCGCGCGCGTCCGGCCTGCCGGCCTCGACGCTGCGCTTCTACGAGGAGAAGGGGCTGATCGCATCTACCGGAAGGCACGGTCTTCGCCGCACGTTCGACCCGCGCGTCGTGGAGCGGCTCGCGCTGATTTCGCTGGGCCGCGCCGCGGGATTTTCCCTGGAAGAGATCGCGCACATGTTCATGCCAGACGGTCGTCCGAAGATTGACCGGCAGCGGCTCGCGGGCAAGGCCGATGAACTGGACCGCACCATCCGGAGACTCAGCGCCATGCGTGACGGCCTGCGGCACGCCGCAGCCTGCTCCGCGCCGAGCCACCTGGAATGCCCCACTTTCCGCCGCCTGATGAGTGCCGCGGCGTCAGGGGCGCGAAGGAAAAAACCTGGGCGACCGCGGCCAAAAAATCCTCTCGCCCGGACGCGCGCGACGACGACGCGCGCCGGTTAGCGACACATTGGGCGTCAACAGCGGTGTTCCCGTGAAACCCCGCATCAGCGTGCTGACCATCGGTGCCGATGACCTGGACCGGGCGCTGCGGTTCTATCGCGACGGCCTCGGCCTGAAGACCGACGGCATCGTCGGCGAGGAGTTCGAATCCGGGGCGGTCGTCTTTTTCGATCTTCAGCCGGGCCTGCGGCTCGCGTTGTGGCCAAGGGCCAGCATAGCGAGAGACTCGCGACTTGGCATCTCTCCACCGTCACCGACGGAGTTCACGATCGGACACAACGTCGCCTCGAAAGCTGAAGTCGATGCCGTTATGCGCCAGGCGAGCAGCGCGGGTGCGACGATCGTCAAGGCTGCGCAGGATACGTTCTGGGGCGGCTACGCCGGTTACTTCCTGGATCCGGACCAGCACCTGTGGGAAGTGGTATGGAATCCGGACCTGCTGCCGGTGGATTGACGCCTGCCGGTCCCGTATCCGCGCGCCCGCGACTCGCAGGATGAACATCGTCTTCGATCTCGGCGGCGTGGTCGTCCGATGGGAGCCGGACGCGCTCATCGCTGAGGCATTCACCGACCCTGCCGTGCGGGCGCGGGTACGCCGGGACCTCATTGATCACCCGGACTGGCTCGAGCTCGATCGCGGGACGTTGCCCCTCGAAACTGCGGTGGCCCGCGCCGCGGAACGCACCGGCCTGCCGGCTGGCCAACTCACGCGGTTCATGCGGCGGGTGCCGCCATCCCTGACCCCGATCGCAGGCACGATCGACCTGCTATACCGGCTCAAAGCGTGGGGACACCCGCTGTTCTGTCTGTCGAACATGCAGGTCGCCTCCATCGAATACCTCGAAAGAACACACGCGTTCTGGGACGCTTTCTCGGGCAAGGTCATTTCCTGTCGCGTGCAGCTGTGCAAGCCGGAGCCCGCGATCTACGCCCATCTGCTGGGCGCGTTCAGACTCGACGCCGCGGAGACGGTGTTCATCGACGACCTGGACGTGAACCTGTCGGCCGCAGCGCGGTTCGGCATTCGAACCATCCGCTTCGAGGACCCGGCGCAATGCGAGCGCCAACTCCGGCGAAAGGTGCCGGATTTATTTGGAAAATAGAGCCGGCACCTTTTTCTCTTTTTCTCGGTCGCTCATCGCACGCTGATGAAGGAGTCGAGCTGCACCTGCGGCGTGATGTAGTCGTCCTGCGGCGGCTCGGCAGCCGCGAGCGCGGTCGAGAGATACTTCTTGTTGGAGTCGCAGATCACGGTGGCCACCACGGCGTCGTCGCCCAGTTCATCGCCAAGCCTGATGGCGCCGATGATGTTGGCACCGGAGGAGATGCCTACCCCCAGGCCGATACGGTGACAGAGCGCCTGCGACATCAGGATCGCGTCGCCGTCCCAGACATCCACCACGGCGTCGAGCTGATCCAGCTTCACGATGGAGGGGATGAACTCGTCGCTGATGCCCTGGATGCGGTGGGCGCCGACCTTCTTGCCCGTGCGCAGGGTCGGTGAATTGGCGGGCTCCAGCGGATGCACGCGCACTTTGCGCCCATCGCGGCGCAGATACCGGCCGACGCCCATGACGGTGCCGCCGGTGCCGACACCGGCGACGAAGGCATCGGCCTTCCCACCAAATCTCGCGAGTTGCGCCTCGATCTCCGGCCCCGTCGTCAGCTCGTGTGCTTCGACGTTGTCCGGGTTGTCGAACTGCCGCGGCAGGTACACGTGCTCGTTCTCCGCCGCATACTCGCGCGTCAGCTCGATCGCGCCGACGAAGCCGCCCTGAGACTTGGCCACCGGGATCACCTCGGCGCCGAGGCTGTGCATCAGGTGCACGCGCTCGTGGCTCATCCAGTCGGGCATGTAGATGCGCACCCGGTGGCCGAGCGCGCGGCCGAGGGCCGAGAACGAGATGCCGGTGTTGCCGCTGGTCGCCTCGACGATGACGTCGCCGTCCCTGAGCTCGCCACGCTCCTGCGCACGGCGCAGGATGTGCAGCGCCATGCGGTCCTTGACGCTGCCGGTCATGTTCATGACCTCGAACTTCGCGTACAGCCGGCGGCGCCGGCCGCGGAACCGGTAACGGATTTCCAGGAGCGGCGTCTGGCCCACCAGGGCCGCCAGGCATTCGACGGAGCGCATGGGAACTTGCCATCCGGGCTGATTCGATCCGTCGGAGTCTACCGCAGTGCTACCGGGGCGGACCGTAAGGGAAAGCGCCCACGCCGGGCGGCAAGTTGCCGTGCTAGGCTTGCCAGGATCGCCGATGACTCGCCTATGACCGCCACTCCTGCGACACTGACCGGATCCTGCCTCTGCGGCGCGGTGCAGTTTCGCGTGCAGACGCCGACGCTGTGGTGCGCACACTGCCACTGCACGATGTGCCAGCGCGCCCACGGCGCGGCCTTCGTCACGTGGGTGGGCGCCGCCGAGGAGCGGGTCACCATCGACGACTCGCGACTCAGCTGGTACCAGTCCTCGGACCGGGCCGAGCGCGGATTCTGCTCGATCTGCGGCAGCAGCCTGTTCTTCCGCTCCGAGCGCTGGCCCGGGGAGATCCACATCACCCGCGTTAATTTCCGGGGCGACATCGACCGCGAGCCGGACGGGCATGCTTTCTACGACAGCCACGTCTCCTGGTTCGCCGTCAACGACGAGCTGCGCAAGTCGCAGCCGTAGCCTGGCCGACCCGGGTACCCGATCATGGCCGCAACGCCCCACCCGCACACACACGACCGTCCCGAAGCTCACGGTCACGACCACGAGCACGAGCACCACGACGATCACGGGCACGGCCACCATCACCATCCGCCGCCCGAGGAAATGAACCGCGCCTTCATCATCGGCATCGGTTTGAACGTGCTGTTCGTTGCGGTCGAGTTCGTATTCGGCGTGCTCGCCGACTCACTCGCGCTGATCGCGGATGCCGGCCACAACCTGAGCGACGTGCTGAGCCTGGTGCTCGCCTGGGGCGCGGCGCGGCTTGCCCGGCGCGAAGCGACCCCATATCGGACCTACGGATTCCGGCGCGGCACGATACTGTCCTCGCTGGTGAGCTCCGTGCTGCTGCTGGTCGCCATGGGCGCGATCGCCTGGGAAGCGCTGCTGCGTTTCCGCGAGCCGGCCCCCGTCGAGGGCGCAGTGATGATCGGGGTCGCGGGCGTGGGGGTGGTGATCAACGGCCTTACGGCCTGGCTCTTCGCCGCCGGGCGCCATCACGACCTCAACGTCCGCGCCGCCTTCATGCACATGGTCGGCGACGCGGCGGTATCGGTCGGCGTCGTGCTCGGCGGCGTCGGGGTGCTCGCCCTCGGCTGGCTGTGGCTCGATCCCGCCATCAGCCTCATCATCGTCGTGGTGATCGTGATCGGCACCTGGAGCGTGCTCACTGAGTCGCTGGATATGGCTTTCGACGCCGTGCCCAAGAGCGTGGATCCGCACAAAGTTCGCGAGTTCCTGCAACGGCTGCCCGGGGTCACCGGCATCCACGATCTCCACATCTGGGCCATGAGCACGACCGAGACGGCGCTGACCGCTCACCTGGTCATGCCCGCGGGCTTGCAGGACGATCACTTCCTGCGCGACGTCGCGGAGCAGCTCGAGCACCGTTTCCGCATCGGTCACACGACCCTTCAGGTCGAGCATGGCGTGGGACCCGAATGCGACCAGAGCTGCTGAGCAATCACGGCTGGCGCCGCTTCGCTACACCGCCTCGTTTTCTGCTCCGACCGGACCGCTCGGAAACGACGCAAATCGCGACGGGATCAGGCACCGCGGGCTGACGCGCATCAACCCGCCAGCAGGCGGTTTACGCGCTGCACGAATGCGCCGGGGTCCTTGAGCGGCCGCCCCTCGGTGAGCATCGCCTGGTCGAGCAACACCTGCGCGAGGTCGCCGAACTGCGCCTCGTCCTGCTCGGCCGCAAGCCGCTGCACCAGCGCGTGACCCGGGTTGATCTCGAGGATCGGACGCGCATCTGGCACCGCCTGGCCCGAGGCGGCCAGAATTCGGCGCAGTTGCGGCCCCATGTCGAACTCGCCCATCGCCAGGCAGGCCGGTGAGTCCGTCAGGCGCTCGCTGACACGAACCTTTTCCACCTCGTCGCCCAACACTGCCTTCAGTCGCCCGAGCAGCGCCGCGTGCTCCCCGCTCGACTCGGCGGATTTGCCTTTGTCCTCGCGGCCAATTTCCCCGACATCGAGTTCGCCGCGGCGGATGTCGCGGAACTTCAGTTCTCCGAACTCACCGAGATGGCCGATCATCCATTCGTCGATCGGGTCGGTGAGCAGCAGCACCTCCAGGTTGCGCTTGCGGAAGATCTCGAGATGCGGGCTGCTGCGCGCCGCGGCCAGGCTGTCGGCGGTCAGGTACCAGATGTGCTTCTGCCCGTCGGACCTGCCGGCGACATAATCGTCGAGGCTGCGATCGGGCTCGTCGGCGGCGGAGTGCGTGCTGGTGAAGCGCAGCAGCTTCGCGATGCGCTCGCGGTTGGCGTGATCCTCTGCCGGCCCTTCCTTGAGCACGCGGCCGAATTCCTTCCAGAAACCGGCGTACTTTTCCGGCTCGTCGGCGGCGAGCTTCTCGAGCATGTCGAGCACGCGCCTGGTCAGGCCGCCGCGGATCGCCTCGACCTCCGGGTCGTGCTGCAGCAGCTCGCGCGAGACATTCAGCGGCAGCTCGTCGGAGTCGATCACCCCGCGCATGAACCGCAGGTAAAGCGGCAGGAACTGCTCGGCGTCGTCGAGGATGAACACGCGACGGACGTAGAGCTTCAGGCCGCGCGGCTTCTCCCGGTTCCAGAGGTCGAACGGCGCGCGCGCCGGCACGTAGAGCAGGCTCGTGTAGACGCGCTTGCCCTCCACGCGGTTGTGACTCCAGAGCAGCGGTTCGGCGAAGTCGTGGGAGATGTGCTTGTAGAACTCCTTGTATTCCTCGTCCTTGACCTCCGCTCTCGGCCGTGTCCATAGCGCCCGGGCCGCGTTGACCGGCTCTTCACGCGTCTCCTCGACATCCTTCGCCGTTGCGCCCGCCTTGCGCATCAACACGGGGAAAGCGATGTGGTCGGAGTACCTGCGGATCAGCGAACGCAGACGGAACTCGTCGGCGAATTCCTTCGCGTCGGGGCGCAGGTGCAGCGTGACGCGGGCGCCACGCTCGGCTCGCTCCACGGTCTCCACGGTGAACTCCCCGTCGCCAGCGGACTCCCAGCGAACGGCCTGCTCCGGCGATAAGCCGGCGCGACGGGTCAGCACCTCGACGCGGTCGGCCACGGTAAACGCCGAATAGAAGCCGACGCCGAACTGGCCGATCAGGCTCATGTCCTGTTTCTGGTCGCCGGTGAGGCGGCGCACGAATTCCGCGGTGCCGGATTTTGCAATCGTGCCGAGCTGCTGGACGACCTCCTCGCGCGACATGCCGATGCCGTTGTCGCTGATCGAGATAGTGCCGGCCTCGGCGTCGAACGCCACGTGGATCGCGAGTTCCGGATCCTCCGCCAGGTACTCGGGATGAGCAATCGCCTCGAAGCGCAGCTTGTCGGCCGCGTCCGAAGCATTGGAGATCAGCTCGCGCAGGAAGATCTCGCGATTGCTGTAGAGCGAATGGATCATCAGGTGAAGCAACTGCTTCACCTGGGCCTGGAAGCCGTGGGTTTCGCGTGTCGTCATTCTGCTGGCCTGTTTGCTGGAGGCGACCTGTGGTGCCGGGGCGCGAATAAATAAAGACCGCAACGGCGGATTTCAAGCGGCGCACGGCTCGTCTGCCGCGCCTCACACAACACGCGGCCCGGGCGCGGCGCAGAGGTGACCGGGATTATGGCAACCGAAACCGTGCGCGGCCCGCGCTGCAACCGGCGCCCGGCGCCATTCTCACAGCCTCACCCGGAGCAGCAACCGACGCCAGCCCGGCTCATCGACGGCGAGCTTGCGCGCCTGCTCCAAATGAATAAAATACATACGTATATAAAGCGCGATTATAAACCGCGTGTTGCTCATTGGAATCAACCAATTGGCTGACCACCGCGGACCTGGGCAGGAGCAGATTGCGGCATGAAAAGGCTAACGAAGCTGTTCACCGAGCATCCGGCATCCGTCGGGGAAAGCTATCTGCAGCACATGGCGAGCGCGACGAGCTTCGCGCTTCGGATGGTCGGCGCCGGGCTGTGCTGCTTCATCCACGGACTGTTGCCGTTCCTGTTCGTGAAAACCGGCAGCAACACAGTGGCCCGCCTGCATGAGCGCATGGTCGTGAACCGTGACCGCCGGCCGCGGGTCGCCCCTGCGCCGGCCCGCGCCGCGACTGGCGCAGACACCGTCAGCGCCGGCTAGCGCTCCACACGCAAAGACGCGAAGCGACCGGATCTTCGAGCGCGATGGTTGCTGTCGTGCGCGACGCCTTGCGGGCGTCGGTCATCCCCGGTCTGGCCTGCGTTGCAGCGATCGCCGTGTGCGCCCGCCTCACGGCGGCGTTTCTCGGCAGCAACCTCCTCGACCTCGGCCACAGCCCGGTGAGCCCGGTAATGCTCGCGGTGCTCGGCGGTATCGTCGTGCGCAACGCCATCGGCCCCACTGCCCGCCTAGACAAGGGCCTCGCGCTGGCGACCGGCGCGTTGCTGCGCTTCGGGCTCGCCCTGGTCGGACTGCGGCTCACACTCAGCAGTGTCGGCGCGCTCGGCCTGCAGGCCCTGCCGGTAGTCGCAGGCTGCATGGCCTTCGCCTGGCTGGCAATTCCGCGCATCGCGCGGGGATTCGGCCTGAAGGGACCACTGGTGACACTGCTCACCGTCGGCACCAGCATATGCGGCTGCACCGCCGTCGCGGCGGTAGCACCGGTCGTGCGGGCGCGGGCAGCCGAGACGGGCTACGCGGTCACCCTGGTGGTCGTGGTCGGGCTCGCTGGCGCGCTGCTCTATCCCGCCCTCGCGCACTGGTTGTTCACGGGATACCCGGCGGCCGCTGGCATGTTCCTCGGCGTGGCGATCCACGACACCTCTCAGGTCCTGGGTGCCGCGTTGATATACAGCGATCAATACCTCGCCCCCGAGGCGCTCGAGGCAGCGACGGTCAGCAAGCTGCTGCGAAACCTCGCCCTCGTGTTCGTTGTTCCGCTGCTGGCGGCCGTGCAGGCCCCCGAGCCGGCGGACGCGAGCAGCGCCGGCACGCTCCCGGCAAGGAGGCTCGTGCCGGGCTTCGTGTTCGCGTTCCTCGGCCTCGCCGCGCTGCGCTCGCTCGGCGACCTGCTCGGCGCACCCAGCCAGGGATTCACGGAGCAGGTGTGGAAGCCGGCCCTGTCACTGGCAGCTCAGCTCTGTGAACTGCTGCTGACCGTTGGCATGGCAGGCGTGGGGCTCAACGTTGAATTGCGGGATCTGCGCCACGTCGGCTGGCGACCGCTCGCGGCAGGAATCGTCGCCGCCCTACTGCTCGCAATGACGAGCATCGCGCTGATTTCAGCGTCGCTGTAACGGTGATCCCAGAAGGGCCGCAGGCGCATGGTAGCCGGCGCGAGCACGATCGCCGCCAGGATCAGGGCCCTACGCAGCCGCCGGCCCCAGTAGCCGGCGCATACGATCCGTGCGGCGCAGGCGAGCCCGTCGAGAGCGTCGAGTAGCCTGAGCGCGCGCTCGGGTTGCATCGGGAAGGAGCGGTGGTGTCAGCGCCTGCGGCTCGGGCGCACCAGGAACAGCGACGGCCGGTCGGCGGGCTGGACGCCGCCTGCCGGCGGCTCCTCGTCGGTCTGCAGGCGGCGACGCACGCTCTCCAGCGCCCACTCCACCCACGCCCGGCGTGCGACCGTGTCCTGATTCCTGATGATGTCTTCTTTGTCGTCCCTGTCCGACATGTGTTGCGTCTGCATTGATGCAGCTTGTTCTTCGAAGTCTTCGCGCCGGGCGTCCGGCGTCGGCAAAGGCGCCGCGCTTGCGCCTTCGATATCGGCTTGCACTACTCGTCCTGTTTCCAGTCGCGGCGGACCTTGTCCGACCAGTTGCGGTATCCCTTCCAGGTATAGAGCGCGGGGTCTATCGGCGTGCGGCGCTTGTCCGGTTGCTGCACGCGGTTCAGCCAGCGGCGGTAGGAATCCCACCCGCCCATGTCACGACCGTCCGCGTTGACCAGGTTGCGCACCCGGCCGTTGCGCAGCGTGCTCTCGTAGGCCGGCTTGCCGTCGGCAACGACTTCGCCCGACTCCTCGTCGGACTCTGGGGGAAGGCTGTTCTTGTTGTAGTTGCTCATGATGATCGTCCCCGGACCTCCACACTGCGCTCAGCTTAGGAAGGACGGGGTGCGGCGGCGAGGAACTAAGTCACAGGCAATTCGATTTAACAGGGACGTTATG
>CAZFWB010000061.1:0-16508 GCA_964522655.1 uncultured Chromatiaceae bacterium | reverse complement strand
GCCGAACCGCCGCGGGCGGCGAGTGGCAGGAAGTCGGGCCGATGAGCGTCGGCGAGCGCGGGCAGATCGAGCTCGAGGCGGCCGCATTCCGGCGGCTGCTGTCACATCTCGACGGCCGCAAGGACGTGCAGAACATCGAACTCATGAACCGCGCCGGGTTCTGCCGCAACTGTCTTGCCCGCTGGTATCGCGAGGCCGCCGCCGAGCGCGGCATCGCGATGAGCGACGAGGCGGCCCGCGAGCGCGTCTACGGCATGCCCTACGCAGAGTGGAAGGAGAAGCACCAGCGTTGAAGCGCGTGCCGCGCGACGACGTTCTGGCCGACAACAACAAGCAGAGCCGGGGGAGAAACCGGCAGGGAGACGCTACATGAATTTCCGCATCGTCATCGCCGCGATCCTGCTGTCACTGGCAGGGCTCGAAACCGCAGCCGCGTTCTGGGACCCGCGCGCGCTGGCGATCGACCCGGCAACCGCCACCGCACCGGTCGCGCCCGAACTCGACGGGCTCGGCGACCTGCACCACGCGGTGACCACCGGCAATCCACGCTCGCAGGCGTTCTTCGACCAGGGCCTGCGCCTCGCCTACGCCTTCAATCACTCCGAAGCGTTGCGCGCGTTCAAGGAGGCCGCCCGGCTGGATCCCGACAATGCCATGGCCTACTGGGGCTGGGCTTACGTGCTCGGTCCGAACCTGAACCTGCCGATGGTGCCGGAAGTCAACGCGCAGGCGTACGCGGCGGCGCAGAAGGCGATGAGCCTGCGCGAGCGGGTGTCGCCCGCCGAGCGCGCCTTGATCGAGGCCATGGCGGAACGCTACGCGGAGCCGGCGCCGGAGGACCGCGCAGCGCTCGACCGGGCGTTTGCCGAAGCGATGCGCGAGGTGGCGGCGAAGTACCCGCTCGACCCGGACGCGGCGACCGTCTACGCCGATGCGCTGATGAATCTCTCGCCCTGGAACTACTGGTACGCCGACGGCAGCGCCAACGAGAACGCCGAAGTGATCGTGGAGACGCTCGAGGGCGTGCTGCGCCGTCATCCGGACCACATCGGCGCTCTGCACCTGCACATTCACGCGGTGGAGGCCGTGGACGGCAAGCGCGCCGAGGTCAGCGCGGACCGCCTGCTGAAGATCGCCCCGGCGGCCGGGCACCTCGTGCACATGCCCTCGCACATCTTCATGCGGGTTGGCCGCTACGGCGACGCGTACGACGCCAACGTGCTCGCCAATGCCGCCGACAACGACTACGTCGCGCAGTGCAAGGCGCAGGGCATCTATCCGCTGTTCTATCACCGCCACAACCAGCACTTCCTCACCTGGGCGGCGATGTTCCAGGGTCGCAGCCAGTCGGCCATGGAGGCGGGCCGGCTGATCGCCCGGGGGATCGAGCCCGCCATGATCGAGGGTCCGTTCTCCGAAACGATCCAGCACCTGATGAGCCAGCCGCTTTACGTGATGGTGCGCTTCGGCCGCTGGGACGAGGCGTTGCGCGAGCCACGGCCGGATGAGGCCTACGGCTTCATGACCGCGATCTGGCATTACGCGCGCGGCATGGCCTACCGGCACACCGGGAAACTGGCCGACGCGCGCAGGGAGCTGCGTGCCCTGCAGAAGATCGCCTCCGGCGCGCAGATGAAGGACAAGCTGGTCGGCTTTGCGCCGGCGCCGGCAGTGCTCGACATCGCCGGGCGCGTGCTCGCCGCCGAAATCGCGGCCGCAGGCGGCGACCACGACCAGGCGATTGCGCTGCTCGACGCCGCGGTGCGCATCCAGGACGGCTTTGTCTACAACGAACCGCCCGACTGGTATTTCCCGGTACGCCACTACCTCGGTGCCGAGCTGCTGGAGGCCGGCCGCGCCGGCGAGGCGGAAACCGTCTACTGGCAGGACCTCGCGCGCAACCCGGCGAACGGCTACGCGCTGTTCGGCCTGCAACGCGCGCTCGCCGCGCAGGGCAAGGACGCGCTCGCCGCACGCGCGCAGGAGCAGTTCGCAGCGGCCTGGAACGCAGCTGACGTGAAGCTGAGCTCCTCGCGCTTCTGAGCCGCGTCCCGCCGCCCGGATGCGCTGCGACCGACGCGCTGGCGTTGATCGGGCGCCGCCATGCGGCCCCGTTCGTCGCAGCGATGGTCGCGACTGAAGTCGCTCCTGCAGCATGCTGTCCGGCGCAGCGCGAAACGCCGGGGTGCCGGCGCGCTGCGATGAGGCTGCGCGTCAGCGCCGGCGTGCCCGGTCCGGCACCGCGATGTCGTCGAGATCGGCCTGCATGAGGGCATCGGTGAGGCGCGTGAGCACGGCGATCTGCCGGCGCGCGAGTTCGGCGTCGAAGCTCTCGAGCCCCGGCGCGGTCGACCAGTAGGCCGTCATGTCCGTGCTGGTGCCGTAGCCGGGAATGCGCCGCTTCAGCGCCACGTCGCCCAGGCCCGCCCACTGGCCCTGCCCGCGCGCGGGCACGCGCACCGCCGCGCGCGGCAGCCGCTCCGCTTCGATGGCCGCCACCGCGATCTCGACGAGGCGCGAGTTGTCCTGCGCGAAGATCAGCGTGGTCTCAGCGCCGCCGCCCGGCACGAATGCCGCGCCGCGCTCGACGTACCCGCGCTGGCCGAACTGCTCCGCGCCGATGCTCGCGACGATCCGCCCGGCGATCCCGGGATGCGCGGCGTACCAGTCCACGCGGTGACGCCCGGGCATGTAGTGCTGCGGGTCGATCAGGACGAGCAGGCTGCGGGGACGCTCGAGGGCGGTGAGCTTCGCGAAATAATCCACCACCGACAGGATCGCGATGCCGCCGTTCTCCTGCGTCAGGTTCGGGCCGTCGCTGTGGGTGACGAGCAGCACGAACTCGTCGCCGCCGCTGCCGTAGTCGCGGCCCGGCAGCACGCCGGAGAGAAACCACGCCTCGGCGGGCGCGCTTTGCGCGAGCAGGCGCAGGGTCGCGCTCGCACCCGCGCGCGCGGCTTCACGCACCGCAGCGCCCGCGGAGCGGTCGAGGAACAGGCCCGGCACGCCGGCGGGCTCGGTGGCGAGCAGCGGGAAGGCGTAGAGGCCGCGGGCGCGTCCGGGGCTCAACGGCAGGATCGCGAGGCCGCCCGCGGCGCCACCCTGCCGCAGGACGTCGCCAAGACGGCCGAAGCGCGTCGGGTAGTTCACCGCGTACCACTGCTCGAGCGCGAGACGGTTCTCGCGCAGGTCGGCCGTCGCCCAGGCGTTTTCCGGCGGCCGGAACGGCGCCGGCAGCGGCTCGGGCAGCCCCGGGACATCGAACACCACGATGCGCCCGGCGATGTCGGCCGGCGGCGCGGCAGGGTCGTAATAAATGAGTGGCGCGGTGACGCCCTGCTCCGGCGTAGCGCCCGAGTACGCCCAGTAGGCGGCCACCGGGACCGCGCGGCCGGCGACGTCGAGTGACCACTGCCCGGCCGCAGGGTCGTCGGCGGTGAACCAGCGCTGGTAGCGGACCGGCTCGCGCGGCAGCACGATGACGCCGCGGCCACGCAGCTCGCGCTCGAGGAAATCCACGTGCGCGCGCCACGACGGGCTGCCGGCGAAGGTCGGCCCGAGGCGCGCTTTGTCCTCGTGCCAGCGCTGCAGCACGTTCGCGGGCACGATCCAGGCCGGCTCGAAGGGCACGCGCGTCGGCGCGGGGGCGGCACAGGAGAGCAGCGCGGTGGTCGCAGCTAACGCCATCAGACTGTGACGAACCCGGCCGGCGCCCACCGCGCCCGGCGCCGAGGTCCCGGCCTGAGGGCGGTCCGTGCTCATTGCAGCGCCGGCAGCACCTGCCCACCGAGGATCCCGATCGTGCGCTCGGCGTCCTCGCGGATCTCCAGGCACAGATCGATGATCATGGGGCGGTGGTCTCGTGCGTTGCCGCTGGCGCCGGCCCGCGGCCGGGCTCGGCTTTTGCGTGACAGTGTGTCGCCCGCGGCCTGCACCCGGCTGCGCCCTGCCGGTGAACCCCGCCCAGCCTCGGGATCGCAACATTCTGTTTCATCGGCACATAGTCATGTGCGCCGCAGGCTATTACCAGCACCATCCTCAAGACTGGTACTCGAAAATTGGGTAATTGCCGCGGGCGCGTTTTCCCGTTATCTACTCGCCTAAGTACGTAATTTTCCTGGCCTCGGTCACGCCCTGACGAACAATCAACCCACGGGCGGTGGCACCAATGGGAGGCTGCAACCGCGCCGAAAGGGCCACGAGAATGGACGCCGAGAGCCGCGACCCGACCATCTTGAGGCCCCCGCGCAGCCTCCTTCGCAGGGTCGACCACGAGCGGCTCGAGTGCGCGAAGTTCGGCTTCGTCACGCGGCGCGTCGCGGTGGGCCAGATCGAAACCCTCGTGGTGGGGAGCCTCACGCCGCGCCCCGGCGACCTGCTGCTCGCCCGCGTGGAGAAGGTGGGCCACCACGGCCGCATCCAGACGCCTTCCGGCCGGCGCTCGCAGCTGTTCGCCGGCGACGAGGTGGTGGTGTGCTACGGCAACCGCTACGCCCCGAACCAGTTCGAGGCGCTGATCCCGCCCGATCTCGGCCCCTGCCACCTCGTCGCCGGCGGCGGGGTCGCCGCGGAGGTGATCTCCGCTCACAGCCGCATGCGCTCGGCGACGCGGCTGCGCCCCGTGGGGCTGCTCGGCGACGCGGATAACCGCCGCCTCAACATCGCCGATTTCGGCCTGCCAGCCCCGCGCGCGACCGCGAATCCCGCCATCCCGGTGATCGCGGTGGTCGGCACCAGCATGGACGCCGGCAAGACGACCGCGGTCTCGCACCTCGTCAAGGGCGCGGCACGCGCCGGAATGTGCGTCGGCGCCGGCAAGGCGACCGGCACCGGCGCCGGCAACGACGTGTGGGCGATGGAGGACGCGGGCGCACACCACGTCCTCGATTTCACCGATTTCGGACACGCCTCCACCTACCGTGTCTCCGTGCCGGAAGTAGAGTCGATTCTGCAGAAGATGGTCATCCACCTGCAGCAGGCGCGCGCCGACATCGTGATCATCGAGATCGCCGACGGCCTGCTGCAACAGGAGACCGCCGCGTTGCTGCAGTCGGCCACCTTCTCGAGCCTGGTGCGTGGCGTGGTCTTCTGCGCCGGCGACGCGATGGGCGCGGAGGCCGGCATCGACTGGCTCGAACAGCGCGGCATCCCGGCGCTCGCGGTCAGCGGCGTGCTGACCGCCTCGCCGCTCGCCGTCCAGGAGACCCGCCAGGTGACCGCGCTGCCCGTCCTGCGCTGTGACGAGCTGGCGACCCCGGCGGTGATCCGCGAGCTGCTCACCGTCCCGACCGGCGGGGCGGCCATGCTGGGAGCCTGACGCCGTGAACGTCGCTCGCCGTCGCGGCGGCGGGCGCCACGGGCTGCGTTCACCGTACCAGTCGAGCCGCGAGCGCCGCTCGATACGCGCGGCTGCAGCCTCGTCCATTTGCGCGACATGGGGCTGGACCGCGGGGTCGCGGCCGGCGTTCAATAGGGCGATGGTGGGCCACGCGCTCAATAATCTTATGCGCCCGGGGAATCGACCGGAGCGGCGCGAGGGCGCTCCCGCGTGAGCGTCCCGGGCGCCCAGCCGCGGGCTGCAGACGGCACGCCGGGAGTCGTCTGCCCGCGCGACCGCGTGGTGCTGCGTTCTGCGAGCGCCGATCCGCGGCTGCGTTACTACGTGTACTGGCCGTCGAGCGCGGGGCCCGAGTCACCGGTGCTGGTCGCCGTACACGGCGTGTCGCGCAACGCGCGCGAGCACGTGCGCCTCCTCGCCGAGCGCGCGAGGCGCCACGGCGTGCTCGTCATGGCTCCCATCTTCCACCGCGACATCTTCCCGCACTACCAGCGGCTCGGTCGCAAGGGGGTCGGCCTGCGCTCGGACCAGTCGCTCAATCGCATGCTGGACGACCTCGGCCGCTTCACCGGGCGGCGGATCGGGGGCATCAACCTGTTCGGCTATTCGGGTGGCGGTCAGTTCGCCCACCGCTATGCCCTCGCCTACCCGCAGCGCGTGGTCGCGATGGTGATCACCTCCCCCGGCTGGTACACCTGGCCGGACCCGTTGCGCCGGTTTCCGCACGGGCTCGCGCCCTCCGTGCACCTGCCGGACCTGCGTTTCGATTTCGAGCGGCTGCTGCAAATCCCGATCTGCGTGCTGGTGGGGGGACGCGACACCGAGCGCGACGCGCAGCTGCGCAAGGGGCGGCGGCTCGACCGCGAGCAGGGGCGCAACCGGCTGGAGCGCGGCCGGCGCTGGATCCGCCACCTCAAGCGCGAGGCGCGCGAGCGCGGGCTCACGACGCGATTCCGCTTCCGCGAGCTGCCGAACTCGAGCCACGATTTCGTCGAGAACGTCATGCACGACCAGATGGACCGGCACGTGTTCCGCTTCCTGTTCGGCGCCACGAGCAAGCGGAAGGGGGTTCAGGACGGGTTCAGCCCCAGCCCGCGCGCAGGCGGATGACCGGGCCGCCTGAGGCCGCGCCGGCGACATGCAGGTACATATCGTCTTCCAGCCCGATTCCGCCGAGCGGCTCGCCCGTCACGGCGCCCTGGCGGAAGAACTCGGCTTTGCGGGCATCTGGGTCGCCAACATGGCCTCGGCGCGCTCGCCCTACGTCGCGCTCGCGCAACTCGCGCGCGAGACGCGCCGCATCCGCCTGGGTCCGGCGGCGATCAGCCCGTTCGAGGAGCACCCGCTGAAGATCGCGGGCGCGCTCCTCGCGCTGAACGAACTGGCGCGGGGACGCGCCCATATCCTCATCGGCGGCGGCGGCGGCACGCTGATCGCCATGGGCCTGAAGGACGCGCGCACCAGCACCTTCCCGCGCATGGTGCGCGGCGTGCGCGAGTGCGTGGAGTTCCTGCGCCGCGCGGCCACGGGCGAAACCGCCGACTACGCCGGAGAGCTATTCCGGATCAGCGGCTACGAGGCGCGCTGGGCGGCCTCGGTGCCGTCACCGCGGATCTACGTGGCCGCCAACAAGCCGCAGATGCTGCGCCTCGCCGGCGAGATCGCCGACGGCGTCATGCTGAGCGACATCGACGTGCCCTTTCTCGGCGCCATCCTGGCTGAGCTGCGCGCCGGTTCTGCGCGCGCCGGCCCGGCTCGCGAGGGCTTGCGCGTCAACAACTTCGTCGCCTGGCACGTCAAGTCCGATCGGGAGGCCTCGTTCACCGAGGCGCGGCGCAACCTCTGGGTGCGCGGCATCTGGGAACGTGCGCGCGTTGCGCCCTACCTCGACGCTGCCGAATGCGACCTCGTGCAGCGCGCCCTGCCGGCCTGGCAGCGGGCCTACGCCGCGGGCTCGCCGGACATCCCGGGCGTGGCGCGGGAGATCGTCGAGCGGCTCGCCGATCACCTGACCCTGAGCGGCGATCACGGCGACATCGAGCGGCACATCGAGCGCCTGCGGCGCATGGGCGAGGCCGGCGTGAACGAGGTGAGTCTGCGCCTGTACGACGACCCCGCCCATTCCATCCGGTTGATCGCCGAGCGCGTACTGCCTGCGCTAGCCGCGAGGGCGCCGTAGCGATCAGGGCGCCGACCCGTGCCAGGCTTTATTTGAAAAGAAGGGAGAATCCCATGGCCGACGCATTCGCCTTCTCCAAGCCTGCCGGGCTCGCCCCGCACATGGCCTTCTGCGGGCTGGATTGCTCGGATTGCGCCGTCTACGTCGCCACCAAGACCAACGACGACGGACTGCGCCAGGCCTATGCCGCCCATGAGTCCGCGCGCTGGAAGATCCAGATCGAGCCGGCCCGCCTGAACTGCCACGGCTGCAAGGACCTGCAGCCGAAATCCGGCTTCTGCGCCACCTGCGAGGTGCGCCAGTGCGCGATGGATCGCGGCCTGGA
The DNA here is from genome assembly GCA_964522655.1 of uncultured Chromatiaceae bacterium. GTDB lineage: Bacteria > Pseudomonadota > Gammaproteobacteria > Steroidobacterales > QUBU01. The sequence goes on along the minus strand of CAZFWB010000061.1, from coordinate 8,666 downwards.
GAACTGCGCGACCTGCAGCGAGTTTCCCTGCGACAAGCTCAACCGCGTGCACAAGGCCATGGTCAACGTCGGCAAGGCGGCCGACGGCGTCGCCAAGGCGCGCATCAACCTCGACAGGCTGCGCCGCGAGCTCGGACTCGCCTGACGCGTACTGATGGGAAATGGGGACATTCCTGATTTCCTCGGAAATCAGGAATGTCCCCATTTTGGGACCGTTACAAACCGTTACATAACCCGCGCATCCGCCGCCTCCTGCGGAGCGAATTGCCGCACACAGAGGCAACCAACGGAGCACACGACATGCGTGGACTCATTCAGACCGGCCTGGTCGCAGGGATCCTGACAGCGGGAGGCACCGCCATGGCAATCGAGCAACCCGACTACCGGCTCGTGGAGAAGAGCGGCGAGATCGAGATCCGCGACTACGACGGCTACCTCGTCGCCGAAACCTACGTGGAAGACGGCTTTGCCGACGCGGGCAACGAGGGCTTCCGGCGCCTGTTCCGCTATATCACGGGCGCGAACCGCGCGCGAGCGGAAATCAGCATGACCGCCCCGGTGACCCAGCGCAGCGAAGGCCAGAAGATCGCCATGACCGCGCCGGTCGGTCAGACCAGTGACGGCGCGGGCCACTGGATCTCGTTCGTGGTGCCCTCGCAGTTCACGATGGACAGCGTGCCGCAGCCCACCGACCCGCGCGTGCGCGTGAGCGAGGTGCCGCCCCAGCGCATGGCGGTGGTGCGCTACTCCGGCTTCTGGGGCGAGAAGCGCTATCAGAAGGAAGAGATGCGGCTGCGCGAGTTCATGCGCGAGCGCAACCTCATCGCGGCCGGCGAGCCGCAGTTCGCCCGCTACGACCCGCCGTACATGCCGCCTTTCATGCGTCGCAACGAGATCATGATCCCGGTGGCCGCGGCGACGGCGGGCGAAGCGCGCTGAGCCGCAGCGCCCGCCATGCGCCGCCGGCGTAGGCATTTTCCGAAAGGTTCGTTTCGTGGTCGGGTTACGTAACGTTACAAAACGTTACCCGCCTGAAAGGATCTCGTCGCGCCCGGCGCGCAAGCTCAGTCCATCGAAGAAACGAGTGATGGACGGGAGACGCAGATGTTCGAGAGTTTCATGACGATGCCCGGCAAGGAACGGCTGGAGTTCACGCTGACGATGACGCTGATGCTGTTCGGCATGGCCGCCGTCGTGGCGGTACTGCTCGGCTGAGGCGGCGAGGCAAGCTGAGGCAAGCGCCATGCTGGAGCTGATGATGCCGGAGCTGGTGATGCGCGACGCCTCCGCGGTACGCGACGAGCTGGACGGGCTCGTCGCGGTGGCGCTGGCGGGGTGCCTGCTGGTCGCAGGCCTCCTGCTGCGTCTCTCGCTCGCCTCCTGCCTGGCGCTGGCCCTCGTCGCAAACGCGCTGCTCGCCGGGGCGCGCGCCCGCGCCATGCGCCGCGCCCGGCGGGCTTCTCAGTCGCGCTCGACCGCCCGCCAGCTCCCGGCCAGCGCCGGGTCCGCGCCGCGCCGCACGCGACCCACCCTCGGATAGGGGTAGAGCGGGCGCACGCGATCGTAGTCCGCGGCCGGCAGCGGGAAGCGCTTGCGCGGCAGGCCGAGGTAGTTCTCCTCCTTCACCAGATGGTGCGCCATGACCTCCTCCGGCGCGCGGCCCTCCTCGACCCACTGCTCGAGGTAACTCAGCCAGTCCACCGTGTCGGCGCCGGGGCCGCGCCGGCAATGCGCCACACCCGGCATCATGAACAGCCGCAGGAACTCCGCGGTCGCCTGCCTGCCACCCATGGTGCGCTCCACCAGCGCGAAGTAATCGAGCATGTGCGAGGACGGGATCTCGGCATCGTCCCAACCGTGGTACAGCAGCAGCTTGCCGCCGCGGGCCCTGAAGACGCGCAGGTCCGGGTTCATGGGCGAGTACAGCGACTCCATGAGCGCAAGCCGCGGCGGGTCGCGGTCGAAGTCGAAGGCCGCCGCCGAGCCCGCCGGACCCGGATCCGGCATGAAGATCAGGTACTGGTAGAGCGCGTTGACCGGCCCGTCCGGGTGGAAGGTCGCCGGCCCGTCGCGGCCCACGAAATATGGCACCCACCCGTACTCCGAGCCCTTGGCGAGGCCGCCGGGGGTCAGCGGCCGTCCGGCCGAGTCGCGCGCGCCGCCGTAGAGCCTGCGCGCCACGGCGATCTTTTCCGGCGGCAGGCAACGGCCGGCGGCAGTTCCGCAGGCGAGCGCCTCCGGCTCCCAGGCGCAGGCGGCCGGGTCCTCGATGATGCCGTCGGCGGCCCCGTCCCGGTCATCGCAGGCGGCCATCACCGACTCGTGCAGCAGCTCCACGTCGGCTGGCGTCATGATGGGCTCGCCGTCCGCGTCGAGATTGGCGCGCCCGCTCCAGATCAGGTGCAGGGCCGAGATCCCGGTCTCGCTGAATACCGGCGCGCCGACGATGATGCCGTCGTAGTCCCGCGGGAAGCGCTGCGCCTCGATCAGCCCCTGCCGCCCGCCGGTGGAGCAACCGCGGAAATAGGCGCGCGACTGTGGGCGCCCGTAGTAGGCCTCGATGAGGGCCTTTGCCGCCACCGTGACCACGTGGGTGGCGCGGTAGGCGAAGTCCACTTCCGCCTGCAGGTTGTCGTAGGCCCACAGCGTCTGCCACGGGCGGCCGGAGTGACCCATGTCGGTGGTAACAACGGCGTAGTTGCGGGCCAGCACGTCGTCGCAGGTGGCCGGGTTGGCCACGCCGCACAGACCGCCGCAGCCCTGCATCAGGAATTTACCGTTCCACGCCCCTGGCACCGGCATCTGCAGCTCGAAGTTGACCTGCGGCGCGACATAGCCCTGCACGCGGCAGTGCTGAGGCAGGCCGTCGGCCGTGCCGACCGTTGCGGCCGTGTTCAGCACGGTCGGCGCGTCCGGCAGGTGCTGGAACGCGCGCCCGAGCAGCGCCGCGCAGGGGTCCGGCTCGGCGGCGAACGCGGGCGCGGCGAGCGCGAGCAGCGCCAGGGCTGCGGCACGTACGATGTTAGGGAACGCCCGATCGGTCATGAAAAAAATCGTCTTTGCATGCGAAGTCACTCAAGCAGCGGGTCGCGGCTAAAGCCGCTCCTACACCGCTTCGTTGACCGCAGCGGCCGACAGTACCCTGTAGGAGCGACGTCAGTCGCGACCACCGCTTCATGAATCGCTACGCCGAACATTGCCAGTCGCGGCTCGCGCCGCTCCTACACCTTCTCGTGGCGCAGCCGGACTACCTCTTCCGTGAGCACGCTCAGCGCGCGCTCGACCGCGCGTTCGCGCAGCGCGGCGCGCTCGCGCTCCGCTGTCGCGTCGGGGCTGTACGCCTCGACGGCCGCGGCGTCGAACAGTCCCCTCGCCGCCGCCAGCCGCTCGTGCGTGTCGAGCCGCTCGCGCAGCACGCAGATCTCGCCGAGCAACGCCATGTTGATCGCGAGCAGCTTGTCCACCGCCGGGTCGTCGAAGAACACCGGCCGGCCGTGCCGCACGTAGGCGACGCGGTCGGCTCCATACTCCTGCCCCTTGCCTTCAGCCGCCATTGCCCGCCCTCCGGCCGGCGCGCGGCCTGCGCGCCGACATCACGAACCAGTTGGTCAGCTCCAGCCGGCCCTGCGCCACCGGCACGAAGGCTGCGGGCGGCGCCGGCGCGCGCCCGTCGGCGGCGGTCTTCTGGAAGCCCTGCTCCGCCGCCTCGAACCCCGCCCGCTCGGCCTCGGCCACGAGGTCCGCCTCGGTGAGGCCGTTCCAGAACGGTTCCTGGTTGTAGAAGCCCTCGTAGGAGCTGCGCAGATACTCCCATGGCCCCATCACCTCGATGCGCGCCGGCACCTCGATGTGCGCCATCACCCCGCCCGGGCGCAGCACGCGGAAGCACTCGGCGAAAATATTGCGCAGCGCCTGCCGCGAGGTCTCGTGCAGCAGCGCATGCGAGACGACGAGGTCGAAGCTCTCGCCGGCGAAGTCGAGCCGTTCGGCGTTCTGCTGCGAGTAGTGCACGGCGCAGCCGCGGGCTTCCGCCATGCCGTGCGCGAAGCGCAGCGCCGGCGCGGCGGTGTCCACCGCGCAGATGCGCGCCTGCGGGAACTGCTCCGCCCAGGCGAGCGTGCTCGCCCCGACCAGGCAGCCGAGGTCGAGGATGTCGCCCGTCGCGCAGTCCGGGAAACGCCCGAGCACGTGGCTCATGAGCGTGTGGCCGCGGTAGTCGTGGCGCGCGCCGGTCTGGTTGAGGAGGTAGCCGGCGCTCGAGCGCGCGTAGATCGCGCCCTGGCGCACGTCGTCGGGGCGGGTCTCGGCGTGGTAGCCGCCCGGCAGCGAGTGGTTGTCCACCGCCGCCTGGTAGGCCGGGATCTCGAGGGAGGGATCGAGACGCAGCGTGCCGCGGTCGCCGGGCCGCGGCCGGCACTGCGCGACGAGCGCATCGAGCTGGCGGTCCACGCACTCGCCGGTGTAGCGCCAGAGCAGGTCCTGCCAGGTCTGCATCAGGGCGAGCCAGAAGCGATGCAGCGGCTCGGCCTCCATGCGCTCGCGCAGCCGCGCGCGGTCGCGCGGGTCGGCGATGGACAGCGGCGCCAGCGCGGGCGCGACGCGGTCCTCGCACACGCGCCGGCTGCCCTCCGCGAGCGTGCCCTGCACGTAGCGGTTCAACGCCAGCGCGAACTGCTCGCGCGCGCGTTCGTCGTGTGTGACGCCGATCATGCCGCCCCGTCTCGTTCCGCCGATGGCACACCCGATTCTGCCACGGGCCGGCGGGCGTGAAAGGGTGAGGATTATCGTTCTGTTTTTCGCCCGTACTCTTATACTCGGCCGTCCGCGCATCGGACGGAGAACGCCTTGGGGGGCAGGCATGGGGGCACGGGACGGTCAGGACCTCGGGTGGCGGCTGCGCCTCGGCTGGGGCGTGGGCTCGCTCGGCGCCTCGACGCTGATCAACGGCGTGACCTTCCTCGCGCTGTTCTTCTTCACCCGCGTGCTCGGCCTCGAACCGGCGCTCGCCGGCTCGCTGCTGTTCCTCGCCCGGATCTTCGACATCGTCACCGATCCGCTGATGGGCGTCGTGAGCGACCGCTCCCGCGGCGCGGCGGGACGGCGCAGGCCTTTCCTGCTCGCCGGGGCGCTCGTCAGCGCCGCCGCCTTCGCGGCGCTGTTCAACCCGCCAGCGTGGCCGGGCATTGCACTCACCGCCTGGTGCGGCGCGGCGCTGCTCGCCTACGCCGCCGGCTACACGCTCTTCATCGTGCCCTACCTCGCGATGCCGGCGGAGATGACCACGAGCTACCACGAGCGCTCGCGGCTGATGTCCGCGCGGGTGGTGTTCGCCTCGCTCGGCATTCTCGCCGGCGGCGCGCTCGCGCCCACGCTCATCACCGCGCTCGGCGGCGGGCGCGCGGGCTACGCCGGCATGTCGCTCGCGCTCGCGGCGCTGATCGGCGGCAGCATGCTGGCCTGCTTCTACGGCACGCGGGGGGCGCGTTTCACCGAGCACGTCGCAACGGCAATGGGCCTGCGCGAGCAGCTCACGACCGCGCTCGGCAACCGCCCCTTCGCCTGGCTGCTCGCCTCGAAGTTCGCGCACCTCGCCGGCGTCTCGGTCACCAACACCTCGCTGCTGTTCCTGATGACCACCGTGCTCGGGCGGGCGGAGAGCGCCGCGGCCGTCTTCGGGCTCGCGGCCGTGGCCGGCACCATGCTCTCGATGCCCGCCTGGCTTGCGGCGAGCCGCCGCTTCGGCAAGCGCAACACTTATATGGCGGGGGTGGCGATCTACATCCCGGTGCTGCTCACCTGGCTGGCCGCGGATCCGGGCGAGCCCGGCTGGGCGCTGCTCGCGCGCGGCGCGGCCATCGGGCTCGTCACCGGCGGGCTCACGCTCACCGCGCAGGCCATGCTGCCCGACACCATCGAGCACGACGCGCGCAGGTCCGGACTGCGCCGCGAGGGCAGCTTCGCCGCCGTGTACAGCGCCGTCGAGAAGACCGCCGCCGCGCTCGGGCCGCTGGTCCTCGGCGTCGCGCTCAGCGGGGCGGGCAGCGAGCGCGCGGCGGCGGCCGACACCATCCGCCTCACGGCGGCATGGGTGCCCGCCGTAGCGAGCGGGCTCTCCGCCCTGGTCCTGATCGGCTATACACTCGACCGGGAATACCGGCAGAGAGCCACATGACCGCGCAGGCCAACATCAGCAAGTCGGTAGCGCGCACCTTCCGCGTGCTGGAACTCTTCCGCGAGCTGCGCCGCCCGCTGACCGCCGCGCAGATCCAGCACGCGCTCAGGCTGCCGCAGCCGAGCACGCGCGTGCTGCTGCGCGAACTCGTCGACATCGGCTACCTCGCCTACACCATGCCGGCGCGCACCTATTTCCCGACGGCGCGGCTGTGCGCGCTCGGCGACTGGCTCGGCAGCAGCCTGGTGCTGCACGAGGGACTCATGCGCACGGTGGACAGCATTTCGCACGAGCTCGACGAGACCGCAAGCCTCAGCACCGCCACCAGCGGCCACGTCGAGGTGCTCTACGTGCGCCGCGCCGGCCACGCGCTCGCGCTACAGATCTCCGCCGGGATGGGAAGCCACCTCTGGCGCAGCGCCGTCGGGCGCACGCTGCTCAGCCGGCGCAGCGAGCAGGAGGTGGAGGAGTTCTTCGACGGGCTGGAAGCGCGCGATCAGCCCCGCGGCCGGCGCCAGCGCGAACAGATCCGCGAGCAGATCTGCCAGATCCGCGCGCAGGGCTACTTCGCCGGCTACGACATCTTCCTCAAGGGGGTCGGCGCGATCTGTGTCCCGCTGCCGCACGCGATGACCGGCGCTCCGCTCGTACTGGCCGTGGCGGGCGGCAAGGACCGCGTGCAGCCGCGCGAGAAGGCCATCGTGCGCGCGATCCGCGCGCACCTGCGGGCCGCGCCGCTGCCGCGCGCGCGCGCCTGAGCCGGAACGCCTCAGGGCGAGCGGTCGAGCGGGCTCTTGACACCCTTCGCGCCCTTGCTCATGACGTGCGTGTAGATCATGGTCGTCTTCACGTCCGAGTGCCCCAGCAGTTCCTGCACCGTGCGGATGTCGTAGCCGTCCTCCAGCAGGTGCGTGGCGAAGCAGTGGCGCAGGGTGTGGGAGGTCGCCGGCTGGACGATGCCGGCGCGGCGCACGGCATTCTGCATGGCGCGCTGGATGGTCTTCTCATGCAGGTGATGGCGCACCCACCGGCCCGTGACACGATCGCGGCACAGGCTTGCCGAGGGGAACAGGTACTGCCAACCCCACTGGGTCGGTGCGCCCGGATATTTACGCACCAGTGCAGCCGGCACCGTCACGCCCGGCCGCTTCTGGCGCCGCTCGTTCTCATGCCAGTCGTGAAGGCGTCCCAGGTGGGCCTTGACCGGCACCAGCAGCTTTTCCGGCAGCACGGTGACCCGGTCCTTCTCTCCCTTGCCATCCCGAACGATCAGCTCGCAGCGCTCCAGTGCAAGGTCCTTGACCCGCAACGCCAACACCTCCGTCACACGCAGGCCGCTGCCGTAGAGCAGGTTGCCCATCAGCCAGAATGGGCCGTCCAGCCCCGCAAGGATTGCGGTTACCTCCGCGCGACTCAGGACCACCGGCAGATGCTTCGGACGCCGGGCCCGGGTCACGTTCTCCAGCCACGGCAATTCCACGCCCAGAACACGCCGGTACAGGAACAGGACCGCCTGGAGGGCCTGGTTCTGGGTGGAAGCACTGACCTTGCGGTCTACCGCCAGATGGGTCAAAAATTGCTCAACTTCGGGAGCTCCCATTTCCCGGGGAGAGCGCCGTTGGTGAAAGCGGACATAACGCCGGATCCAGTGAACATACGCCCGCTCCGTGCGGTAGCTCAGGTGCCGCTTGCGGACCTGGTCGCGTACCGCCGCCAGGAGGGTTACCTGCGGCTGCATGTCGCTCATCTCGCTTCGCACGCCCGGCAGACTGACCGACAACCGGCAGCGCAAGTGCGAGTATGGAGGCGACTTTCCGCCAAGGGACAGTCAACTAACTCCCCGGTTCGGCCGGAAATGCCCCCCCCATTTAATCCCCCCATTTAATAGTTAGGCGCCCACATGTCGTTGCGGTTCTTTTGGAACCCGATTGATCGACACAACAACCTCGAGATTTCGGGAGATTCGGACCCTGCATTGTTTGAACGAATCGCGGAGATTCTTGAGCGCGAACTCAAGGGTGAGTGGCAGGAGCGTTTAAGCGGACCCGACCAGTACTACTGGGATCTTCGAGTTGGCGGTAGTGTCATTACCCTGCACCGCGAGCATTATCTCGGCGTCATGCTATTTTCGGCTGGTCCCGGCGAGGAGGAGGGAGCGGTGCCTGAGATCCTGCTTCGTGCCCGAGAGGTGCTAGCAAAGCATGTACCAAGCGCCTAACCAATCGCTCCACCGGCCCGGTTCAGCGCTGTGGCGCGCACGGCCGGCGCAAGCAGCGGCCGGTGATCTCAAGCGTTAGATGGCAGGAGGACGAATAGTGACTCGAGCTAGTGTCGCGATTGTTGTCTTGTCAGGGGCGCTGGTGGCAACCAATGCGTGGTGGCTGTATCAAGCGGTGGATTCTGGGGTTACGGCTACGTATAGAGACGTTTCACTCCGAGAGCACCATGAAGCCTTAGCGCAGGCCCTCGCTGTGTTACCGGTAGCCGCACGCAT
>CAZFWB010000060.1:0-16685 GCA_964522655.1 uncultured Chromatiaceae bacterium | reverse complement strand
GTGGAAATCTGCTTCGACGTCAGCGCGGCATCGGCCAGTGGCGACGCCGATGGCGATGGGCTGCTCGATGGCTGGGAGCTGAACGGTTACAACGCCGATGGCAATGATTCCGTCGATGTCGATTTGCCGGCGCTTGGGGCTCATCCGCAGCGCAAGGATCTGTTCGTCGAAGTCGACTGCCTGGTAGCGGCGAACCATACGCATTGTCCCGGCCAGGGCGCAGTGGACCAGGTGGTCCGCTCGTTCGCGGACGCCCCGGTCGCGAATCCGGACGCCACCTCCGGCGTGCAGCTGCATGTCGATCTGGGTCCGCTGCTTGGGGCCGGGACGATGGTGCAGATCACCGGCACGGGTGGCGCGGTTGGCAGTTACGGCGATCTCGGCGGCGGCGGCGATCCGATCCCCGAGAACGGCAATGAACTTCTGCTGGCGTTTGATGCCGACCCGAACGAGACCGGCACTGACGCGGCGGATCTGAGGAGCGTGTACTTCAACAGCCAGCGCAACGTGATCTTCCGCTACGCGCTCTTCGGTCATCAGCGAACCCCGGAGTTCAGCTGCTTCAGCGGGATTGCTCACATCCCGGGAGACTTCTTCCTGGTCACACTGGGCGGTGTCAGGGACGGTGCCGCCGGACCGGCCTGTTTCGGGAAGGACTCCGGCGGCTTCTCGGTCGGGAGTCTGCTTGAGCAGGCCGGCGCCTTCATGCACGAGCTCGGGCACACCCTCGGCCTGCAACACGACGGTGATCAGGCGAACTTCAACTACAACGGGAACGTCGACGAGGTCCACGGCAAGCCGAATTACATCAGCGTGATGAACTACGGTTTCGGCTGGAACTTCTGCGGCCTGCCGACGACCCCGGCCGGCGGACTGTATTTCAGCTGTGATTACTCGAGAGTGCAGCTCCCGCCGCTCAATGAAACCACTCTCGACGAGTGTGCGGGGCAGGACAGCGGCGCGCACGGGCTCGGGCCGATGAACTGGAATGGCGGCGCCCTGCAGGGAGCGACCTGCCCGCCCCCGAATACGGGCAACGTCGTCGCCGACATCAACGGTGACGGGGTGTGCGTGGGTCCCGGCGCTGACGGTGTGTTGTCCACAACGCCGGAGACGAGCAGCGACGATCTCGTGGACGATAACAGGATCCTGGACGGTCCCAACCGCAGCTGCAGCACGACGGCGGCGGCCACCGATGTACAGGTCACGCCGGTTGGCCAGATACCTTCGCAACCCAACCAGCTGACCGGCTACGACGACTGGGGCAACCTGCAATACGGCCTGCCCGGACTTTTCGACGGCGTGGCGGGTGGCGGCAGCAGCAGTGTGGCAGCCGAGCCGAGCCTCGCCGAGATCGAAAGCGCGCGCGAATACCACAGCACGATGTCGGCGCCCGCCATAGTGCTCAGCAAGACCGGTCCCGCGACGGGGCGGCCGGGCGAGACGCTGAACTACACGATCGAGATCGACAACGACGGGCGCGGGCCGGCCATTGCCGCCGTGCTGACCGACGTTGCCCCCGACGGCAGCGAGCAGGTTTCCGATCTCGGTGTGATCAAGCTGGGGGACTCGCTGAGCGGAGGAAGCGCCTTTACGGTGCCGGCCGGCGCCTGTCCGGGCGACTACACGATGGCCACAGCGACCGTGGACTTCCGGGACATCGTCGGCAAGGAGCTCACTGCCACGGCATCGGCTCCGCTCGAGATCCTGGATGTCGCCGCGCCCGTGCTGGAAGTGACCGTTTCCCCCGACATCCTCTGGCCCGCGCCCAATCACAAGCTGGAGGAGGTCACGGCGAGCGTAGAGGTGACGGACGACTGCGACGCGAGTCCGACGATCACGCTGGTCTCGGTGACCAGCAGCGAGCCCGCGACCGGCGTCATCGGCGCCATGGACAAGTCGCCGGACATCGCCGGGGCGGCGTTCGGGACCGACGACCGCTCGCTGCTGCTGCGCGCGGAGCGTGGGGCGAGCGGGAACGCCGAGGGCCGGATCTACACCATCACCTACCGCGCCGAGGACGCCTCGGGCAATTCCAGCGAGGCGACGGCGCTCGTCCGGGTGCCCAGGGATTTCAGCGGCGAGCGTTGAGTCTCGCTCGCCGGCACCGCCGGCCGGCGCCGGGTCAGCCGCTGCGGATGCGGTGCAACCCGCGTTGGCCGGCTTGCCGTGACTGAATATCACGGCACGGCGCATGCCGCGCGCACGGCCGTCGCCCCTCGACGCGCGGCGCCTTCATTCCTTGATAGCGGCCGGGGAGCCATGCAACGCTTCCGGGCACGCCGGGCGAAAAGCGACCGGCCGGAAGGAGTAGATCGTGCCCGTGTTCGACTCCCTGCGCGCGTACCTGGCGGAAATGGACCGGCGCGGCAATCTGCTGCGCGTGCCGTCCATGGACCAGGACGCTTACGAGATGACCGGTTTCGCGTACCGGCTCGACGACCGGATCAAGGCCGATGCGCCGGCGTTTCTGGTGGAGCGCACGCGCATCGGCGGGCGCTGGTACGACACGCCGGTGGCCGGCAACGTGCTGAACAACTACTGGACCGTGGCGTTGTCGCTCGGCGTGGAGGACGTCAGCCGCGACCGCAGCCGCATGTACGACGTCGCGGTGGCGCGCATCGCGGGCTTTCTCGACGCTGGTCATCGCTGGCGCACTATCGCCCCGGAAGAGATCGGCCGCGAATCGGCCCCCTGCAAGGAGGTCGTGCTGCGCGGAGCGGACGCCGATCTCGGGAAGTTTCCCTGGATCTGGAACAACCCGGCCGACGGCGGCCAGTACGTGAGCGCCGGCGCGGTCGTCACCGAGGACCCGGAACTCGGGCGCAACGTCGGCACGCATCGCATGCTGGTCAAGGGGCCGCGTAAGCTCGGGCTCGACCTCAGCACCCAGAGCCACTGCTACCGCTACGTGCAGCGGGCGAAGGAGCGGGGTCTCGACCGGCTGCCTGTATCGGTCGCCGTCGGCATCGACCCGGTGTCCTGGATGATGAGCTGCACGCGGCTGGCCGATTTCGGCGAGGACGAATTCACCATCGCCGGCGGCTTTCGCGGCAGGCCGGTGCGGCTGGTCAGGAGCGAGACCAACGACCTGCTGATACCCGCTGAAGCCGAGATCGTCATCGAGGGCTCCATTCCGATGGAGAAGGAATGGGAGGGGCCCTACGGCGAGTTGCTCGGCTACATCGGCGAGAAGAAGCTCACCTACAGCATCGATGTCGACACCATCACGCACCGTCGCAACCCGATCGTGTTCAACATCTGGCCGGGCGTCGGCGGCGCCTACATGACGCTCGCCTGGGAGGTCGGGCCCTTCGTCAGGCTGAAGGAGATCGTGCCGGAGCTGGTCAGGCTACACACCCCGCCGGAGATCCCCTCCATCTGCGTCGCCTGCATCGACAAGAAGGTGCCGGGACAGGGAATCGAGACCGGCATGGCGGTGCTCGGCTACCGGATGACCGGCTTCCACAAGAAGATGGTGATCGTCGTCGACCAGGACGTGGACCCGACGGACCTCACCCGCGTGATGCACGCGGTCGGCACGCGCTGGCAGCCGGACCCCGCGAGCCTGGTGGTGAAGCAGTCGTTCCATTTCCTGCTCGACCCCAGCACTCAGCGCAACTTTCTCTCCAGCAAGATCGTCATCGACGCGACCCGGCAGTTTCCGGCCGAAGGCGGCCCGAAGCAGTGGGCGGAGGACAACCGCGCCGCGCTCGTCAAGCGCGCGCCCGGGGTGTTTGCTCTGGTGGATGCGAACTGGGAGCGGTATCTCTCGGGCTGGCGGGCGCCTTGATCCGTCCGAAGGAGAAAAGGTGCCCCCAGAAGGTGCCGCAGAAGGTGCCGGCACTTCGGATTCGGTTCCGGGCTCCGGCCGGGCTCGATGGCCGCTCGTCAGGCTGGCTGCAGGCTCCGAATCGGTGATTGGCAGTAGCCGACGCCCTGGTTCGACGGCAGACTTTCCGAATCCGAAGTACCGGCACCTGTGGGCTACAGCCAGCCGCGGCGCTTGAAATACACGTACGGCACGACGGCCGAGACGACCATCAGCGCGATCGCCCAGGGATACCCGAACAGCCACCGCAGCTCCGGCATGAGCCTGAAGTTCATCCCGTAGACCGACGCCACCAGCGTGGGCGGCAGGAACACGACGGCAGCGACGGAGAAGATCTTGATGATCTGGTTCTGCTGCAGATTGATCAGGCCGAGTGTGGCATCCAGCAGGAAGTTGACCTTGTTGGAGAGGAACGTCGCCTGGTCGGTGAGCGCCACGACGTCCCGGTACAGGAGCTTGGCGCGGGCGCGGGCGTCCTTCACCTTCTGCTTGTCGGCACCCTCGAGTGCCGTGTTGTAGGTGAGGACCCGGTTGATGCTGACGAGGCTCTCGCGGACCTTGGTCAGCAGGTCGCCGTCCTGGCCGATCTTCTCGATGGTGCTCTGCAGTTCCTGCGTGCTCGCGGAGGCCTTCTCGCCCGGTTTGCGCCGGAATATGCTCCGCGAGAGAACGTCCATGGCCCGGCCGACACCCTCCAGCGCGTCGGCCATGCGATCGCACAGCGCCTCGATCAGGGCCAGCATCACCTGTTCGCCGCTGGCGCAGGGGATCGAGTTCGGTTTCCGGGCACGCGACAGCACGCTGTCAAAGGCCCTGGACGCGGCATAGCGCAGCGTGACCAGGGTGTCGCCCTTCAGGATAAAGGTGATGGGAGTCGTCGCGGGCTCCTCCGTGTCGATCCTCGTGACCGCAGTCAGTGTCATGAACGCGCTGCCGTTCTCCTGATAGAGCCGCGCCGAGACCTCGATCTCCTCCATCTCCTCGCGTGTCGGCAGGGAGATGGATAGCTGCCGCTCGACCTGGCGGTCCTCCTCGGCGGTCGGCGATTGCAGGTCGATCCAGACGAGGCCGCCGACGACCGGTTGCTCGAGTTCGCCGGCAGCCACCGGCTCGAGCCGGTTCACGACATAGCGATAAGCCTGGATCATGCCGCCTCTATAGCCCCGGGCAGACCTGCGGCCGGGCTTCGACCATTTCCATCAGCTCGTCGAATGTGGCGATGTCGTTCGGCGTCGGCTTGAGTGCCTCACCCGACATGAAGGCGCCGAACACCGAGGCGCCGTTCTCGTCGTAGAACAGCACGCCGCGGGCCTTGCCGCCTTCCTTGGTCGGCAGCGCCACGACGTAGATCGACGCGTACAGGTCCGGCCGCAGGTGGCCGCGCAACGGATGCTCGTAGGCGATGTTGGTGTACTTGCTGGTCTTCGACGGCGTGGCCGCCCCGACGGGGGAGAGGATCTCGAAGACGTTCTCCCCCTTCATGATCAGAAACACCGCCTCATTCCAGCGGGTCATCGCGCTCCAGACGTCCGTGAACGCCGCGCCCTCGATGGCGGCCACCTGCTCGGAGGGCAGGCCGCTTACCACGATGACTTCGGGCAGATCGAGCCTGCGCGCGGCGATGACCGGCATGGTGCCGGGATTTTCCTGGTAGAAAGCGCGGACCTGCCGGGCCTGAACGGGCGTGGCGCAGGCGCTGCCGGCCGAGGCCATCGCGCCGTTTGCGCCGGTGACGAGAACGAGTACGAGCGCTGCCAGCGACGAGGTGTGCATCGTGAGGCCTCCCCCGATCCGGGCGAAAAACGGATGAAATTCGGCACCGTCGGAGGTAACGTTACCACCGGGATGAGGGCGTCGCCCAGAGCGACGGTCCGTCGTCCCGGCAGGATGCCTCCGCGGGCCGAATCGCTTGAGGGGGGTTGTCATGATCCGAGGCGGGTTTTCTGCAGCCATGGCCGCGCTGACCGCGGCCGCTTTGTTGTCGTCCGTTCCCGCAGCCGGCCAGGGCGAGATCGGGGAAATCATCGTCACGGCGCGTAAGGTCGAGGAGAGCCTGAAGGAAGTTCCGCTCGCCATCACCGCCTTCGACTCGGCCGCGATCGAATCGGCCGGCATCAGCGATCTCGCCGACGTCGCCGCATTCACCCCTGGCCTGACCTTCTTCAACGCCATCGGCGAGTTCCTTCCCGTGCCGATCATCCGCGGCGTGGCACCGACGGACATATTCGGCGAGAACAATGCCGCGATTTTCGTCGACGGGGTGTTCATCTCGGGCCGCGAGGGCCTGAACTTCAGCCAGCTCGACCTCGAGCGCATCGAGGTCGTGAAGGGCCCGCAGAGCGCGCTCTATGGCCGCAACGCGTTCGCCGGCGCGATCAACTTCGTGACCCGCCGCCCGTCGGACGTTTTCGAGCTGAAGGGCGAGGCGACCGGGGGCAACGAGGGCAAGATGGAGGGGTCCATGTCGGTCAGCGGACCGCTGCTCGGCGACTGGCTCAAGGGCCGCGCGGCTTTCATCTATGACGAATGGGATGGCTCCTACGACGACCCGCTCGGCGGCAACGACGTCGGCGGCTATCGCTACCGCACCTGGCAGGCCAGCCTGGAATCCAATCCGACCGACAGCCTCAATATCCTGCTCTCCGGGTATTACTCCGACGATGACATCGACGAGGCGGCGACCACTTCGCAGACCGCGAACTGCGAAGACTCCGCCCAGGTCGACTGGGGCTTGTGGAATGCGGCAACGGTGGCGCCCTATGGCCCGCGCCTGGCCAATATCTGTGGCGAGGTCTGGGACCTGGAGCGGGTCAACCGGGAGCTGAACCAGAACATCGCCGGCTTCAGTCTCGCCGACGACGAGATCGCCAAGATCCCGCGGGCGCTCGGTGAGGATCGCGAACTGAAGCGCGCTAATCTCAACATCGACTGGGACGTCGGCTTCGGGACGGTGAGCCTGCTGACCGGTTATTCATCCACCGAGCAGACGGCGCTTGCCGACGGCACGCGCAATCTTGGGCACTCTCAGCCGTTTCTGTATCTCGATCTCAACGACACCACCATTCAGCGGTTTACCAGCGGCCTGCTGCAGGTGCAGCCGCCGAACGAGACCGACGAAATCAGCCAGGAACTCCGCTTCACCAGCCCGCTCGACCGGCCCTTCCGGTTCTCCATCGGGGGGTATTACTACGACGTGGACCTGAAGATCCGCGAGATCGGCATCATCGCTACGCAGCCCTTGCCCTTGCCCGTCGATCAGCTGTCCTTCTGTCCGTGCCTGTCGACCGTCCTGTCGATCGGCGACGGCGCCTACGGCCCCTGGTTCCAGCCCGGCGGCAACGTCGACACGCGCCTTTCCTACAAGGAGGAGACGGACGCCTGGGCTGCGTTCGGCTGGGTCGAACAGGACTTCTTCGACCAGCGGCTGACCGCGCGGGCGGAGCTGCGCTATTCCGACGAGGAAAAGGAACTTACCTACAACCCCGACGTCATCAACGTCAGCTTCCCGGAGGCGGGCCAGAACCTCGGCCAGGCCAAGGACAGCTGGGACTTCTGGACCGGCCGGCTCAGCCTCGAGTACAAGCTCACCGGCGAGTGGATGGTCTACAGCTCCGTCGCCAAGGGCGAGAAGAGCGGCGCTTTCGACAGCGACCTGGTCACCCTCAGGCGGGCGGATACGAGCCAGGTGGCCAACGTCCCCGTCATCGTGGAAGTGGACACCGAGCAGATCATCACCACGGAGCTCGGTATCAAGGGCATCACCGCGGACGGGCGGATCGGCGTCGACCTCGCCATCTTCCGCAGCGACTGGGACGACGTGATTCTCCCGCAGATCCTCCAGACAGATCCCGGTACGGGCCTCGATCTCAATCAGCCTACCGCGTTCAATGCCAACTCCGGCGACGCCACCATCTGGGGCTGGGAGCTGCTGGCCGACGTCGCCATCACCGACAACCTCACGGGCCGGCTCGGCGTGTCCTGGACCGACGCCGAGATGGACGATGCCCGGCAGGAGAGCTACAGCCGGTTCCCGAGTTTCTACACCACGGATCCCAGCTGCGCGCCGGAAGCGATCCTCGACCTGGCGACCGACGACGAGCGCAGGGCGAAGGGCGTGGCGTGCCGCGCGGTCTCCGGCGACGTCTCCGGCAACGCGCTGCTGCGCCAGTCGGAGTGGCAGGGGAGCGCGAGCCTCACCTACCGGCAGCCGATCCGCGACGACTGGGAGTGGTACAGCCGCGCCGATGCCACCTACCAGGGCCGCTGGTACGTCGGCAGCGACAACCAGGGCTACATTCCCGCCCACACCTACGTGAACCTGCGTCTCGGCGTCGAGTCACGCCGCTACACGGTGGAGCTGTGGGGCGAGAACCTGTTCGAGGACGACGCGGCGATCGGCGCCTTCCGCGACGTGTATTTCAACAACACGCCGGACGTGCTGCAGCAGAATCCGCCGCAATCGAACTTCGTCGCGGACTTCTTCCCGTGGCGCCTTACGGTGTCGCATCCGAAGCTGCGCACCTACGGCGTCACCGCGCGGGTGCGTTTCGGCGGCGCCGAGCGCTGAGCGACCTCGCGCACGGAGCGGCTCAGGGCGTTGCCTGCCACTTCCGGCTGACCTCCGAGTAGCGGCGCGCCGATTCGGCCCAGGTGAACTCGCCCGCTACGCGCCGCTGCAGGTTCCCTCCGAGCGCGCGGGCAAGCCGCGAGTCGCCGAGCACCCGAAGCAGGGCCCGGGCGAGGCCATCGACCTCGCCGACCGGCACCAGCAACCCGTGACGATCATCGCCGATGGTCTCGGGAATGCCGCCGACGGGTGTGGCGACCACGGGCACGCCCAGGGCGGCCGCCTCGAGGATGGCCAACGGGTGGCCTTCCGCGCGCGAAGGCAGGCAGAAGACGCTTGCCTGCTGCATGAACGCCAGCACCCGGCCGTGAGGCAGGTTCACGAAAACATGCACCCGGTCGGCCACGCCGCTGGAAAGCGCGCGACCCCTGACCTCTGCGAGCCACGGCGTCTCGCGCCCCACCATCACCAGGTGCACCGCGGGGTCGGCCGCCGCCACGAGTGCGAAGGCGTCGACCAGCACGTCCTGTGATTTCTTGTGCTCGAAGGTCGCCACGTTGAGTATGAAGCGTGCCGAAGCGAGTTCGGGCGGCAGTTCGAAGCCGGCGTCGCGTTCCAGTCGCAGCTGCTCGGGGCTCACGCCGTTCGGAATCACCGCGATGTGACCGCGGGCCCGGGGTGCCAGCTGCGCGGTGTCCGCCGCGAGTTCCGCAGAGCAGGCGACCACGCCGTCGGCGTGCTCCAGCATGGCGCGCATGAGCCAGCGCTCGATGCGACCGCCGAGGGTCATCGCATCGCGGATCTCGCGTCCATGGACCGACAACACGATCACGCCGCACCACAGCCTCAGGCGTTTCAATGCGATCAAGGTGAGACCGGACAGGTCCGGATAGTGAAGATTGACCACCTGCCAGCCATGCTGCCGGGCCAGCCGGCGCCAGCGCCAGCACAGGGCGGGAAACGTGAGGACGAATGCCGCGAGCCCCTTCGCCACGTTGCCCGCGCACCAGGGAGAGCGGATCCTCCAGCGCAGCACGGGGATTCCGCCGTTGCGGTCCGGCGTGGGGCGGGGTGCATCCCATGACGCCACCAGCACGCTGGTCGCCCAGCCAAAAGCGGTGAGTTCGCGGTGCAGGTTGGCGACGACCTGCGACACACCGCCGGCCTCGTCGAGGTCCCACGGGATGACGAGCAGGTAACCGGGAGGCTGCCGGTCAGCGCGCACGGTCGCAGCCGGTTTCTGCGCTGGGTGTTTGCATGGCTACATCGTGCTGCGGCAGTGATCGGCGAGCCGGATCGCCAGCGCAATGATGGTCAGCGTTGGATTGGCGAACCCGCCCGAGGGGAACACCGAGGCCCCGGTGACGAACAGGTTCTCGCTGCCGAACACCCTGCCGTTTGCGTCCGTCACGCCCGTACCGGGTTCCGCGCCGATGCGAGTCGCGCCAAGGTGATGGTGGCTGTCCGGATTGGGCGGCGCAAGCGGGCGGAGCTCGAGCGGGCCGAGCCCGATCGCGCGCAGCGCCGGCAGGATGGTTTCATGCAGGCGGGCGAGCCGCAGCCGGTCGGCCGCCTGCCAGCGCCGCTCCAGCCGCACGCGCGGCACGCCCATGGAGTCCCGCGCATCTTCTTCCAGCACCAGCCGGTTATCCGGGCTGGGAAATTCCTCCAGGTTGATCAGGAGCTGAAACCCGTCGAAGCGCCGCGCCGCTCGCGGCAGGCGCGACCAGCCGTAGCCCGGCGGCCACTGCAGGCTGATTCCGAATCGTCGCCAGGCGAGCGATTCGACGCGCCAGTGAAACGGCCGCCACGCTCGGCCGGACGGCAACAGGGTAATCGAGGCGTTGGGCAGGTCACCCGCCAGGATGGCCTCGCTGCGCAGCCCGATTCGCCCGCAGACCGTCGTCTCGCCGACCGCGTGCGCGTCGAAGAACTCGAGCCTGCGGAACAGATCGCGCGCTTTCGACCTGATCACGATCGAATAGTCGCGCGGGTGCTCCATGAAACCCCGCCCAAGCCAGCCGGACTGGTCGCGCATCCGCCCCGCTGCCGCTTCGACCAGCAGTAGCCGGGCGTTCTCCACACCGCCGGCGGCGAGGATCACCCGGCGCGCGCGAATGCTCAGCCGGGTTCCCGCGCTGGTGACCACCTCGAGGCTTTCGACCGTCGAACGACGCCAGTGCAACCGCACCACCGTCGCGTCGTGATACAGGACGATGTCAGGTGCCGCGGCGATCAGGCGCGGGAGATGCTCGCAGATGCGCGAGACGGGCCCGAACTGGTACACGCGGGATTCCAGCACCGGGTGGTTGCGCGGCACCGGTGAGGCGGGCACGTTCCAGCCGTGACCGTCGTAGTCGAACCGCCCGAGGCCGGCGACGGCCTGTGCGCGCCGATAGTAGGGCTCCAGGTCGGCGAATTCGAACGGCCACGGGGGCCGGCCCTGTTGGCCCTGAAAATCGAGCGGGTCGAGCGGCACGAACTTCGCGCCTTCGCCCGGCGCGAGCGGCGTATTCCACAGGCGGGCCGTGCCGCCGATCTGGCGGTGGCGGCTGACCTCGAGTCCGGCATACGGGTCGCCTGCGACGGATGCCTCGTTGAGAGTGGCAGCGGCCGGCGAAGCGCCGGTGGAGCCGGATTCCACGACGATGACGCGCAACGCCGATCCGGCCAGCTCCGCGGCGAGCGCAAGACCCGCGGGACCGGCCCCCACGATGCACAGGTCGCACTCCAGTACGGACCCCTCGCTCAGGGTCCCGGCATCGAGCTGCATTGAGCCTCCGCGAACAGCCGGCTGCGGGCGCAGGTAATCCGGCGCAGTTAGTATATCGGCGGGATGTCTGGCGCCGCCTGCCCGGATGTCCGCCTGGCAGGACCCGTTCGGTGGTAAATCCGGTGCGCGCGCGAACCAAACTTCTCGTCATCGGCATTGATGCGGCGAATCCGTCGCTGATCCGGTCATTGGCCGCGGAAGGGGCGCTTCCGAACCTGGCTGGCCTGATGCGGCGCGGGTGCGTGGCGAAGCTAAGCGGCGTGGCCGGGTTCTTTACCGGCGCGACCTGGCCCTCGCTCATCACGGGCAGCGATCCGGCGCAACACGGCATTCACTACATTGCGCAGCTGGTCCCGGGCACCTACCGTTTCACGAGACCCCACGAGGGATCCTACATCGCGGCGCCGGCGTTCTGGGAGGCTTTGAGCCAGCGGGGCAGGCGGCTCGCAATACTCGACGTGCCACTCGCCCGGCTCGATCGCCGGATCAACGGCATTCAGACCGTGGAATGGGCGGCCCACGATTCGCTGTTCGGATTTCAGACCACGCCCGCGCCTCTCGCTGCGGAGATCCTGGCAAGACACGGCCGCCACCCGGTGCTCTCCGATTGCGACCGCATCGGACGCCGGCCGGAGGATTACCGCGCTTTCGTCGCGACCCTCATCGAGGGTGTGGCGGCGAAGCGGCGGCTCACGGCCGACCTCCTTGCGCGCGGGCCATGGGATCTGCTCATGCAGGTATTCACCGAAACCCATTGCGTCGGCCATCAGTGCTGGCACCTGCACGACGGCCGGCACCCGAACCACGATCCCACGGTGTTCGCGTCAACGGCTGGTCCTCTGCGGCAGGTCTATCAGGCCGTCGACGAGGCGCTCGGCGAACTGATCGCGGCGGCGGGCGCGCCAGCCGTGATGGTCGTGGTCTCGCATGGCATGGCGCACACGATCGGCAGCCACCGCCTGCTGCCCGAGACATTGTCGCGCCTGGGGTTTTCCAGGCCTGTGCCGCGACGCCTGCGGCCGCGCGACGTCGCCCACGCCATCGCGCGACGGCTGCCGGCGCCGGCCGACAGAATGGTCGGGCGCTGGCTGGACCGCCCCGGCCGCCCCGGGCATTTCACGCTGCCTGAAATCGGCGTCGACACGCGGTCGAGCCGCTGTTTCGTGGTGCCCAATGGCCTGGCAGTCAGCGGCATACGCCTGAACCTGGCGGGGCGGGAGCCGCACGGCACCGTGAGGCCGGGGCCGGAGGCGGCGGCACTGTGCGATGAACTCGAGGACGCCTTGCTCGCGATTCGCGACGAGGACACGCAGGCTGCGCTGGTCCGGCGGGTGCTGCGCACGTCGGACGTCTACGCCGGGCCGAAGCTCGACTGCCTGCCCGACATACTGGTGGAGTGGGAAGACAGCGGCACGGTGGGAACCGCCGTGCCGGGCGACAGGCCGGCGTCGCTGATCCGCGCAACCTCGAATCGGACCGGGCCGATGCAGGTGATCAATGACTATCCCCGCACCGGAGAGCACCGCGGCGAGGGGCTGCTGATAGCGGCCGGCCCCGGCGTGCTTCCGGGAGCCGAGCTGACCGCCTCGATCTTCGACGTGGCGCCGAGCATCACCGCCGCATTCGGCATCGACCTGCCCGGCGCCCGGGGCAGGCCGGTGCCGCAGCTCATGCCGTCGATCGAATGATCGCACACTCCGTGTCAGCCGCCGGCCGCGGCGTACCCGGCTCGCAACTCAGCTCCTGCTTCCCACCCGGAAATCGATCCCCTGCGCCAGCGGCAGGTCTGCTCCCCAGTTGATGGTCACGGTCTGCCGGCGCATGTAGGCCTTCCACGCGTCCGAGCCCGCCTCGCGCCCGCCGCCGGTTTCCTTCTCGCCGCCGAAGGCTCCGCCGATTTCGGCGCCCGAGGTGCCAATGTTCACGTTCGCGATGCCGCAGTCGCTGCCCGTCACGGAAAGGAAGCGCTCGGCATGCTGCAGCCGGTCGGTGAAAATCGCCGACGACAGCCCCTGCGGCACCGCGTTGTGCTGCGCGATCGCCTCGTCGAGATCGCGGCAGGCGATCACGTAGAGGATCGGGGCGAAGGTCTCGCGCTGCACCACCGGCCAGTCGTGGTCCGCGATCACGATGGTCGGTTCGACGAAGAAGCCTGGCCGTTTCAGGCGCCGTCCGCCGGTGAGGATCTTCGCTCCCAACTGGCGCAGCTCGGTGATGGTCCCGAGGTAGCGCTCGACCGCCGCTTCGTCGATCAGCGGTCCCATGAGCGTCGTTTTCTTCAGCGGGTCGCCGATCCGCACCTGCCGGTACGCCGCGACGAGACGGGTGGTCAGCGCCTTCATCTTTGAGCGGTGCACCAGCAGGCGGCGGGTGGTCGTGCAGCGCTGGCCGGCGGTGCCGACTGCGCCGAAGACCACCGCGGGCACTGCGAGGTCGAGATCGGCGTGCTCGTCGATGACGATGGCGTTGTTGCCGCCGAGTTCCAGCAGGTACTTGCCGAGGCGGGCCGCCACGCGCTGCGCGACCCGGCGGCCGACCGCACAGGAGCCCGTGAACGACAGCAGGTCGAGCCGTGGATCATCGACGAAGCGTTCGGCGAGGCTCACCTCGGCGGTGTTGAGCAGGCTGAACACCCGGGGGAAGCCACCGTCGGCCAGCACCTCGTTGCAGATGTTCTGCACCGCGATGCTCGCGAGCGGCGTCTTCGGCGAGGGCTTCCAGATGCAGGCGTTGCCGCAGACCGCGGCGATGAACGCGTTCCAGCTCCACACCGCCACCGGGAAGTTGAACGCCGTGACGATGCCGATGAGCCCGAGCGGGTGCCACTGCTCGTAGAGACGGTGATGCGGTCTTTCGGACGGCATGGTGAGCCCGTAGAGCTGGCGGGAGAGCCCCACCGCGAAATCCGCGATGTCGATCATCTCCTGCACCTCGCCGTCGCCCTCGGCCTTGATCTTGCCGGACTCGCGGCTCACCAGCGTGCCGAGCGCGTCCTTGTGCTCGCGCAGCGCATCGGCGATCGCGCGGATCGCCTCGCCACGGCGCGGCGCCGGGATCTCGCGCCACTGCTGGTAAGCCTCCCAGGTGGCGCCCATGAGTTCCTCGTAGTCGCGCTCGGTCGCCCCGCAGACCTCGCCGAGTGACCGGCCGGTCGCCGGGTCGAGCGACACGAAACTCGGCGCGCGTGCCGTGCGGTGCCAGCCGCCGGCGGACGACACGCCGGGATTGCTGCGCGCGAGGCCGAGCGCTGTCGCCGGGCGGCCCACGGGTCAGGCGCTGTGGCGGGCGCGCTGGTGCCCGGCCTTGCCCGCGGTCACGAGGCGCAGGGAGACGTCCTTGCTCGACGTCCCGTCGAAGTAGCGGCCGAAGCGATTGGCAAGAACCTGCGCGAGCGGCAGGTCTTCCTGGCGGACGAAGCCGCGGTAGCGATCGGGCGCGGCGAACACGAGGTCGAGCGCGGCGCACAGGCCCGCGGCGGTCGTGACCTGGATTGCCGACCAGAGGCGCCCTGCGATCACCTGCGGGTAGACCTTGTTCACGTAGTTCTCCTCGCGGAACTCGCCGTCCTGCACGCCCGTCACGGCAACATAGATGATCACCACGTCCTGCAGGGTCTGGGGCACCGCGTTCTCGAGGATGCGCTTCAGCGTCGGGCGGTCCTGGTTGAGCTTGAGGCCGCTCATCAGCAGGCGCATCTGCTCGCAGTGCCCCGGGTAGCGGATGGTCTTGTAGTCCATGCTTTCCACGCGCGGGCCGAACGTCCCGGCGAGCGAGCCGAGCCCGCCGGAGGTGTTGAACGCCTCGTAGAGCTGCCCGTCGATCTCGATCTCCTCGCGGCCCTCGAGCGGCAGGACCTCGCGCTGCTGGCCGTCCACGACCGATATGCACGGGTTGCCGTACTCGTTGATCAGGCCGTCGGTGGACCAGGTCAGGGAGTACTTGAGCACGTTGTTCGGGTGCTGTGGCAGAGCACCGACCCGCAGTTTCACGGTGCGCAGCGTCTCGAAGTGACGGATCAGCTCCGCCGCCGCAATGCTCACGAAACCCGGGGCGAGCCCGCACTGCGGCGCGAAGGCGGTGCCGGCGCCGGCCGCGACCCGCTGCACGGTGGCCGCGACCTCCAGGTCTTCCGTGAGATCGAAGTAGTGACAGCCCGTGGCGCGGGCGGCCTCGGCCACCCCCTGGTTGCAGTGGTAGGGCAGCGCGGAAACCAGCGCGGCGATGCCGCTCGCCGCCGCGTGCCGCTCGAGCGCCGGGCGGTCGGTGGCGTCGAGGTCGAGTGGATGGATGGCCGGCAGGCAATGTGCCGAGGCGACTTCGCGCGCCGCCCCGGGCCGGCTGTCGGCAAGATGCACCTCGTAGTCGCCGCTGCCGGCGAGCAGCCCCGCGATCAGCGAGCCGATCTTGCCGGAGCCGAGGACCAGGACACGATGCATCGCACGGCCTCTTACGACTGAGGTAGGGCCATTCTGCCAGCGGCCGCGGCACGGCGCGAGGCGGCGCTTTGACGGGGCGGACGCTTGTGGCAGAGTCGCGGCTCACGCGTCTTGCGGACAACGACGGGAGGCACGATGGCGACGAGAATCTCGCGGCGCGGTTTTGTGGGGGGATCTGGGCTGGTCTGACTGCTGGCCGCGACCGACGCGCTGCCGCGGGTTGCAGGCACCCTCCCGCGGCGCGTCCCGGATCTCACGGTGCCGGCGGTCAACCTGCGCGCGCTGGTGCGCATGACCGCTGCGCTTCGCGAGCGCGACGTCCCATGGTGGTACGACGGCACGATCTACGGCATCGTCGCCGGCGAGCAGCCGCGGCCGCTGGTCAGGTTCGAAGGGATGGAACTGTACTGGATGCGCCAGCTTCCCGGCGGCGACTACGAGATGGTCGGTAACACGGTGACTTTTTTCCGCGATCTCGACACCGGGCGAATACTGGAGCGCTTCTCCAACCCTTACACCGGCAAGGAAAACACGGTGGTCGCGGCGACCCAGGGCGGCGGCGCGGGGCGCGGCTTCACCTACTCGGTCAAGGGCGTGCGCCCTACGGCGTTCATCGACCGGATGCCGGAAAAGCCACTCGTGCTCGACTGGAGCTTCGCGCGCGACATGGTCTGGCTGCACAATCACACCGCCTACCCCCCAGGCATGGCGCCGCCGCGCATGCAGCGGCAGACGATGTTCGCCCCGCTGGACGCCTTTCTCGACGAGGACTCGGACAGCATCCCGGCCACCTTCAGTTCCACCGTGTTCATGCCGTGGCTGAAATGGATGGACATGGGCGATGCCCCGGGCTACCTGGTGTGGCACGCGGCGGGCGCGAAACTCGGCTCGATCGAGGAGTTGCCCGAGGAGTACCGCAGGCGCGCCGAGCGCGAATACCCGCAGCTGATGACCGCCAATCCCGCCAGGCCGAAAGAAGTGCCCTCGGACTTCTTAAGTATCGGCGGGGCTGGCAGCGACACCACCGGAGAAACCAACATGTGGCATAGCAGCCTGCTCAACGCGAGCAGCGACCGC
>CAZFWB010000059.1:15290-17149 GCA_964522655.1 uncultured Chromatiaceae bacterium | reverse complement strand
GCTGGAGCCACGACCCGAAAATCGATCCCGGCCCGCCCGGCACGCGCTTCAACTGCCGCGGCATCGCCTACTGGGAAGACCCGCAGGCCGCGCCCGACGGCCCCTGCCGGCATCGTCTCTTCATGGGCACCACCGACCTGCGCCTGGTGGCGGTGGATGCAAGGAGCGGCAGCGCCTGCGCGGACTTCGGCGACGGAGGCGAGGTCGACGTCCGGCCGCAGATCGTCGCCGAGACAGAGGCGAAAGCGCGTCTCATCGGCCGGCTGGCCAACCTGCGCCACGGCGACATCCAGTTCACGTCACCGCCCGCGGTGGTTGCCGGCAGCGTCATCCTCGGCAGCAGCAACAACACCAAGTTCCGCCGCGACGACGGACCCAACGGCACGGTTCGCGCCTTCGACGCGCACACGGGCCGGCCGCGCTGGACCTTCGACCCGGTGCCGCGCAACCCCGGCGACCCGCAGGCCGCCGGCTGGAGCCCGGCCGCCCTCGAGGCCACCGGCGCGGCCAACGTCTGGAGCATCATGTCGGTGGATTCCGCGCGCGGACTGGTGTTCCTGCCCACGGCGAGTGCGGCGCCGGATTTCTTCGGCGGCAACCGGCCGGGCGACAACCGCTACGCCAACTCCGTGGTGGCGCTGCGGGCCGACAGCGGCGAAGTCGCCTGGCACTACCAGCTCGTGCACCACGACGTCTGGGACATCGACATCCCGGCGCAACCGATGCTGGTCGACGTGCCGCGTGATGGCCGCGAGGTCGCCGCGGTCGTGCAGCTGACCAAGATGGGCCTGATCTTCGTGTTCGATCGCGACACCGGCGCGCCGCTCATCCGGATCGAGGAGCGCCCCGTCCCGCAGGACGGCGTGCCCGGCGAGCGGCTGTCGCCGACGCAACCCTTCCCGATAGCCCCGCCGCCGCTCGTTGAGCCGGGTCTCGAACCGGAGGATGCGTTCGGCTTCACCGTGCTCGACCGCGCCTTGTGCCGCGACCTGATCGCCGCGAGCCGCCACGGCGGCTACTACAACCCGCCGAGCCTGGAGGGCACCGTCGTCTACCCGGGCATGGGCGTCAACAACTGGGGCGGCGGCGCCTACGACCCGGCGCGTCACCTGCTGGTGGTGCCCGTCAACCGCGCGCCGACGCTGATCCGGCTCACGCCGGCCGCCGAGGTCGATCCGCAGGCGCTGAACTCGCCCATGGCCGGCCTCATGGGCAACCCGGGACTGCTCGCCGGCACGCCTTACGCGCAGCAGTTCAAGCCGCTGCTCTCGCCGCTGTTTTCGCCCTGCAGCCCGCCGCCCTGGGGCGAGCTCGCCGCAGTGGACCTCGCCCGCGGCGAGATCCGCTGGCGCGTGCCGCTCGGCGTGCTCGACAAGCTGATGCCGGTGCCGGTGCCGCTGAAGTGGGGCACGCCCACCGCAGGCGGACCGATCGCGACTGCCGGTGGCGTGGTGTTCATCGGCGCGACGATGGACGAGCGTTTCCGCGCCTTCGACATCGAGACCGGCGAACAACTCTGGGAAACCTTCACGCCGACCTCCAACATGGCGACCCCGATGACCTACAGCGTGAACGGCCGCCAGTTCGTCGTGATCGCCTCGGGCGGACACATGTGGCAGTACGGCTTCAAGATCGCCGACTGGCTGGTCGCCTACGCACTGCCCAGTGCGCCTGCTTCGAGTAGCGGAGACGCGGCGGTAAGCGCGCACTGACCTTTAGCGCAACAAAAGGGATGTCGCAGGCAACCCTCACGCAAGTCCGCGCCGAACTTTAGTCCATCGCCTGGAGTGCCGCCTGTTGTAAGCGCGCACTGACCTTTAGCGCAACAAAAGGGATGCCGCAGGCAACCCTCACGCAAG
>CAZFWB010000059.1:0-15190 GCA_964522655.1 uncultured Chromatiaceae bacterium | reverse complement strand
CGCGCACTGACCTTTAGCGCAACAAAAGGGATGCCGCAGGCAACCCTCACGCAAGTCCGCGCCGAACTTTAGTCCATCGCCTGGAATGCCGCCTGTTGCAGACCCGCACTGACCTTCACGGCAGCTCCTCGATCTCGACCTCGTTGGCGACCAGCACGTTCGCGCCGACCTGGTCGGCGGTCGTGCGGGCGGTCACCACGTCACCGGGGGCAATGATCGCGAAAAACGTGGCCTCGCTGATCTGCGCGTCATTCTGATTGCGGAACACCGCGATATCGGTCGCCACCCGCACCCCGGCGATGTTGATCTCGGGCTGATTCACCGCCTGCACGGGGCCGCGCAGGACGAACTCCTCGTCCGCATCGTGGCGCTCGAAACGGGTCGCGAGGAGATCATTGGGAGCCGCGGTGGATGCGTCCGGCTCGCCCCACACCTCGATGTGATCACCGGTGCGCAGGTCGGCGAGTGAAAACGTTCTCACGGCGGCGCTGCTCTTGTCTTCCAGTCGCGAGGCCGCATTCACCCGGACCACGATATTCACGCCGAGCAGCGTGACGGTCCCCGCCGCCGGGTTGATCAGCGCTGCGTTGCCGACGACCGCCGCGTCGGCATCCTCGGATTGCACCCGGAAGTTCACGTCCTCGGCGAGCAGCCGGCCGGAGTCGTCGAATTCACCCACGACCCCGACCTTGACGTCCAGGGCGAGATCCGACGAGCCGCCGCCCGTGAACTCGCTGCTACTATTGGTCCTGACCCGCACGCCGGCAACGTCGAAGTCCGTCGCCGAAGCAAAGCGCGTGATGTGGCCCTCGATCGCGCCCGGGCTGTCCGCCTCGCCGACGCGGTCGTCCTCGCGCTCCACCGTGGCCGCGATCAGCACGCCGCCGGTCACGGTACCCCGCGCCTCGACGAGGTCGCCGTCGCTCAGCGTGTCGTCGCCGAAGCCCTGCAACGTGGCCCCTGCATAGTCGACCGTGAGACCGCCGATCCGGAATGTCGTGCTGCCCAGGGCGCGGAGGAATCCCTTCACCTCGTCAGCACCGCTCCCGTCACGCGACCCGATGCGGGTGGCGCGTATCGCATCGGCCGAATCGCGGTAGCCGCTCACCTCGACGACATCCCCGGCGGCGAGATCGGCGAGGTCACGTCTGCCGTCGCCGCCCGCCGGGATGCCGTTATCGAAGCTGGTATCCGCGCTGACCAGCACGTTCTGGCCGAGCACGACGAAACTGCCCTCGGTCAGGTCGAGCGACGCGATCGCTCCCTCCACCTCGTTGTCGAAGACGACCGAATCGGCCGATCCGCCGAGGCCATCGGAATCGAGCGTACCGCGCACCGTCACCAGCGCGCCGGCCCGCAGGTCCGACTCGTTGCCGGCGCCGTCATCGACGCGGATATCCGCGCGGTTCGTGCTCCATTCGACGCCATTCACGAAGACGCTGCCGAAGCCGGTGACGCTGCCCGAGGACGCCGCGTCCCGGCGGGCTCCTCCGAACAGATCATCGACCCGATCGCAGGCGCCGAGGCCGAGCGCCGCCGAGACGGCCGATACCAATCCGAACCGAACGGAGCGCGTATGGAAGGTCAAGGTTGTTACTCCGCCTGCCCGAAGGTCGTGCTCCACGGACGCGGAGCGGGACACGCTCGCCACGGCCCACGCCCGTCCGGCGCGGGGCCGGGCGCCACCCGGACGGCGCCCTTGCCTGCAGATACTCTAACAGGTTGCTGAAAAACGTCGCGGGGAGCCCGATGGCGAGACGCAGCGCGGTCCTGGTAACGGGCGCTGCTACGGTTCCGGACCGAGCACCACCAGTGCCTTGCCGACGTTCTCGCCGCGCATGAGCCGCGCGAAATGCGTGCCGGTGCGCTCGATGCCACTGACGCGATCCTCGAGGTAGCGGATCTTGCCCGCCGCAACCAGGGGCGCGACCTCATCGAAGAACTGCTGGCGTTGCGGCTCGAAGTCATAGACCACCAGCCCCTTCATGACGGCGCGTTTCATGATCGGCAGGCCGAGGTTGAAGTCGAAGCGCCGCTCCGCATCCGGGGTGTTGTACTGCGTGATGAGGCCGCACAGCACCACCGTGCCGTAGGGCTTGAGCACCGAGAGGGCCTCGACGAGCATCTGCCCGCCGACGTTGTCGTGGTAGCAGTCGGCGCCCTCGCCGACCGCTCGCTGCAGCTCGTCGCGGAAAGTCTCGCGCTTGTAGTTCACGCAGGCCGCGAACCCGAACCGCTCCGTCACCATCCGGCACTTCTCGTCGCTGCCCGCGATCCCGATCGCGCGCGCGCCGCGCTGAATCGCGATCTGCCCGAAGGTCGCGCCCACCGGACCGGCCGCCGCCGAGACCAGCGCCGTCTGCCCGGCGCGCACCTCGGCGAGCTTCACTGCGCTCGCCCACGCGGTGAGCCCCGGCATGCCGAGCACGCCGAGGTAGGTCGACAGCGGCGCTCGGCGCGGATCGACCGTGAAGGCGCGTTCCCCATCGCCGACCGAGTACTCCTGCCAGCCGCCGATGTGGCGTACGCAGTCGCCGACGCGAAACCTCTCGTGTTGGGAACGAATCACCTCGCCCACCGTCTCGGCGGGCGGCATGTCGCCTGCACCGAGCGGCGGGTCACCATAACGCCCGGCGATGACCGGGCGCTGGTACGGATCGAGCGATATATAACGGTGCCGCACCAGAAACTGCCCGGGTCCCGGCTCCGGCACGGCTTGCTCGACGACCTCGAAATCCTCGGCGCGTGGCACGCCCTCGATCGGATGTCGCAGCACGACCCGTCGGTTTCTCTCGCTCATCGCCGCCCTCAGTACACCGGCTGCCAGCGCCGCCCCTTGCCGCTGCCACGGCTCAGCATCGTCGTACGGTACTCGTAGCGGTCGGGCCGGTACAGGCCCTCGATGAACGCGACCGGCTCATCGCGCTGGTCGGTGAAGAGCGTGGTCATCACGATCAGGGGAGACCCGACCGGCACCTTCAGCCGCTGCGCGGCGAGTTCGTCGGCCAGCGTGGCGCTGATCGCCTGCTCGGCGCGGGCGAGATCGGCACCGACCTCCAGCAATGCGGCGGGAACCGCAGTGCCCTGCAGCTGGCGCCGGGTCATGCGCTCCGCGTAGCGGGCCCTGATGTAACTGGTCATGACGGTGAAGGGCTCCCCACCGAAGCTGCGCACCCGCACGACCCGCAGCACCTGCCCGTTGCCCGCGCCGAAACGCGTTGCCACGGCAGGAGGCGTGGCGATCATGCCGGCCTCCACGGTGGCGGCTTCGGGGGCGGCGCCGGAGCGCGCCTCCGGATCCATCAGTCCACCGATGTTGTAGCGGTCGCGAAACTCCGTCGGCTGCGGGACGGGGAACGTGCCGACGCCGTGGCGGCGCTCGACCAGCCCCTCCAGCTCGAGGCTGTCGAGGGTGCGCCGGACGGTCACCCGCGAGACACCGAACTGCTCGGCGAGCTGATGTTCGCCGGGCAGCGGCTTGCCGGGATCGAATTCCCCGTCGCAGATCCGCTGCCGCAGCACCAGGTACATCTGGTGGTAAAGGGGCGTGACACCGCGCCCTGCGGCGCCGAGCTTGCGCCGCCCGGTGGCGGTGCGCTGCTTGTTCAACCCTGCGGCATTCATCCCGATGCGGCTCCCGGTTGAAAAGGCTTGGCCCGGCCGGCCCTGGCCGCGGCCCCTGAACCCGTGCCTCGCGCCACTTGATCCGTGAACGCGACGGTCATAGTCTAGCAGTTGTATTGCTTCTAATACATCTGATCCGGGACGCGATCCGACATGTTCATGAATTTCTGGTACCCGGTGGCCGCCAGCGAAGCGGTCACCAACGAGAAGCCGGTCAGGGCACGGATCCTGACACTCGACTTCGTGGCATTCCGCGACAGCGCCGGTGCGGCGCACGTGCTGAGCGACACCTGCATCCATCGCGGCGCCTCGCTCGGCAAGGGAAAGATGAAGGGAGACAGCGTCGAGTGCCCCTATCACGGCTGGCAGTACGGCGGGAGCGGTCACTGCACGAAGATCCCGTCGCTCGCCGACGACGAGCACCCGCCGGCGCGGGCCAAGGTCGACTCCTATCCGGTGCAGGAGAAATACGGCATCGTCTTCGCCTTCCTCGGCGATCTGCCGGAGGCCGAGCGGCCGCCGCTCTGGGACATCACCGAGTACGAGGACCCCGAATGGCGCGCCAATAAGCTCGTCGTCTTCGACGTCGACTACTACTACGAGCGCTCGATCGAGAACGGCCTCGACCCGGCCCACAACGAGTTCGTGCACCCGAAGCAGGGCGCGCCCGGCATGCGGCAGGACTTCCGCAGCAAGCCCATCGACGTCGAGGACATCGGCAACTGGGGCAGCAAGTTCATCATGCCGTTCACGCGCGACAAGGAAGGCCTGATGGGCAAGGACATGAAGCGCGACAGCCAGTACCTGAGGGGCGGCTCCGGCCATCTCGGCCCCAACACGCTCGTCACCTGGCTGCAGTTCACCAAAGACAACATCTTTCACCAGTACTTCTTCGAGGCGCCCATCGACGAGAACCGCACGCGGATATTCTTCGTCAACATGCGCCACTTCATGCTGGAACCGAAGCACGACGAACCCATCATCAAGATCAACATGGAGATTGCGCAGGAGGACATCGACCTGCTGGTCGAGCTCAACCCGGTGCGCACGCCCCACACCACCACGCAGGAACTGCTGGTCGCCGCCGACCGTCCCATCGTGCGCTATCGCCAGTACCTGAACGAATGGGAGAAGCGCGGCTGGCGGCTGGACCTTAAGAAGCTGCGGGAGATGCGCGGCGACATCGCGGTGGCGATCCCGTGTCCGGACCGCCGGGCGCACAAGAACTGGGTGCTGCCGCCGGCGCCAACGATGTAGCACGCCGGTCTTTGCGCGCCGCCGCGGCCACGATACGCGGAACCGCCGGCGGGGCGCTCGTCAGAGCGGTGCTGCCCGGATGAGGTCGCCAGCGGGTCGGGGGTTCGTGCCGCCGGACTGCCCGACGCGACGGGGGAAATCCGGCGCAGGAGCCTGTGCGAGCGTGGTCGCGTTCAAAATCGCATGACCCGAACCATCAGCCGAAATTTCGTCACCCTCGACGGCCGCTGGGGCCCACGCCAGGTTCATTACCGGCGCGCCGGCACCGGACCATTGCTGCTGATGCTGCACCAGTCGCCGCAGTCCTCGCGCGAACTGGAACCGTTGATGACCGCGTGGGCCGCGCATTTCACGATCGTCGCCCCGGACTCGCCCGGCTACGGGCTGTCCGACCCGCTGGGGGTGGACATGGCCGAGCTCGGCGACTTCGCCACGGCCACGATCGAGTTCATGGACGCGATCGGCGCCGCACGATTCGGCATCTACGGGTTTCACACGGGCGGCATGATCGGGATCGCGGTGGCGCACCACTATCCAGACCGCGTCAGCGGATTCGCCTGCAACGGCATCGTCGTGCCAACCATTGCCGAACTCAACAAGATCCTCGCTGCCTACCTGCCGCGCTTCGAGCCGCGCTGGGATGCGGGCCACCTCGCATGGCTCTGGGGCAGAATGCGCGAGCAGACGATTTTCTTTCCCTGGCACGAACGCTCGCTCGCCGCGCGGATGGATTTCCCCATGCCCTCGCCTCAGCACCAGCAAAACAGCGTCCTCGAGTTCCTCCGGGCCGGGGATCACTACCACGTGGCTTATCGGGCAGCGTTCGTGTTTCCCGGTGAACGTGTCGTTGCGGAGCTGACCGCGCCGGGGCTGATCACGGCGGCGGATTGGGACCCCTTGCAGCCGCATCTCGACCGCCTCAGGAACACTCCGCCCTGTGTGCAGATCCTCGAGTCGGCCACGCCCGAGGAGGCGTCGACGCGCTGCCTCGACCATCTCCGGGCACATCCTGGCGGCGGCCCCCCCGCGGTTGCGGCCACGCGGCCGCTCGCGGGCCGCTTATGGCGAGAGATGGCGCAGACGGCATCCGGGGCGGTGGCAATGCGGCGCGGGGGGAACGACCAGGGGATCCCTGTGGTCGTGGTGCACGGCGCCGGCGGGTCGAGCGCGACGGTGGTGCAGATTGTCGCGGGCATCGCCGAACGGCGCGCGGTGGTCGCGATCGACCTGCCCGGCCATGGCGAAACCGACCATACGGCGGAAATCGTGGACACCCGTGCCTGCGTCGAATCGCTGTCGGCCGTGCTGGACGCACTGAACCTGCAGGCGGCGGACCTCGTCGGCGTGGACGACGGCTCGTTCATCGCGGTGGAACTCGCGAACCAGCGCGCGGAATGCGTCCGGCGGGTCGCCCTGATGAACCCGCCGGTCATGAACGCCGGGCAGGCCGCCGAGTGGCGCGCAGCCGGCCTGCCATCGTTCGCGCCCGACTGGGCCGGCGGACATCTGCTGCGCTGCTGGCACATGGTGCGGGACAGCCGCCTGTTCTTTCCCTGGTTCAGGCGCGACCGCGACGGCATCCGCTGGCAGGAACCGGAGCTCGACGACCGCGGGATTCAACGCGAGGTCACCGAGTACCTGAAGTCCGACGGCGCGTGGCAATCATTGCTCGACGGGCATCTCGATTACCCGTTGCTGGAGCGGCTCGGGCCGTGCCGGGAAAAGGTCATCGTGTGCGCTTCGCCGTCGAATCCCTGGCTCGGGCCCGCGCGGGCCACCGCCGCGCGCGCCGGCGTGCCGTTCGAGCTCCTGCCGGAGGAGCCCGGGCGCTGCGGTCCGCGACTCGCGGCGATACTGTCAGCCTGAGCCGCCCGTGAACCTGGCGAACATCATCCGCCATCATGCCGCGAACCGCCCGGAGGACATCGTGGCGTTCGGGGTGACGACGGACACGGCAGCTCGCGCTACGATCATCGACTGCTGCAGGAAAAGCCTCGCGCCGTACAGGGTTCCGCGGGAACCATTCCTCATTGAGGAGTCACCAACGACGGTTTTCGGCAGGGTCAGGAAAACCGATCTCGCAACGAGGCTGCCGGAGCTGTAACCATGACACCCCAAAAACAGGTGAGCTTCGGACCGGTGCTGCTGGCCCCCGGCATCTCGCGAAGCAACGCGGCAACGCTGTTGCTCGCCAGCTTCGTCAGCATCGGATTTCTCTCGTTCGTCAATATCGGCCAGGCCTACGTGCTCAATGCCAATCTCGGCATTCCCGGGAACCAGCAGGGCGGCATTTCGGGCTACCTGGCGGCCTTCTCCGAGTTCGTGGTGCTGTGCCTCATCGGGGGATTCGGTGTGCTTTCGGACCGGATCGGGCGGCGGCCCATCGTCGTGGCGGGCGTGCTGATCATGGCCGTGTCGTACGTCTTGTATCCGCTGGCGGGCGCCGAATGGCACCTGTATCTCGCGCGCGGCATCTACGCGATCGGCATCGCGGCGATGATCGGGATGATGGGCACGCTGATCCAGGATTACCCGGACGAGTTGTCGCGCGGCCGGATGATGGCGCTCACCGGCATCTTCAACGGCACCGGCGTCGTATTCGTCAACGCCGTCTTCGGGCGTTCCGCCGACCTGCTGGTCGCGCGCGGGGTCGACGACGTCGCGGCGGGCCGCTATGCGCACTGGCTCGTGGCGCTGGTGCTCGTGCCGTGCGCGCTGGTCATGCTGCGGGGGCTCAAGGGCGGGACCATGGTCCGGCACGACGAGCGGCCGCCGGTGCGCGAGCTGGTCGTCGGCGGGCTGCTCGCCGCACGCAACCCACGCATTGCGCTCGCTTACCTGTCATCGTTCGTTTCCCGGAGCGACTTCGTCATCATCGGCACGTTCACGGTCCTGTGGGCCACGGTCGCCGGGGTCGCCAATGGGCTCACGCCGGCGGACGCGGTCAAGCGCGGCGCCGTGCTCATCGCGCTCGCGAACGGCGCCGCATTGCTGTGGATGCCCGTCATGGGCACGCTCATCGACCGCATCAACCGCACCACGGCGCTGGCAATCGGCGCCGCGCTCGCCGCCATCGCGTTCACGGCCATGGGCTTCGTCGACGATCCGCTGAGCCGCGAGGCGATGCCCTGGTTCGCGCTGCTCGGGGTCGGCCAGGTGAGTTGCTTCTTCGCATCCCAGGCATTGATAGGCCAGGAGGCTGACGTGAGACAGCGCGGCTCCGTGATCGGCATGTTCGGCATCTGCGGCGCGGCGGGCATCCTGATGGCGAGCAGCGTCGGTGGCCAGTTGTTCGACGCCTGGATGCCGGCCGCGCCCTACGTGCTCGTCGGCATCGCGAACGCCGTCGTCTGCGTCGCCGCGCTCCTCGTGCGCCTGCTGGCGCCCGGCCAACAGGGCCTGCGTCGCATGGTCTCGCCTGCCCGGCCGACGTGATCGCGCCGGGAGGACGCCGCGACAGCCGGCCCTGCAGCCGCCCGGCCGGAGCCGCCGCATGGGCCGGGTCCGCCGGGCTCAGCGCCGCGTCACCGGTGAACCGCCCGGGCCTGCTGATGAGGCCGTCGATGCAAGAAGGGGCCCGCTCACCAGAACGGCTTGACGCGTCCGAGGAACGCCACGCCTGCAATCAGCAGGTACAGCAGCACCGCCCAGGCCATGGTCCGGTTGGTCATGCGGGTGATGCGCCTTTCCTGCTCGGGCGTCGAGCCCGCGGGCCCCATGCGCAGGATGGTCGTGAATGGCTGGAAGACGGTGTCGATACCGAGAATCACCCAGAAGATCAGCCCGAAAAGCAGCAGCTTCACGGCGAACCAGTCGGCCGCCACCGGGGCGCCGGCGGCGAGTGACCAGGCGCCCAATCCGATGAACACGGCCCCGGCCACCGCTTCGTAGATCTTGTTGATCTGCACCAGCCGTCGCACGAATGGCCGGCCTTTCCAGACGACGATGGCGACGTGCGAAGCGCCCCACAGCACACTGACCACCCACACCGTGGCCAGCAACCCGGTGCTGACGGGATACAGGTCCAGGCCGCGCGCCAGTTGCATTCCCACCGGCAGGATCAGGGCGAAGGTGACGCGCGGAAAAAGATCGATGTAGAACGCCAGTCGGATGAGCGTGGCGCGCGTCTCGAAGCTCAGGCGCGCATCCTTGACGAAGGCCATCACCGCGTAGAGGCCGACGTCGGCGCCGAGCCAGTACACGAAGAGCAGGATGTGGGCATAGGCCCACAGCGCGTGGCTGTCCAGATCGAAGCTCACGGCATCGCCTCCACAATCGGGTCACGCCCGCGCGCGAGCGCCGCCTCGAAGTGTTTCAGGCCGGCAGGGATTTGCGGGATGACAGGCATGGCTTAGATGTATTATTGATAATACATCACGGAGATTACCCCAGCATGCCGCCAGGACCGACCCAGCCGCTCGCGCACCTGCGCGTCGTCGAGTTCACCCACATGCTCATGGGCCCCGCAGCGGGCTCCGTGCTGGCCGATCTCGGCGCCGAAGTCATCCGCGTCGAACCGCCGGGCGGCGACAGGACGCGTGTGCTGCCGGGATCGGGCGCCGGCTACTTCTGGATGTTCAACCGCAACAAGAAGAGCGTGACGCTCGACGTCAAGCATCCGCGCGGACGGTCGATCGCGACTGCGCTCGCCGGCAGCGCGGACATCCTGATCGAGAACTTCAAGCCCGGCACCATGGATCGCCTCGGCCTCGGTTACGAGCAGCTCGCGGCGCTGTACCCGCGGCTGATCTACTGTTCGACGAAAGGCTTCCTGTCGGGACCCTACGAACACCGCGCGGCATTGGACGAGGTGGCCCAGATGATGGGCGGACTGGCTTACATGACCGGTCCGCCCGGCCGCCCGCTGCGCGCCGGTGCCTCGGTCGTGGACATCATGGGCGGGTTGTTCGGGGCGTTTGCGATCCTTGCCGCGGTCGAGGACCGCCATCGAACCGGCCGCGGCCAGTTCGTCAGGAGCGCACTCTACGAAAACGTCGTCTACCTCATGGGCCAGCATCTCGCGCAGCAGGCGATGACCGGCGAGCCCGCCCCGCCCATGCCGGTGCGCATCGCCGCCTGGGCCGTCTACGACATCTTCGAAACGGCCGATGCAGGCCAGGTGTTCGTCGGTGTGGTCAGCGACGCGCAGTGGCAGGCCCTGTGCGCCGCCTTCGGGCTCGATGAGTTCGCGCACGATGCCGGGCTCGCGCACAACGCCGGGCGGGTCGCCGCGCGCCCCCGCATCATGCCCGTGCTCCAGGAACGGTTCCGCGGCATGGCGAAAAGCGAGCTGATGGCGCGCCTGGAGCGCATCGGCCTGCCCTTTGCCCCGATCGCGCGTCCTCAGGAGCTGTGGCAGGACGAACATCTGCTCGCCTCGCGCGGCCTGCTGCCGATTCGCGTCGGTACGGGCGCCACGGTCGGACTGCCTGCGTTGCCCGTCGAATTTGACGGCCAGCGCCCGGCGCTGCGGCTGCAGCCGCCACGCCCGGGCGAGCACACGCGCGAGGTCCTCTCGGCCCTGGGGGTCTGCGGGGAGGAACTAACGGCCCTGGCGCAGGAAGGCGTCATCGGCTGACGGGATCCTGCCGACGACGGCGGCCCGCGCCACGGACCATCCGGCTCAGCGGGCCGCCTCCTCGCCGCTGTCCGGATACTCGAAGTCCGCGGGGCCGTGCGGATGATTGTGTCCGTGGCTCGCGACCCAGCGATAGGCGGTCGGCTTCTGCCGGGCGAAGCGCGCGATGGCGCGGTCGCGGTTCTCGTCGGCGTTGGTCCAGGGATTGAAGTGAAAGTGGTTGAAGATCTCGCTGTCCACGCGGCCGATGGCGAGCGTGCCGTGGTGGCTGGAGAAAGCGCCGTGGTTGATGTACGGCGGACGCCAGAAGTAACCGCCGGTCGGCAAATCCCCGAACTGCATCATCCAGGAGGTCCCCCAGATGTGATAGGCCTCCTCGGCGCAGTCGTGATAGGAGATGTTGTCCTGCCAGTAAGCGGGCGTCATGCAGTACAGGAACGTCATCGCGTGCGTGCGCTCGTTGTACTTCAGCAGCTTGATGAGACAACCCGGCGCAGGGCCCGGGTGCACGTTCGGCACGATCCACGGCAGGCCTGCGTAGGAGTGAACGTTGATCAGGCGGAATCGCTCGGCGTAGGGGTGGTCTTCCGTGGACTCCTCGAAGCTCGGCTCGCCGTCGTTCCAGAAGATCAGCACCTCGCAGCCGTCGTCACTCGCGAGCGCCGGCAGCGCGACCCCGGGGGGCACGCAGAAATACTGGCCTTCCCGGCAAACCTGCTCGCCGACTTTCAGGCTGCCGGAGAGAACCAGCATCTCCATCTCCGACCAGGCGAATCCGGGCGGGCGCCGGTAGCCGGGCTCGAAGCGCCATTTCATGGTGGACGCTCCGGTGTCGGGGTCCATGCTGAGCATCTTGTATCGGATGCCTTTGTTGAATCCCGCCAGCGGGAGCTTGAGGAAGTCGAAGTCGAGTTCGCAGTACGGTTCGATGTGGGGGCGTGCCATGGCTTGGATTCCTTAGTGTGCAGCGGGTGCGTCGCCTGCGGTCAGAACACGACCTTGAACGGGCGATTGGGCTTGCGGGGAACTTCGTCGGGCTTCACGACGCGGAGCTGATCGTAGTGAACGTTGGTGCCGCGCGTCTGGATCCGTTCCAGGAACTCGGCAACCCACACGTCGCGCTCCTCGGCCAGCTCCACGTTCATGGCCTGCTCGATCGCCCGGTAACGTGCCTCCTGGGCCTGGACTTCATCGCGCAGCCAGCGCTCCACATCCCCGCTGCGGGGCTTCGGATTGCGTATCGGTTTCACGGTGTCTCCTCCGTCCTTGCGAGCAAATCAGTCAGGCCCGGTTCCCCGTTCCCATGGACGCGGATCGGGTTTCCGCGCCGCAGTGCATGTGTTCGGCGCTTCGCGCACGGCCCGGTCCAGGCCGATGATCGGCGGCGTGGGATAATCGGTGGCCATTCAGTGCATCGGCGAGTATTCAGAGGCGTCAATCAGCCGGGCATTGATATGGATCAATGGCGAAAAATCCGGCGCGATGATCTGATCCAGTGCGACGCCAACGCAGCAAGGACGAGACCGGTGCACACGGGAAGCGGCAGATGAGCGAGAGATCGAACCGGCAATGGCGCGTGGCGCGCCTGCCACGGCCCGAGGAACCAATCGACAAGTCGCAGTTCGAGTGGCACGTGGAGCCGGCGCCGCACCCGCAGGACGGCGAGTTTCTCGTCCGCACGCTGTGCCTCGCCCCGGTGCCCGCACAGCGTGGCTATCTCACCAGGAGTCACAATGCCTTCCTGGAAAATATCCCGACACGCCACGTGATGCGCGGACGCGGCGTAGGCCAGATCGTCGAGTCGCACCATCCCGATTACCGACCCGGCGACATCTTCGTCGGTTCCCTCGGCTGGCAGGACTATTCCGTACAGCGCCCGCGCGGGGCCGACTTCGTGTTCAGCTCCGCCAGGGTGCGCCATCCCGTCAGGCCGTTGTCCACGACGCTGGGCGTGCTCGGACAGGCGGGCGCGACGGCGTATTTCGGCCTGCTCGACGTCGGCAAGCTCAGCCGCGGCGAGGCCGTCCTCGTCTCGGCGGCCGCAGGCGGGGTGGGATCGGTCGCCGGCCAGATCGCCAGGATAGCCGGCGCGCGGCTGACCGTGGGGCTCGCCGGATCCGACGAGAAATGCCGCTGGCTCACCGGAGAGCTCGGCTACGACGTCGCCATCAACTACCGCACCGAGAATCTCGATCGGCGTCTCGGCGAGCTGTTTCCGGATGGAATCGACGTGTTCTTCGACAATGTCGGCGGCGCGGTGCTCAACACGGCGCTCGGACACCTGGCCACACGCGCGCGGGTGGTGGTCTGCGGATTCATCTCCACGGATTACGCGCCGGGCGAGCACCCCGGGCTCGCCAATTATCGCAACATCGTCTACAAGCGCGCGCGGATGGAAGGATTCGTCGTCTTCGACTACTGGGACCGCTGGCACGAGGCCGAGGACCGCCTGCGCGCCTGGTATCAATCGGGAGAACTGAAGAACTGCGAGGACGTCACGGGAGGACTCGAGAACATGCCAGCCGCGCTCGCCAGCCTCTTCAGCGGCGGGAACCGGGGCATCAAGATCTGCCGCGTCGCCCCCGACCCGAGCGACCTGTCCGCCTGACCGGGCGGCGATTCAGACATCGTGCGGCTTGCGGGGGTAGTGCTCCGGGTCGGCGTGCCGGTAGGGCGCCGGGTCGGCCACGACGATGCCAATCGCGCGCAGCCGGGCCATGTCGGTAATCTCGACATCGTGCGGGCCGGGAGTCCGGACGATGCCGCGCTGGCGAAGCTCCGTGAAGGCGCGGCTGACCGTCTCGATGGTGAGCCCCATGAAATCGGCGATGTCGGCGCGGCGCATCGGCAGGTGGAGGGGGTTGTCGGGCTGCTGCAGCTTGCGCTGCCGGTAGCTCACGAACCACAGGAAGGCGGCGACCTTTTGCAGGGCGTTCTTGCGGCCGAGCGAGAAGATCAGCTCATAGGCGGCATCCATGGCACGCTCGAACGTGAAGCGCAGCTTGCGGTCCATGACCGGGTACTGCTCGATCAGCGCCTCGAGCGACGCGCGCTCGAACCGGCAGCAGCGGACCGGGGCGGTCGCCGTGACGCTGAAGTGATAGGTGTCCTCGGAGGTCATGCCGATGAAATCCCCCGGGAACAGGAACGCGAGGATCTGCCGTTTGCCCTCGGCCGTGAGCCGGAACACCGTGGCATAACCGGCACGCAGGCTGTACACGTAGTCGGCGGCGTCCTCTTCCCGGCACAGCAGCGCGCCCGGCGCGTACTCCTGCTCGACGGCGAGGCTGAACAGCCGGTGCATGTCTGCATCGGGGAGACTGGCGCAAAGCGTGCTGGCGCGGGCCGTGCAGTTGCGGCATGGCAGTTTGTCGAAACCAGTCGCTCGAGTCGCGCTCACGGGGCGTGGGTCCTGCCGGCGTTGATGTGCATCAAGGGACCTGCGGCACCGGCGGGCCTAGTATACCGGCGGCCGACCACAGGCCCGGCAAGCTGACACAGGGGAACGAGTCCGATGAACGCTACAACGATCCCGCCGGTCGGGGAATTCGCGCAACGCATCGAGAACATCGTCGGAGCGGATGCCGTGATTCGCGACCCGGCCGAGCGCGCCTACTACTCGCAGGACGCGTTCTGGGATGGCGAGGTCGCGGCGCTGGTGGTCGCGCCGGACTCCCGCGACGCGCTGAGTCGCGTGGTCGCAGCGGCCA
The DNA here is from genome assembly GCA_964522655.1 of uncultured Chromatiaceae bacterium. Lineage (GTDB taxonomy): Bacteria > Pseudomonadota > Gammaproteobacteria > Steroidobacterales > QUBU01. The sequence goes on along the minus strand of CAZFWB010000059.1, from coordinate 1,021 downwards.
CGGGCGCCGGCTACGCGGTGGTGCCGCGTGGTGGCGGCATGTCCTACACGCGCGGCTACGTCCCCGACCGGGCCGGCACGGTAATCGTGGACTGCCGCCGGCTCGACCGCATCGTCGAGATCAACGAAACCGACCGTTACGTGACGGTCGAGGCGGGCTGCACCTGGGAGCGCCTGTATGAGCAGCTCCGCGAGCGCGGGCTGCGCACCCCCTACTTCGGACCGATGTCCGGGCGCGTCGCCACGGTGGGCGGAGCCTTGTCCCAGAACAGCATGTTCTTCGGCTCGGCCGCGTATGGCACGGTAGCCGAGAGCGTCCTGGGGCTGAAAGTGGTGCTGGCCGACGGCACGCTGGTTGCGACCGGAGCGGCGGCCAATCGCGGCGGCAAACCGTTCTTCCGCCATTACGGGCCGGACCTCACCGGACTGTTTCTCGCCGACACCGGCGCGCTCGGCATCAAGGCCGAAGCGACGCTGCGCCTCATTGCCACGCCCGTCTGCACGGAGTACGCCTCTTTCGCCTTCGACGACTTTCACGCCATGTTCGCCGCCCAGGCCGACATCGCCCGTGCAGGCCTCGCCGCGGAATGCTTCGGTCTCGATCCCTACCTCAACGGGCAGCGCACGATGGTGAAGGACCTGAAAGCGGGACTTGCCACGCTGCGCGATCTCGCGCTCGGCCAGTCGAGCCTCCTCAAGGGGGTGAAGCAGGCGGCGCAGGTGGCCGCCGCCGGGACCGATTTCGCGCAGGGCGTGCGTTATTCGCTGCACATGACGGTGGATGCGATGCACGAGGCCGACGCCGCCTGGCGGCTCGCCGAGGTCAGGCGCATCGCGCGTCGCACCGGCCGCGAGATTGCGCCCACCATTCCGCAGGTGGTGCGAGCCACGCCGTTCCGCCCCGTGGGCGAGTTCCTGGTGGGGCACGAGGGTGAGCGCTGGATCCCGATCCACGCCTGCCTGCCGCTGTCGAAGGTGCCTGCCGTGTTCGAGGCAACCATGGCCTATTTCGAGTCGAAGGC
>CAZFWB010000058.1:0-17808 GCA_964522655.1 uncultured Chromatiaceae bacterium | reverse complement strand
CCGTCGGCCGCGCGCGACTGAGCAGGACCAACGCCCAGATCAGCAGCGCAACGTTGGCGGACGCCACGAACATGAACGGGCCGATCTGGCTCACGTTGTCGAACAGCCAGCCGCCGACCAGCGCGACCGCGAGTATCCCGGCCGCCCCGAACCAGCTCCACATGCCGAGCACGGCGCCGCGGCCGCGCTCGGGGGCCTCCTGGCCGATGAGCGAGGTCGCGGAAAGATTGGCGCTCATCTCCCCCACGCCGATCAGCGCGGCGGCGACGAACATGGCCGGCCCGAGCGGATCGGGCACGAAGAACAGCGAGAAATAACCGACGCCGGCAATGGCCATCGCGATCGCGAGCCCCACCACCCGGTCGATCCGGTCCAGCACGTAGCCCATGATGGGCGCGGCCGGCAGGGCGAACGCCTGGATCACGATGTAGAACGTCAGCGCCTTCTGGCTGGCGGCAGCGGTGCTCAGGCCCGCGCCGACACCGGTCTGCGTGAGCCAGAGGACGAAGAACGTGCTGAGCACCGCCATGTCGCCACGCGACACGCTGGCGGCGAGATAGGCGAGCGCGATGCGCGGGTTGCGCGCGGCGCGGATGCCGACGCGAAAGGTGGCCAGCACCGGCTCCCTCGGGCGCAGCTGCTGTGGCGCGCCGGGCTTGAGGCCAATCAGGATCACGATGCCGACCAGCAGGCACACGCCGCTCATGGTCCACAGCCAATAACGGCCGGCGGTGACCGCGTCGATGCCGAGTTCGGCAAAGCGTACCGGCAGGCCGCGCATGACGGCGAGGATCAGCACCAGGCCGAGACCGTTGCAGATGAAGCAGGCAGCAAGCATGCGCGCGCGGCTTGCCTCCTGCGGGTAGTCGTTGGCGACCGCCGGCAGCATCACGGCGTTGCCCGCCACGCCGGTGGCATAGACGACGCGGAACATGACCAGCATCCAGATCGCGCCGGCCAGCGGGTACAGGAAGTAGGCGAGCCCCATGACAAAGAACGCCGTGGCGTAGACGGGCTTGCGGCCGAACTTGTCGGAAATGGCGCCGATGGGCGTGAGCAGCGCGAGCAGCGTGATCTCCTGAATGAATACCAGCCGGCCTGACAGCGTGCCCTGCTCCTCGAAGGGAACTCCGATGATCTCGGTCAGCACGTAGGGCTGGCTCGCGTTGATGAAACTCATGGTCGCGATGCCAAAGAACGAGGCGAAGAACAGCGTCAGCACGTGACGCAGCTCCACCCCCGGCTGCATGCGCAGCGGCCCTATCTTCAGCCCGGGGGAATGCAACTGCGCGCTGGCGCCCGTGTGGTTCACGGTGCGACGCCCGGGTCGCCGCACGGGAATCCGGAGTTGAGCGTTTTCATGTCGACGCCGATGACGGCTGCAGTGACCCGGACTCCAGTATAGAGGGCGATACGTACGCGCTGCCCGGGACCAACCGGGAATCGTCGCGCGCGACCACACGGCAGGCGGCTGCGGCCGCGGTTAGAATCCCGGCGGGGCAGATCTCCGGAGCGCACGCGTGAGGCAGCGACTCGACAACGCCTTGATTCTCGGCGCGCCGGCGGCCGCAACGCTGCTCTGGTTCCTGCTCCGGGACGCGGGAATCGCCGCACCGGCGAGCTGGTGCGCGGCCGTCGCGCTGGTGTGCATCGCCTGGTGGATTCTCGAGCCGGTGCCGATCCCCGTCACCTCGCTGCTGCCGCTGGCGGTGTTCCCCCTCACCGGCGTCCTGACCCCGACGCAGGTCGCCGAATCCTACGGCAGCCCGCTGATCCTGCTGCTGCTCGGCGGTTTCCTGCTGTCGACCGCCATGGAGTCGAGCGGCGCGCACCGCAGGCTCGCATTGCACATGGTGCGCCTCACGGGTGGCGGCAGCTGCCGGCGCATCGTGCTCGGCTTCATGCTGGCGAGCGCGCTGCTCAGCATGTGGATCTCCAATGCGGCGACCACGCTGATGCTGCTGCCGGTCGCGCTCGCCGTGCTCGAGCGCAGCGGCGAGCGCTCGCTGGCGGTCCCACTGCTCCTCGGCGTCGCCTACGCGGCCAGCATCGGCGGCACGGGCACCCCGATCGGCACGCCGCCGAATCTGATCTTCCTGCAGGTCTATGCGGACACGACCGGTATTCGGATCGGTTTCCTGCAATGGATGTCCTGGGCGCTGCCGTGCGTGATCCTGTTCCTGCCGCTGATGTGGCTCTGGCTGACGCGCGGCCTGGGTCAAACGGCCGGGCCGGCGATGGCTCAAGCCGGACCGTGGAGCAGCCGCGAGCGGCGCGTGCTCGCGGTATTCGCGCTCACGGCGCTGGCGTGGATCACGCGCAGCGCACCGTTCGGCGGCTGGAGCGGCTGGCTGGGCGTGCCCGACGCAAACGACGCGACGGTGGCGCTGCTCGCGGTGGTCGCGATGTTCATGCTCCCGGATGGCGCAGGCCGGCGGCTGCTCGAGTGGGAAGCGGCCGCGCGCATCCCCTGGGGCGTGCTGCTGCTCTTCAGCGGCGGCATCTGCCTCGCCCGCGGCTTCGCCGAGTCGGGGTTGAGCGAGCACGTCGCCGGCTTCATGTCCGGGCTTAGCGGCCTGCACCCGGCGCTCATCATCGCCGCGATCGCCCTCACGGTGACCTTTCTCACCGAGGCCACCAGCAACACCGCGACCACGGCGCTCCTGATGCCGCTGCTGGCGGCCGCCGCCGCGGCGGTCGGCGTGGAGCCGGCCCTGCTCATGGTGCCCGCCGCGCTCAGCGCGAGCTGCGCCTTCATGCTCCCGGTGGCCACCGCGCCGAACTCCATCGTGTTCGGCAGTGGCCTGATCGGCACCCGCGTCATGGCGCGCGAAGGGCTGGTGCTGAACCTGATCGGCGCCGCTGTCATTACAGCCGTATGCTACCTGCGCCTTTGACGCGCAGCCGACGCCGTGAGCTCAGTGGCCGCGATCCTGCGTTCCGTTCCTCGCGTATTTGCGTCGCGGGCGGGTCGAATGGGATAGCGCGGGCGCTATGGCCGGGAAGGCCTGCGCCGGGACGTTCGCTGCAGACGTCCCTGTCATCCGCTCACTCGGGTCTCGCTGGCGCTCGGCATCCATGCCTCGCTTGCTCGACACGCCCGTTGCAGGCCTTCCCGGCCACATCCTCTGCTCACAGCGCACGCCGGCTGCGTCGCATCGCCGAACGCTTCGCACCGCGTCGTGAAGCCTCGGGCCGGTGCACGCCGGGCGTACGTGTGGAGCCGGCTGCCAGGAAGGCAGCAGCCGGCGTAACCCGTAGCGACGAGCACAGGGACGTGCGAGGAGCGTGCGTACGGCGGGCCCCGGCCCGAGGCTCATCTCGGAGCCGCGATGACCCGCACACGACGCAAAGACACGCAGCTACTTCTTCGGCAGGTACAGATCCGTCAGCGTGCCGTCGAAGGCCTCGGCAGCGAAGGCGACCGTCTCGGAGAGCGTCGGATGCGGGTGGATGGTCAGCCCGATGTCCTCGGCGTCGCAACCCATCTCGATGGCAAGCGCCACCTCGGAGATGAGGTCCCCCGCGTTCGGCCCGACGATGCCGGCGCCGAGCACGCGTTTGTTGGAGGGGTCGAACAGGATCTTGGTGAGGCCCTCGTCGCGGTTGAGCGCGAGCGCGCGCCCGCTCGCTGCCCAGGGGAACACGCCCTTGCCGACGGTGACGCCCTGCGCCTTCGCCTCGGTCTCCGTGAGGCCCACCCAGGCGATTTCCGGGTCGGTGTAGGCCACCGACGGAATCACGCGGGCGTCGAACGCGCGCTTGTGGCCGGCGGCGACCTCGGCTGCGACCTTGCCCTCGTGGCTCGCTTTGTGGGCGAGCATCGGCGCGCCGACGATGTCCCCGATCGCGAAGATGTGCGCCACGTTGGTGCGCATCTGCTTGTCGACCGGGATGAAGCCGCGCTCGCTGACGGCCACGCCTGCCTTCTCCGCGCCGATCTGCCGGCCGTTTGGCGTGCGCCCGACCGCCACCAGCACCTTGTCGAAGGTCCGCCGCTCGCTCCGGGCGTCCTTCTCGAAAGTGGCCTCGATGCCCTTCTCGCCGGCCTCGAGAGCCGTCACCCTGGTGCCGGTCATGATGGCCTCGTAGCGCTTGCGGATGCGCCGCTCCAGCGGGCGCAGCAGGTCCGCATCCACGCCCGGCATCAGCTGGTTGAGCAATTCCACCACGGAGACCCGCACGCCGAGCGCGTCGTACACGGTCGCCATTTCGAGCCCGATGATGCCGCCGCCGATGACGAGCAGGCTGCCCGGCAGGTCGAGTTCGAGCGCGCCGGTGGAATCGATCACCCGCGGGTCGTCGGGGACCCCGGGAATTCGCGCCGACTCGGAACCCGCCGCGATGATGCACTGGCGGAAAGTAACGACCTGCTTCTTCTGCCCGTCGTCGATCTCGATGTGATGCGGCGAGAGGAAACGCCCGCTGCCGCGCAGGACCTGGACCTTTCGCTGTCTCGCGAGCTGGGTGAGCCCGCCCGTCAGGCGCCCGACCACCTTGTCCTTCCAGGCGCGCAGCCGCTGCGCGTCGACCGTCGGTTTGCCGAACTCGAGGCCGCATTCCGCCATCGACTCGGCCTCGTCGATCACCTTCGCCGCGTGCAGCAGCGCCTTGGACGGAATGCAGCCGACGTTCAGGCACACCCCGCCGAGCGTTTCCCAGCGCTCGACGAGAGTCACTTTCAGCCCGAGGTCGGCCGCGCGGAAGGCGGCCGTGTACCCGCCGGGCCCCGCGCCCAGCACCACCAGCTCCGCATCCACGTCTACCGGACCCGAGTACTCGGCGGCCCCGGCAACGCTCGCGGGCGCCTCGCGCCGCGGCGGCGCTGCGCCATCCGGTTTCGCGGGCCCGGTGCCGGCCGCAGACGGGGTTTCGCCCGCCGTGCCCGCGGCCGCTTCCAGCCGGAGGATGAGCGAGCCGGTCGAAACCCGGCTGCCGACCTTGACCAGCACCTCGGCGACGCGCCCTGCCGCAGTGGCAGGCACGTCCATCGCGGCCTTGTCGCTCTCGAGCGTGATCAGCGGCTGCTCGGGCGAAATCACGTCGCCCGGTTTCACGTGCACTTCGATGATCTCGACGTCGCTGAAGTCGCCGAGATCCGGCACCTTGATATCGGTCAGCTGCGCCATGAGGCCGTCATCCGACCAGCCGGTCGGGCTGGGCGAGCACCCGCACCAGGAACGAGGTGAATCGCACCCCGGTGGCGCCGTCGATGACGCGATGATCGTAGGACAGCGACAACGGCAGCACGAGGCGTGGCACGAAGGTGTTTTCCTGCCAGACGGGACGCCGAGCGGCGCGCCCCACGCCGAGGATCGCCACCTCCGGAGCGTTCACGATCGGGGTAAAGAACGTGCCGCCGATGCCGCCGAGACTGGAAACGGTGAAGGTTCCGCCGCGCATCTCCTCGGCGCTGACCTTGCCTTCGCGCGCCCGGCCGCTCAGCTCCGCCAGTTCACGCGCGATCTCGATCAGGCCTTTCCTGTCGGCGTCGCGGATCACCGGCACGACGAGCCCCTGCGGCGTGTCGGCCGCGAAACCAATGTGAAAGTACTTCTTGTGCACCAGCGAGGCGCCGTCCTCGCTGAGCGAGGAGTTGAAGTCCGGAAACTCGCGCAGCGTGATGACGCAGGCGCGGATCACGAATGCGAGCGGCGTGAGCTTTACGCCCTCGGCTTCCGCCTGCTTTTTCAGCGCCAGCCGTTGCTCCTCGAGGTCGGTGATATCGGCCTCGTCATGCTGCGTCACGTGCGGGATGTTGAGCCAGCTCGCCTGCAGCCTCGGCCCGGAGATCTTTCGCACCCGCGACAGCGGCTTGAGCTCGATCTCGCCGTATTTCGCGAAGTCCACCACCGGGAGCTTCGGCAGCCCCGCGCCGGCAGGTGCGGCCGCCCCGCCGGTGAGAATGGCCTTCACGAAGGCTTTCACGTCCTCCTGCAGGACGCGGCCCTTCGCGCCGCTGCCTTTCACATCGATCAGGTTTACGCCGAGCTCACGGGCGAACTTGCGCACGGAAGGACTCGCGTGGGCCTTGCCGAAAGTCGCCTCGTCGATCGGCGGCAGTGCAGCTGCTCGCGCCGGCGCCGCGGGCGCCTGCGCGGCCGGGCGCGGGGCCAGTGCCGGAGGCCCTGTCGGCGTCGACGCCGCTGCGGCTGTTTCTGCGCCTGGCTCCTGCTTCGCCGGCGCCGTATCGGCGCGGGCGCCCTCCTCCACTTCGACGATCGCAATCAAGCTGCCCTTGGAAACCCGGTCGCCCTTGCCGACCTTCAGCTCCGCGATTCGCCCGGCCACCGGCGAGGGCACATCCATCGAGGCCTTATCGGTCTCCAGCGTGATCAGCGGCGCCTCGACGCCCACCGTGTCGCCCGTCTTGACCTGAACCTCGACGATCTCGACGTCCTTGAAGTCGCCGATGTCGGGGACCCGCACTTCCTCTCGCTGCGCCATGCTCATACGCCCCCGATTGCTACAGCGTCACCGGGTGCGGCCGGTCCCGATCGATGCCAAGCGTTGCGATCGCCCTGTCGACCACCGCTGACTCGATCTCGCCGTCGTCGGCGAGCGCCTTTAGCGCAGCTATGACGACGTGCCTGCGGCTGACCTCGAAATGTTCGCGCAGCGCGGCGCGGGCGTCGCTGCGGCCGAAGCCGTCCGTGCCGAGCGTGACGTAACGTCCGGGGATCCACGGCCGTATCTGGTCGGGCACTATGCGCATGTAATCGGTGGCCGCGACGAAGGGACCGCCCTGCCCGCCGAGCAAGCGCTGCACGTAGGAGTGGCGCGGCTTGGCCAGCGGGTGCAGCATGTTCCAGCGATCGCAGTCGAGCCCCTCGCGGCGCAGCTCCGAGAAGCTGGTGACGCTCCAGACATCGGCGGGGATGCGAAAGTCGCGCTCGAGCATCTCGGCCGCGGCGATCACCTCGCGCAAAATCGTGCCCGAGCCGAGCAGCTGCACGCGCAGTTTGCCCGGGCTGCCGACCTGCAACTGGTACATGCCGCGCAGGATGCCGTCCTTCACGCCGGGCGGCATCGCCGGCTGCACGTAGTTCTCGTTCATGCAGGTCAGGTAGTAAAAGACCCGCTCACCCTCCTGGTACATGCGGCGCAGACCATCGTGCACGATCACCGTCAATTCGTAACCGAAGGCCGGGTCGTAAGCCACGCAGTTCGGCACGTTCGGCGCGAGGATGTGGCTGTGGCCGTCCTGGTGCTGCAGCCCTTCGCCGGCGAGCGTAGTGCGCCCCGCGGTGCCACCGATCAGGAAGCCCCGGGCCTGCATGTCGCCGGCGGCCCAGATGAAGTCGCCGATGCGCTGGAAACCGAACATTGAGTAAAAGATGTAGAAAGGGATCATGTTCACGCCGTGGTTGGCGTAGCTGGTGCCGGCGGCAAGCCAGGAACAGAATGCACCAGCCTCGTTGATGCCCTCCTGGAGAATCTGCCCCTTCTTGTCCTCGCGGTAGTAGGTGAGCTGGTCGGCGTCCTGCGGACGGTAGAGCTGACCCACCGAGGAATAAATGGCCACCTGCCGGAACATGCCCTCCATGCCGAAGGTTCGCGCCTCGTCGGCAACGATCGGCACGATGTACTGGCCGATGTTCCGGTCGCGTAACAGCCGTGTGAGCACTCGCACGAACGCCATCGTGGTGGAAATCTCGCGCTCGCCGGAGCCCTCGAGTTCCGGCTTGAAGTCCTCCAGCCCGGGTATCTCGAGCGGTTTCGCCCTGATGGAGCGTGCCGGCAGAAACCCGCCGAGCGCCTTGCGCCGCTCATGCAGATAACGCAATTCCGCGCCATCCTCGGGCGGCATCAGGAACGGCACGGCATCGATCTCGGCGTCCGACACCGGCAGGCTAAAGCGATCGCGAAACGCCTTGAGGTCGTCCACATCGAGCTTTTTCGCCTGGTGCGCGGTCATGCGGCTTTCGCCCGAGGCGCCCATGCCGAAACCCTTGACGGTCTTGGCCAGTATCACCGTCGGGCTGCCGGTGTGCTTCACCGCCCGGTCGTATGCGGCATAGACCTTCACGAAATCGTGCCCGCCGCGGTTCAGCCGCCAGATGTCCTCGTCTGACATGTTGGCGACCATCTCCTTGAGCTCGGGGTACTTGCCGAAGAAATGCTCGCGCGTGTAGGCGCCGCCGAAGGCCTTGCAGGCCTGGTATTCGCCATCCACGGACTCCTCCATCACGCGCCGGAGAAGGCCCTGGTGGTCGGCCGCGAGCAGCGGGTCCCAGCGCGACCCCCACAGCACCTTGATCACGTTCCAGCCGGCGCCGCCGAATGCGGCCTCGAGCTCCTGGATGATCTTGCCGTTGCCCCGGACCGGGCCGTCGAGCCGCTGCAGGTTGCAGTTGATCACGAAGATCAGGTTGTCGAGCTTTTCGCGCACCGGCATGGTGAGAGCGCCCATGGATTCGGGCTCGTCCATCTCGCCGTCGCCAAGGAAGCACCACACTCTGCGGTCGGATTCGGGCAGGATCGCGCGATGTTCCAGGTAACGCAGGAACCGCGCCTGGAAAACCGCCATCATCGGCCCGAGCCCCATCGACACCGTGGGGAACTGCCAGAAATCGGGCATCAGCCAGGGATGCGGGTACGAGGACAGGCCGTGGCCGCCGACCTCGCGCCTGAAGTGACCGAGTTGCTGCTCAGTCAGGCGGCCCTCGACAAAAGCGCGCGCGTAGATGCCGGGCGAGGAATGACCCTGGATGAAGACGAGGTCGCCGCCGTGCTTCTCACCCGCGGCACGCCAGAAGTGGTTGAACCCGACTTCATAGAGCGTGGCCGATGAGGCATAGGTAGCAATGTGCCCGCCGTACTCGCTGCTCGCCTTGTTCGCCCGCACCACCATTGCGAGCGCGTTCCAGCGGATATAGGCCTCCAGCCGCCGCTCCAGGGCCCGGTCACCGGGATACTCGGGCTGTTGCGCAACCGGGATGGTGTTGAGGTACGCCGTGTTGGGGCTGTAGGGCAGATACGCGCCGGAGCGGCGCGCGTGATCGATCATGTGGTTGAGCAGAAAATGCGCCCGCGCCGCGCCGTTGGTGCGCAGGACGGAGTCGATGGACTCCAGCCACTCCTGCGTTTCCTCCGGATCGATGTCGTCGAAGCGGCGGAAGTCCCAGACCTTGTCGCTCAACGTTTTCCCGCCATCAGCGCGCCGCAATCAGCCAACGGACGCATCACGCACTGCCCTATAATCACGCGCCAAAGGATATCGAACTTGCATACACCCCGCCACCGCGAACGACAATTCGCGGATTCGTCCGGCACGGCTGAAATAGCGAGGAAAGTAACCACACATGTCAGACCTTCTGCCGGACCAGCCCGCACTTCGCATCACGCAATCCGTCGGCTCGGTCGCCGCGAAAGCGCTTGCTGACCTGGATCATCTGATCGTGATCCTGCCGCAGGCGCCGCGAGCGTCCGCCTGGAAGTCCGTTCCCGACGGCGCGCGGTTGCGCCGGCAGTTGCAGCGGCTCGGCGCCGGGGAGCACCGCCTCCTGCGCAGCCGGCTGCACAATGCGGCGGGCACCGGAATCACGCTGGCGCGGCTGCCGAAACCCTGGCGCGACGCGGCCGGCACCTTCCCCGACCTGAAATTCGCCGGCGAACTGCTCGCCGATGCCCTGGCCGGCCATCCGCGCGTGCTCGGCGTGCTGGTCGCCGGATTTGAACGACAGCGCGCCGCGCAACTCGCCCGCGCCGTGGTACTCGCCGCCGGCGCAGGCGCGTTTCGCCTGCCCGAGTTCCGGCGCAAGCGCAGTGCGGGACCCCGGCTGCAGCAGTTGCGGTTGCTGGGGCTCGAAGCGCGGCTCGATACGGCGCGACTGCTGGCCGAGATCGAGGCGGCCAATCTCTCCCGCTGGCTCACCGCGCTGCCGCCGAACCGGCTCACGGTGACGAGTTACCGCGAACTGGTCGCGCAGCTGTCCGAGCATCACGACTGGAACATGCGCTTTCTCGACGCCGCCGCGCTGAGGCGGCTCGGCGCGGGCGCATTCCTCGCGGTCGCGCAGGGCAGCGCTGCGGCGGATGCCGGCATCGTTCACCTTTCATGGCGTCCCGCTGGCCGCCGCCGCCCTGACGTGGCGCTCGTCGGCAAAGGCATCATATTCGACACCGGCGGCACCAATCTGAAGCCGTTTCGTGCCATGCTCGACATGCACCAGGACATGTGCGGCAGCGCCGTCGCGCTCGGGGTGCTGCTGGCCGTCACGCGCCTGAGGCTCCCGCTGGCGGTCGATTGCTGGCTGGCCGTCACCGAGAACCGCCTGAGCGAGCGTTCCTACAAGCCGCGCGACGTGGTCACGGCTGCCGACGGCACCACGATCGAGGTGATCCACACCGACGCAGAAGGTCGCATGGCGCTGGCCGACACGCTGGCGCTGGCTGCGCGCGAGCGCCCGCGGCTGCTCATCGACTACGCCACGCTCACCGGGCAGTGCATCAACGCGCTTACCGACCGATACAGCGGCGTCTTCAGTAACCGGACGGCGCTCGCGCAACTGCTGGTGCAGACCGGACGGGACTGCGGTGAACGCGTCTGGTCGTTCCCGATGGACGAGGACTTCGACGAGGAACTGAAATCCAACGTCGCCGACGTGGCCCAGTGTTCGGTCGAGAACGAGGGCGATCACATCCTGGCCGCTCGTTTCCTGCAGCGATTCGTCCCACCGGCGATTCCCTGGGCACATCTCGATCTCAGCGCGGCCACCCGCAAGAAGGGGCTGGGACAGGTCCCGGCCGGCCCCACCGGCTTTGGCGTGCGCCTGACGCTCGCGCTGCTCACCGATCGTGTCGCCGAAATCGAGCGATCGCTGAACGGCTCTCCCGGGCGCGGCTGATCACCTCGCGCAATGCCGGCGGGCACGAACATGGCCCAGCGCTTCCGCGGCTTCCTGCCCGTGGTGGTGGACGTGGAGACCGGCGGCTTCAACGCGAAGACTGACGCGCTGCTCGAGATCGCGGCGGTGCTGTTGCGCCTCGACCAGGCGGGGAATCTGCGCCGCGGACCGACCGTCGCGCATCACGTCATGGCCTTTCCCGGCGCGAACCTGGATCCGGCAGCGCTGCAGGTGACCGGAATCGACCCGGGCCATCCGCTTCGGCCGGCCATTCCCGAACGCGACGCGCTGCAGAGAGTATTTCGCGAGGTCCGCCACGAGATGAAGGCAGCTGGTTGCACACGCGCCGTGCTCGTCGGACACAACGCCCATTTCGACCTCGCGTTCCTGAACGAGGCAATCGCGCGCTGCGAAATCAAGCGCAGCCCGTTTCACCCGTTTGCGATCTTTGACACGGCCTCGCTTGCCGGTGTCGCTTTCGGCCAGACAGTTCTTTCGCGCGCCACGCTGGCGGCCGGGCTGGGCTGGGACGAGTCCCGCGCTCACTCGGCCGTGTACGATGCCGAAATCACTGCCGATCTCTTCTGCGAGATCGTCAATCGCTTTCGGCCTGTTTACGAAACCGCGGCGCAAATCAACGATCCGCTCGAGAATGACGCCGGGAGCGCTTGATCGGCGCGGCTTTCCTCACCTATTCTGTGCCGTCACCGGCGCGCCTTTGGCCGCGCTGTCATCACAGGGGGAGCGTTCCATGAATCCATTGAGTAGCGTCAACGGCTCAATCATCACCGGTTTGGTGCTCATGGTGCTGATCGCGCTGATACTGCCGGGCGGCTTCAGTCTCGCCAACCTCGACCGTTGGCTCCACATTATCTCGGGCGTCATGTGGATCGGGTTGCTCTACTATTTCAACGTCGTGCAGATTCCGGCGCTGGCAGCCGCCGGCGCCGACAAGGGCGGGCCTGGTGGAGCCGGAATCGCGAAGTACGTCGCGCCCCGCGCGCTGTTATGGTTCCGCTGGGCCGCGGTCGTAACGGCACTTTCGGGAATACTCTTTATCGAATTCGAGTATCGCGCGGCAGGCGGCGGTCTGATGCAGGTACTGACCCTGCAGGAGGGATACGCAACGATCGGCATCGGCTCCTGGTTAGGACTGATCATGGCCCTCAACGTCTGGGTGCTTATCTGGCCTAACCAGAAAAAGGTTCTCGGCATCACACAAGCGACCGACCAACAGAAGGCCAGCGCACGGCTGATCGCCACCATGGCCTCACGCACGAATTTTGTATTGTCGGTGCCGATGCTCATGTGCATGGGGGGCCAGAGCCACGGACTGCCCTTCTAGGGCCACCGGGCGAGGCTGGAAAGCCGGAGAGAGTCGAGGTCTCCACCGCCCTGCTTCCTGATGATCACCTCGGCTATTCGTTGAACAACGCCAGGCCGGACAACCGGCCTGGCGTTGTCACCTGAGCATCATGTCTGCCAACGCGCCTGCTTCGCTGCCCGCCAACCTCGCCGAACAGGTACGTGAGGCCCTGGTGGAAGATGTCGGCGCCGGCGATCTCACGGCGGCTCTGGTCCCGGCCCGCCAGTTAGCGCACGCGATCCTGATCACGCGCGACGACGCCGTATTGTGCGGACGCGCCTGGCTGGAGGAGGTGTTTCAACAACTGGACCCCGGCATTGCGATATCGTGGCACGCCGGGGAAGGGGCCGCGGTCACCGCGGGCAGCCGTCTCTGCGACCTTCGTGGGGCCGCCCGGCCGCTGCTGACCGGCGAGCGCACGGCGCTCAATTTCCTGCAGACCCTGTCCGCGGTCGCCACGGTCACGCGCCGCTACGCGGACGCAGTCGCGGGGACCGCCGCGCGGATTCTCGACACGCGCAAGACCATCCCGGGGCTGCGGCTCGCCGAGAAATACGCCGTGCGCATCGGCGGCGGCCACAATCACCGCGTCGGGCTCTTCGACGCCATCCTGGTCAAGGAAAACCACATCGTCGCCGCCGGCAGCATCGCTGACGCCGTGCGCGCGGCGCGCCGACTGAGCCCGAAGGTGCTGCTGGAAGTCGAGGTCGAGACGCTCGAGCAGGCGGGCGAGGCCTTCGCAGCGGGCGTCGACCGTCTGCTGCTCGACAACTTCCCGACGGAGCGCTTGTATGCAGCGGTGCGACTGCGCGATGAGCGGGCGCCGCATACGAAACTGGAAGCCTCCGGGGGCGTCACCCTGGACAACGTGCGGACGATCGCCGCAACCGGCGTGGACTTCATCTCCGTGGGTGACCTGACCAAGAACATACGCGCGGTGGATCTCTCCATGCGATTCCGGTTCACCGGCAGCTGATCCCGTGGCGCCCGTTGCACCGCAGGGCAGCGACGTCGCCCCGCCGGCGCCGGATGTCGCAGTCCGCTGGCTGATCGTGGCGGGGCAGGCGCGGGGCCGCGTCATTCCGCGCGTGGCGGCCGCACTAAGCGCGCTCGGCGACCTGTTCGAGCCTGACGTCCGCGGCTTCGCGCTGCGCGACCAGGGCCTGTCACCGGCGGCGCGCAGCGAAGTGCTGCAGCACGCGGCAGAACGCCTGCGCGAGGCGGGGCTCGTGCCGGGCTGGCGCGATGAGCGCTGCGCGCTGCTCGACGATGACGGCATCGAGATCGCCCGCTTCGAGCGCGGCGCGTTCCGGACGCTCGGGCTGCAGAACCGCGCCGTGCACGTCAACGGCTGGACCCCCGACGGGCGGTTGTGGATCGCGCGGCGCAGCGATCGCAAGGCAAGCGATCCGGGCATGCTCGACAATCTCGCAGCCGGCGCAATCACTGCCGGCGAGAGCGCCGCGGACTGCGCGAAGCGCGAGCTCTGGGAGGAGGCCGGCGTGCCGTCAGCGCTCGCCGCCGGCGTCGCCTTCCCGGGCCGCGAGCTGCGCAGCCTGCGCCAGATTTCCCACGGATTTCACGACGAGATCATCGTCTGTGCCGAGCTCCGCTTGCCGGAGACGTTCGCCCCCGCCTGCCAGGACGGCGAGGTCGCCAAGTTTCTTCGCATGAGCCGGGACCAGGCGCGCGCAGCGCTTGCGGCCGGCGAGTTCACCATCGAGGCAGGCCTCGTGCTCGACGACTGGCTCGCCCGCCGCCGGTAGCCGCGTTCGCGGCGCACAAGCGGCAAACGCCGCTATAGAACAGACACCTTGCGCATCGTGTCACCCTGCTCGATGGCGTCGACCACGTCCTGCCCCCGCACGACCTTGCCGAAGACCGTGTGCCGGCCGTCGAGGTGCGGTTGGGGGCCGTGCGTGATGAAAAACTGGCTCCCGTTGGTGTCCGGGCCGGCATTGGCCATCGAGATCACGCCGCGCTCGTGCCGCAACGGATTGCCCTTGATTTCGTCCTTGAACCTGTAACCGGGCCCGCCCCGGCCGGTGCCGGTCGGGTCGCCGCCCTGGATCATGAAGTCCTCGATCACCCGGTGGAAGGTCACGCCGTCGTAGAAGCCCTCCCTGGCGAGGAATACGAAGTTGTTCACCGTCAGCGGGGCGTGCTGCGGGTAGAGCTCCAGCTCGATATCGCCCTTGTCGGTCTCTATGGATACGTGGCAACTGGCCTCGGCGTCGAGCTGCATGGCCGGTGGCGCGGGATATTGCTTTGCGGTCATTGGATCACACCTGAAATGGGTATTCTCGAGGAGCGCGGCGTCTGCGCGGCCGCGCGCGCTGATTGTAGCGGCCATTTGAAGTCAGGTTGCTGTTTTCCGCAGCCTGACCCCGCAGGCCCGGTTCTTGTTAGCATTCCGGCTTTATTGGGCTGCGCATACTCCCCGCCACGGGCCCGACGCATTCGATGGTCGATCCTTTGGCCGGCGAAACGCCGCCGGGAGGGCGGCCCGGCCATTCACCCCCGCACTGGCACTCGGAGCGCGATTGCAACCGGACCGGCTCGACAAGGCGATCCGCTTCTTCGAGAACGGGCTCGCGGCGGAAGCCGAAGCCCTCGCCCGCGCGATCCTGGCGGAGGATCCGTCTGCTGCCGGCGCCAACTGGCTCCTCGGCCGCATCCAGACGCTGCGCGACGAGTTGCCGGCGGCAATCGAGCACCTGCGGCTCGCGACTGCCGGCCGCCCGGACCGGCCGGAGTACTTCATGGCGCTCGCAACCGCCCAGATTCGCGCCGGTGAGACCGAGGGTGCCGCGGAGTCCTACGCACGCGCCGCCGCGCTCCGCCCCGGCTGGTTCGAGGCCCTTGCCAACCTGGGCGTCGCCCTCGCGCGGTTGCAGCGCCATCGCGAGGCCGAGCGCGCGCTGCAGGATGCGCTGCGCATTCAGCCGGCGAGCGAACCGGTCCTGACAACGCTGACTGCGACGTTGAAGGCCCTCGGGCGCCTGGCGGACGCCGAGGCGGCCGGCCGCCGCGCCGTGGCCGCCGACTCCGGCCGGCCCGAAGCCTGGACCAACCTGGGCGCGGTGCTGCAGGCGCGCGGTCGGCTGACCGAGGCCGCTGACGCCTACGCACGCGCACTCGACGCCGACCCGGATTTTGCACTGGCGATGTACAACCTCGCCCACGTGCTCAACCAGCAATGGCGCTACACGGAGGCGGCAGCCGCCCTGCGGCGCGCCGTGGAACTCGACCCTGACTACGCGCCGGCGTGGCACGCCTGCCTGCTCAACCTCATTTATGACCCCGGGCAGACCGAGGAATCGATCTACGAGGCCCACGCGCGCTGGGGAAGACGCTTTGCCGGGACCGCGGCCCTTGCGACCGCAGCGAGCGGCGGCAGCCGCGCGCAGCGCCAGCGGATCCGCGTCGGCTACGTGTCGCCCGATTTTCGCGGCCATTCCTGCGCGTGGTTTCTCAGGCCGCTGTTCGACGCGCACGATCGCGCCCGGATCGAGATCTTCGCCTACTCGGCGGTGGAGCGGCCCGACGAGTTTACCGCCTGGTTTCGCGAGCGCGCGGATCATTGGCACGACATCAGCGGCTCGAGTGACGCCGCGGTCGCCACGCTCGTCCGTGACGACGGTATCGACATCCTGGTGGATCTCGCCGGCCATACCCGCAACCAGCCCCTGGGCGTTTTCGCGCTGCAGCCTGCGCCGGTACAGGTCGCCTGGCTGGGCTACCCCGCCACCACCGGCCTCAGACAAATCGGCTATCGCTTCACCGACGAGCACGCCGACCCGCCGGGCGAAGCCGATCGCTTCCACACCGAATGCCTCATCAGGCTCGCCGACGGCTTCCTGTGCTATGAGCCGCCGCCCGATGCCCCGGGCGTCTCGGCACTGCCGGCCACCCGCAACGGATTCGTGACCTTCGGCTCATTCAACAACATCACCAAGATCACCCCCGAGGTGATCGCGACGTGGACCGAGGTCATCCACGCCGTGCCGCGATCGCGTCTGCTGTTGAAGGGACGCCTGCTGGTCCACGAGGAAACGCGCAGGCGCATCACGGCGGCATTCACGGACGCCGGCATGGACCCCGGGCGCCTGCAGCTGCGCCCATGGATCCCCCGGGCACAAGATCCCCTATCGCTCTATCGCGAGGTCGACATCGCTCTCGACACCTATCCGTACAACGGTGCGACGACTACCTTCGAGGCGCTCTGGATGGGCGTCCCGGTGGTGACGCTGCGCGACCAGCGCCATGCCGGGCGCGTCGGCGCGTCGATCCTTACCCACCTGGGCCGGGCCCGGTGGATCGCCGAGGATGCCGACGGCTACGTCAGCATCGCGCGACAACTGGCCGCGGACCTGCCCGGGCTCGGCGCTGAACGCGCCCTGCTCCGCGATACCCTGGCCCGCTCCACCCTGACGGATTCGGTCGGGTTCGCCCGCCGGATCGAACGCGCCTACCGCAAAATGCTGGATCGGGAAGGGTCGCCGCAATAATCTGCACCGGGTCCGCCAGGCGGCGGCACCAGGCAGTGGAGGTTCTCATGTCCGATCCGTCCCCGGATCCCCAGACCGACAGCAACGGCAACGCGTCGCGGAGAGATTTCACGAGCGAGTTCACCGGCACCCACCCGTTTCCCGTCCGGGTCTTTTATGGGGACGAGCATCTGCGCGCCTACGTCACGGACCGCCTCGGCCACACCGCCGGCCCGGGACTGCAGCTGCTGACGAACGCGATGGAGGGCCTGCTTGCCCAGTCGCACGGAGTCAGCCGGGCTGATCTCTACGACGCCGCCCGGCGCCTCGGCGTCAGCCTGGCCTACCTGATCAACGTGGCCTGTCAGACTCACGCCGGGCGGTTTCCGCAGCGTCTGCAGGAACTCGCGTCGGCCGCCGGCACCGCGGGCGTCGACGCCGATGACCGGCGCTGTCTCGACGCACTCAAGAACGTGGTCGATCAGGTGCAGGGTGTGGGCCCGCAGGTCATCGTGAGGGCCGCCATGAGCCACCTCGCCGATAGCGTGCGGCCCGGCGGCCCACGCTACGGCAATCTGGTGGAATACGTGAATCGGGCGCTGGTGAACACCCGTGACGGTTCTGCCGCGGCCGACTCAACGCCCATCCGTGGTCCCGGCGACATTGGTGACGACGGCGTGGATCTGTGGTGGATCAAGGAAGGCTCGGCGACGATCGTGTTCCAGGTCCTGGTGCGGTTGTCCGGGTCGAGGCCCCCGGTGCGTTTCGCGCTCAATGTGGCGAAGGACCTCACGGCGGCGAGCGATGAATTACGCCGCACCGGCGCAGACCTCGCCGAACTGCATCGGCTCGACCCGGTTCACGTCGTGCAGCCATTCGGGCCGGGCTCCGTCACGGTACCGAGTTGGCGCGGGCAGGTGACGGTCGCGGTGCTGGCGGCCGAGTGGTTCAACGGCCACGAGCTGCACGTGTACGCGGACAGTCCGCGCCTGCACGTGTGGCAGGACCAGCGTATGGGCAAGGATCATCCGCTCGCGCCCGAAGTATCCGACCAGATCTGGGAAACCATCATTCGCCTGTGTGCGCGCTATACGCGCCTGAC
>CAZFWB010000057.1:0-18166 GCA_964522655.1 uncultured Chromatiaceae bacterium | reverse complement strand
TTCTGCATCGGGAAATGACCGAGCGGCTCGCGGCTTTGGGCCTGTTCACACCATGGGAGCAGGCCCTAGCGCACCACCCGCAGGTTCGGCTTCGAGGGGCCGGGCGGCTGGTCCTTCGGCTGGCGCACGGCGCTGACGCGCACGCGGTTGCGCCCGCTGCGTTTGGCGGCGTACATCGCCTGGTCGGCGCGGGTGAGCAACTCCGGGATGCTCTCGCCGGGGCGGTACTCGGCGACGCCGGCAGACACGGTGATCGAGAGGTCGGTGCCGACCGGGTGGCGTGCCACAGCCTCACGCACCCGCTCGGCGCACCGCAGCGCACCCGCCACCTCAGTGCCGGGCAGCACCGCGATGAACTCCTCGCCGCCGAGCCGGCCGAGGGCGCGGCGGTAACGCGTCGGATTGATGGAGTCCATGGAGCGAAGCGCCCGGCGGGCGCGCTCGGCGAATACCGCGAGCACCCGGTCGCCGACGATGTGCCCGTGGGCGTCGTTCAACGACTTGAAGCGGTCGAGGTCGAAGATGCAGACGCTGAAACCGCGCCCGGTACGGTCGGCGCGCGCCTTCTCGCGCAGCAGCGCCTCCATGATGTACTGCCGGCTGAACGATTTGGTGAGGTGGTCCCGCTCGGCGTTGCGTGACACGCGCCTGACCTCCTGCTGCAGCCGGCTGACCTGAGCCGACAACTCCAGCTGTTCGATTTCCGACTGCTGCGCGCGCCGTACCAGGATGGCGAGCATGCCGATGACGCCGGCACACTGCAGCAGTTCGCCCCACAGCCCGTCGACCGGCCCGCCGGCGAGCAGCCGTACGGCAACCGACATGACGTAGCCGCCGCCGGCGGCGAGCGCGAGCTGCCGCAGGCGCTCCGACGGGGCGCGCGTGAAGGCGACCAGCACGGCCGTGAGGTACATGCCCGGGACGAGCTCGCCGGGCCCCTCGGCGAGTACCGCATAGACCGTCGTCCAGGCGATGGCGAGTCCCGCCTGGCCGGTGGCCATGGCGGCGTCGGCTCCGGAACGGGCAACCGGCGCGTTGAGCAGGGCGAGGAGCAGATTGGTGACGAGGATGGCGCCGAGGAGCAGAGCGGCGGCGGTCGGTGCCAGGCTGGTGCGGCCGGCGAGATGGCTGAGCAGGGCGAGGCCCGTCCACGCGAAATAGAAACCCGCCGTGGGCAGCACGCCGTACCAGGACCAGGCGGGCGCGACGAGGTCGGTGGCGCGGCCGCCTTCGGCGGCAGGAGATTGGCCGTCTTGTGCCATGCGTTGTTGTTCTTGGAATCGTTACCCGGCCGCCGGGGCACGGCACGAGTGCGATAAGCCTCTCAGAATCCGCCTGTGGCCGGCTGTGACTGGTGTCGCAGGATGCCGCGCCGCGCCGGTTATGGTGAACGCCTCGATGCCGCCCGTAAGGACGCGGCGGCCGCTATACAATGCGCGGCCATGAAGAGCGCCGCGCAATTCGACGTCATCGTGATCGGCGGCGGTCACGCCGGCACCGAGGCGGCCGCGGCGGCCGCAAGGCTCGGCGCGCAGACGCTGCTCGTGACGCAGAGTCTCGAGACGATCGGCCAGATGAGCTGCAACCCGGCAATCGGCGGGATCGGCAAGGGACATCTTGCCCGCGAGATCGATGCGCTCGGCGGCATCATGGCGCGCGCGGCGGATCGCGCCGGCATCCACTTCCGGGTGCTGAACTCGAGCAAGGGTGCGGCAGTGCGAGCCACCCGCGCGCAGGCGGACCGCGTGCTCTACCGGAAGGCGGTGCGCGCGCTGCTCGACGCGCAGCCGAACCTTTCGCTGTTCCAGGGCAGCGTCGCCTCGCTACTGTTCGAGGGTGAGCGCGTCAACGGTGTCAGGACCGAGCTCGGCCTCGCGCTTCGGGCCCGCGCCGTGGTGCTCACGGCCGGCACCTTCCTGCGCGGCCGCATCCACGTCGGGCTGGACCAGAGAAGCGGCGGGCGGGCCGGCGACCCGGCCTCGATCGAGCTCGCCGACTGCCTGCGGGAACTGAGGCTTCGCGTCGGGCGGCTGAAAACCGGCACCCCGCCGCGGCTCGACGCGAGGAGCGTCGATCTCAGCGTGATGCGGCCGCAGCCGGGCGACGATCCGGCGCCGGTGTTTTCCTTCATCGGCCGTCGGGCCGAGCACCCGCGCCAGGTGCCCTGTCACATCACCCGCACCACGCCGGCAACCCATGACATCATCCGGGGTGCGCTCGACCGCTCGCCGATGTTCACCGGCGCGATCGGTGGCGTCGGGCCTCGCTACTGCCCGTCCATCGAGGACAAGGTGGTGCGTTTCGCGGAGCGCGATTCGCACCAGATCTTCGTCGAGCCGGAGGGGCTCGAGGCGAGCGAGCTCTATCCGAACGGCGTCTCGACCAGCCTGCCTTATGACGTGCAGGAGGCCTTCGTCCGCACCATACCCGGGTTCGAGACGGCGCGGATCACGCGACCGGGTTACGCGATCGAGTACGACTATTTCGACCCGCGCGACCTGCGCCCGACGCTTGAGAGCCGGGCGATCAGCGGCCTGTATTTCGCCGGCCAGGTGAACGGCACCACCGGCTACGAGGAAGCCGGCGCACAGGGCATCCTCGCCGGCCTCAATGCCGCCTGCGCCGCGCTCGCGCGGCCCGGCTGGTCGCCGGGTCGCGACGAGGCCTATCTCGGGGTCCTGGTGGACGATCTCATCACACAGGGCGCCGTCGAGCCCTATCGCATGTTCACCAGCCGCGCGGAATACCGGCTGCTGCTGCGTGAAGACAACGCCGACCTGCGCCTGACGCCGATCGGCCGCGAGCTGGGCCTGGTTGACGATGCGCGCTGGGCGCTGTTCGAAACCAAGCGCGAAGGCGTCGCGCGCGAGAACGCGCGGCTCGGCGCGATCATCATCCGGCCGGAAGCGCTGGATGCGGCCGGCGGTCAGCCCCTCGGCGAGTCGCTGCGCCGCGAGCAGCGGGCCCTGGAACTGCTGCGGCGGCCGGGGATGAGTCACGCCGCGCTGAGCGCGTTGCCGATGGTCGGGCCGCGGCCGCGCGTCGCGGGAGAGACGGACGAACTCGCCGAGCAGATCGGGCAGCAGGTGGAAATCCAGGCGCGCTACGACGGCTACCTGCAGCGCCAGCAGCAGGAAATCGAGCGCAGCCGGCGACATGCCGGGACGCCGCTGCCCGAGGATCTCGACTATGGCACGGTGCGCGGCCTGTCGCACGAAGTCCGCCAGAAGCTCGCGCAGGTCCGGCCGGCCAACCTGGCGCAGGCCTCGCGCATTTCCGGCGTCACGCCGGCGGCGATTTCCATGCTGCTCGTGCACCTGAAAAAGAGGCGGCTGCGCACGGCATGACCGGCACTGAAGCGCCTCCCGGTGCCCGGGTGCCCTTGACGGTCACGCTGACCGGAACCGGGCAGCGACCTTTGGCGTATCGGCGATCGGCAATGGGGTCCAGTGGCCGCGACCCCGACCGGCACTGAAGTGCCTCCCGGTGCCCAGGTGTCTTTGACGGCCGAGCTGACCGAAACCGGGCACCGACCTTTAGCGCATCCGAGATCAAGAACGGTGACCTATGTCGCGAGTCAGGCAGGAGCGGTTTCAGCCGCGATCGCTCGGGCACACCCGGCTTCGGCAGCGGCCGCGATCGCGCTCTGCGTTCTTGCGGCCTGCGGCGGCCCGGCGGGCGAGCCCGGCGCGCCGGACTCCGCCGTGCAGATCGGCGGGGCGAGCGGCACGGAGCTCGCCGAGCGGCAGATCCTGCGCAAGGGCAACGGCGCCGAGCCCGAGTCGCTCGACCCGCATCGGACCGAGAGCGTCACGGCCTCCAACATCCTGCGCGACCTCTTCGAAGGGCTGACGGCGGAGGCTCCGGATGGCGGCGTCATCCCGGGCGCGGCCGAGCGCTGGGAGTCGAGCGCCGACGGTCTCACCTGGACCTTCCATCTGCGCCGCGACGGACGCTGGAGCAACGGCGATCCGGTCACGGCGTTCGATTTCGAGTTTGGCCTGCGGCGCAGCTGCGATCCGGCCACGCTGAACGAGTACGCCAGCATCCTCTACCCGATCGACAACGCCGAGGCGGTCGTCGCAGGCCAACTGCCCCCGGAGGCGCTCGGTGTGAAAGCAATCGACGAGCATACGCTCGAGATCAGACTGGAGGGACCGACACCCTACCTGCCGGGGCTGCTCACGCACGCGACCGCATACGCGGTGCATCGCGCCTCGCTGGCAGCACACGGCACACAGTTCGCCCGGCCCGGCAAGCTCGTCGGCAACGGCGCCTACCGGTTGGCCGAATGGGCCGTGCAGGCGCACATCCGGCTGCTGCGCAACCCGTACTACTGGGACGACGAGAATACCGTCGTCGACGAGGTCTGGTATTACCCCACCGAGAACCAGGATGCCGAAGTGAGCCGGTACCGCGCCGGCGAACTCGACTTCACCTGGACGGTGCCGTTCCGCCAGGTCAAGTTGCTGCGGGAGATACTGCCGGGCGAGCTGGTCATCTCGCCCTACCTCGGCATCTATTACTTCGGCTTCAACAACATGCGCGCCCCGTTCAAGGACAACCTCAAGCTGCGCCTGGCGCTTTCCATGGCGGTGGACCGCGAGATCCTCACGCAGCGGGTGACCGGCGCGGGCGAGATCGCCGCCTACGGCTTCGTGCCACCGGTTGCCGGTTACACGGGCCAGCAGCCGGAGTGGGCGGCCTGGACCCAGGAGCGACGCAACGCCGAGGCGAGGCGCCTTTACCGGGAGGCGGGCTACTCGGAGGCCAACCCGCTCGTCGTGGAGCTGCTCTACAACACCGATCAGAACCACAAGCGGGTGGCCGGCGCGGTGGCCGCCATGTGGAAGCAGACGCTCGGCGTGCGCACGAAGATGCTCAACCAGGAGTGGAAGGTGTTCATCGAGAATCGCAAGCGCAAGATCATCACGCAGGTCTTCCGCTCCGGCTGGATCGGCGATTACAACGACGCTTACACCTTCTCCCAGCTCATGCACTCGAAGAACGGGCAGAACGATCCCGGCTATCGCAGCGCCGCCTATGACGCATTGCTCGACCAGGCGGCACAGGAGGCCGACCCGGAACGCCGTCGCGCATTGCTGGAAGCGGCCGAGCGGCAGTTGCTCGCCGACATGCCGCTGATCCCGCTGTATTTCTACGTCTCGAAGCGTCTGGTGAAACCCTGGGTGGGCGGCTTTACGCCGAACATCATGGATCACCATCGCAGCAAGGATTTCTACATCCTGAAGCACTGACGCACGAAGGGCGGAAAGCGGGGACAGTTCACTCATTTGCATATCCGTGCCCGACACGCGACCAACGATCGAAGCGCACGCACGCAAATGAGTAAACTGTCCCCGCTTCATGCCCACACCCCGAGCATAGGGAATCAGTGCTGAGATTCACCCTGCAGCGCCTGCTGACCGGCATCCCGACGCTGCTCGTGCTGGTCGCGCTGGCGTTCTTCCTGATTCGCGCGGCGCCCGGCGGCCCCTTCGACGCCGAGCGCCAGTTGTCGCCGGAGATCGAGGCGAACCTGCGTGAGGCCTATCACCTCGACGAGCCCCTGTATCAGCAGTTCGGCCGCTACCTCGCCAACGTCGCCCGCGGCGATTTCGGGCCGTCGTTCCAGTACCGCGAGTTCACGGTGACGGAGCTGATCTGGGCCGGGTTTCCGGTCTCGCTGCGAGTCGGTGCGCTGGCAATCCTGCTCGCCGTAATGGTGGGCGTCAGCGCCGGCAGCATCGCGGCCCTGCGCCAGAACCGCCCGGCGGATCATGCGGTCATGGCCGCCGCTATGACCGGCATCTCCATTCCGAACTTCGTCACGGCACCGTTGCTGGTGCTCGTGTTCGCGGTCATCCTGCAGTGGTTGCCGGCCGGCGGCATCGGTGGCTGGCGCCACCTGGTCATGCCGGTGGTCACCCTCGCCCTGCCGCAGATCGCCTACATCGCGCGGCTCACGCGCGGCAGCATGATCGAGGTGCTGCGCAGCCCTTACATACGCACCGCCCGCGCGCAGGGGCTGCCGCTCCCGACCATCGTGCTCCGCCACGCGCTCAAGCCCGCGCTGCTGCCGGTGGTCTCCTACCTCGGCCCCGCCACGGCGGCGGTGATCACCGGCTCGGTCGTCGTCGAGCAGATCTTCGGCCTGCCCGGCATCGGCCGGTTCTTCGTGACCGGCGCACTCAACCGCGACTACACGCTGGTCATGGGGGTGGTCGTGTTCTACGGCACCCTGATCCTGGTGTTCAACTTCATCGTCGACGTGGTGTACGGTTTCCTCGATCCGCGCATCCGGCACGCCCAATGAGCGCGCAGCCGGGCGACGAGACGCCGCACAGCCTGTGGTCGGACGCCTGGTCCGCGTTGCGCCAGAACCGCGCCGCGATGATTTCTTCCTGGGTACTGATCGCGATGGCATTCACCGTGCTGGTTGTGCCCGCGTTGCTGCCTTTCACCTTCGATGAGACCGACTGGGACAACATCGCGATGGAGCCGTCACTCGCTGCCGGTCACCCCTTCGGCACGGATTCGCTCGGCCGCGATCTGCTCGCCCGCACGCTCGCGGGCGGGCGCGTGTCGCTCGCCGTAGCCCTGGTGGCGACGGCGGTGAGTCTGCTGATCGGCGTGACCTACGGCGCGATCGCCGGCTACGCGGGCGGCCGCGTCGATCAGCTCATGATGCGGGCGGTGGACATCCTCTACGCGCTGCCGTTCATGTTCCTGGTGATCCTGCTGATGGTGCTGTTCGGCCGCAACATCGTGCTGATCTTCGTCGCCATCGGCGCCATCAACTGGCTCGACATGGCGCGCATCGTGCGCGGCCAGACGCTGTCGCTCAAGAACCGCGAGTTTGTCGAGGCGGCGAGAGCCGGCGGCGTGCCTACCGCCCGAATCATTCGCCGCCACATCGTGCCGAACCTGCTCGGCGTCGTGGTCGTCTATGTCACGCTGACCATTCCGCACGTCATCCTCGTCGAGTCCTTCCTGAGCTTCCTCGGGCTGGGCGTTCAGGAGCCGATGACCTCCTGGGGCGCGCTGGTCAACGAGGGCGCGCAGGAACTGGAGACCTCGTGGTGGATGATCGTTTTCCCCTCGCTGTTCCTGGCGCTGACGCTGTTCTGCTTCAACTTCCTCGGCGACGGGCTGCGCGACGCGCTGGACCCACGCGACCGGAGCCACCCGTGACCGCGCCGCTGCTCGCGGTGAGCGGCCTGAACGTGCGCTTCGCCGCGCCGGGTGGCGAAGTGCAGGCGGTGCGCGATCTGTCGTTCGAAGTGGCTGCCGGGGAGACGCTCGGCATCGTCGGCGAATCCGGTTCCGGCAAGAGCCAGACGGCGCTGGCATTGCTCGGTCTGCTCGCCGGCAACGGGCGGGCGAGTGGCCGGGCCCTGTTCGAGGGACAGGACCTGCTCGCACTCGACGAGACCGCGCTCAACCGGGTGCGGGGCGCCCGCATTGCGATGGTGTTCCAGGACCCGATGACCTCGCTGAACCCTTACGTCACCATCGGCCGGCAGATGACCCTCGTGCTGCGCGAGCACCGGGGCTTGTCGGCTGCCGCGGCCGGGCGCGAATGCGCCGCGCTGCTCGAATCCGTCGGCATCCCCGAGTCCGCGCGGCGGCTGGACATGTACCCCCACGAGCTCTCCGGGGGCATGCGCCAGCGCGTGATGATCGCCGTCGCACTGTCGTGCCGGCCCGCGTTGTTGATTGCCGATGAACCGACCACCGCGCTCGACGTGACCGTGCAGGCCCAGATCCTCGCCCTCATGAAGGACCTGCGTACGCGCTACGACACCGCCATCATCCTGATCAGCCACGATTTTTCCGTAGTCGCCGGGCTGGCCGACCGGGTCCTGGTCATGCAACGGGGCGAGTGCCTGGAAGAGGGCACGGCGGAACAGGTGTTCTATGCGCCCCGGCACCGCTATACGAAGGCGCTGCTCGCTGCCGTGCCGCGGCTGGATCGTCCGGGGGTCCACTGGCCGGCCGACCGGCTTGCCGCCCGGGTCCGGACGCCGGCGGGTGTCGCCAGGCCATTGCTATCAGCCAGCAATCTGCAGGTGGAGTTCCCGGTCGCCGAAGCGGGCCTGTTCGCGCGGCGCGCGCGCCTGCGAGCGCTCGCCGGCGTGAGCTTCGAACTTGCGGCCGGCGAGGTGCTTGGAGTGGTCGGCGAATCCGGTTGCGGCAAGTCCACCCTGGGGCGCGCGGTACTGCGGCTGGTGCCGGTAACCGCGGGCCAGGTGAGCTTTCTGGGCCGGGAGCTCGTCTCGCTGCCCCGCGGGGAGCTCGACAGCCTGCGCCGTGACCTGCAGATCGTGTTCCAGGATCCGCTGGCCTCGCTCGACCCGCGCATGACGGTACGCGACATCGTCGCCGAACCGCTGGAGACCTTCGAACCCGGCCTGACAGACGCAGAGCGCACCAATCAGGTCGCCGAGATGCTGAGCCGGGTCGGGCTCGATCCGTCGCACATGCACCGCTACCCGCACCAGTTTTCCGGCGGGCAATGCCAGCGAGTCGCGATCGCGCGCGCCCTGATCACGCGGCCGCGGCTGGTGATCTGCGACGAGGCCGTGAGCGCGCTCGACGTCTCGGTGCGGGCGCAGATCCTGAGGTTGCTGCTGGAACTGCGTCGCCTGCTGGATCTCTCGCTGATCTTCATCGGCCACGATCTCGCGGTGATCCGCCAGGTGAGCCAGCGGGTGATGGTGATGTACCTCGGCCGGGTGATGGAGATCGCCCCGGCGATGGCGCTGTTCGAGCAGCCACGCCACCCCTACACGCGGGCGCTGATGGCGGCCGCGCCCGTACCGGACCCCCGGATCGAGCGCTCGCGGGACCGGCCGGGACTCGGCGGGGAAATCCCGTCTGCGCTCGCGCCGCCGTCGGGCTGCGTGTTTCGCACGCGCTGCGCCTACGCAGTGCCAGCCTGCGCGGCCGGGGTGCCGCCGCTCGAGCCCTTTGGGGGCTCTCGCGTCGCCTGCCTGCGGGCGGCGGAGATCTGAGCGGATCGCGCAGCGGCGGGAGACCACCACCGGATCCCGCATCGAGGCCTGGCCGATTCGCCGCCTCCGGCCCTCGTCGGCAGGTGCTTTTTTGAGCTTTTAAAACAATGGATTAAAAATACAGTTAATTGACACTGCGAAGATAACAAGCCTCCAAGTTTGCCTGGCAGGAACCGCTGGATGGGGACATCCCGATAAACGCGTTGACGGTCGGGGTACGCACCGCACGCCCCGGCGCCGAGCTGGCGGCCGACGGCGGCCCTAGGGTGACAACAGGTCGAAGGTCGCGTTGACCCGTGCCTCGAATTCCAGGCTGCCCGGCTGATAGGTCGCCGCGCCGCTGTCCGCTACCTTCGCCGCCATGGCGGTGATCTCCATGCGCGGCAGGGGCACGGGCGGCGGCGGGGTCGCGTCCGCGGCGACGAGCTGGCGTAATTCGCCGAGGCGCATACCGAGCGTCTCGGCGATCGCGCGCGCATTGGCTTCCGCGTCGCGGGCCGCCGCGGCGAGCGCCTCCCGATTGAGCTCGCGACGCTTCGAGCTGTCGAGCATCGGCGGCGAGACGTTGTTCACCCCGGCGCTGACCGCGCCCTCGATCAGCGCGCCGAGCTTGTCGAGGTCGGTGATCTCGACCTCGAGCTGGCGCTGCACCATGTAGCCGGTCAGCACCTGCTGGTTGGTCGCCTTGTCCCAGCGGTACTCGGGGTTGACGAAGGCAGCGGTGGTGCGGACCTTGTTGCGCTCGATACCGAGCCGTTTCGTCAGCGCGAGAAATCGCTCCACCACGGCCACGGCCTCGCTGCGTGCCTTTTCCATCGAGGGGTCGGATTTCTGCACCGTGAGCTGGACGCGCGCCTTGTCGGGCTCGCCGGTGACGGACCCGGTGCCCGCCACGGTGATGCTGCGGGGTTGCGCACCGGCGGGCGCCGGGTCCCCGGCGTTTGCGGTCGCGCACAGGCCCAGCAACATGATGAGCATGACGGGCGGGAAAAATCGCATGGCGGTACTCCGGCGGAATTCGAGGCAAACGCCGCGTTTCCACGGCTGGCATTAGTGGCGGAGTCACACTAACATACCGCCGCTCCGAGGCGGCCCCCGCCCCGTCCGGGCGTGTTCAACCGAGGTCCTGTGATGCCGCTTCGCCGCCTGTTAGGTTCTGCTGCCCTTGCTTTCCTCAGCTTCTCCGCGAGTGCCGCGGGCGATCCGGCGAGGGGGGCCGAGCTCGCGACTACCTGCATGGGCTGTCACGGCATTGCGGGCTATCGCAACGCTTATCCGTCATACCGTGTGCCAAAGCTCGGCGGCCAGAACGCCGACTACCTGGTGCTTGCCCTGCAAGGCTACCGGGCGAAGAACCGGCAGCACCCGACGATGCAGGCGCAGGCGGCCTCGCTTTCCGACCAGGACATGCAGGACATCGCGGCGTTTTTTGCCCAGCAGGGCGGGCCGAAGACCAATGACGTGGTGATCAGCGGCCGCGCCGGGCGCGGTCAGGAAAAGGCGGGCGCTTGTGCAGCCTGTCACGGGGAGGCGGGTATCAGCACGGCGCCGAACTGGCCAAACCTCGCCGGCCAGCATCGCGACTACCTCGAGCACGCGCTCACGCGCTATCGGGAGAAGGCGCGCCAGGACGCGGTCATGCAGGGCCAGGTGGCCGCGCTCAGCGACCAGGACATCGGCGACCTGGCGGCCTACTATTCCGCCCAGCACGGCTTGTTCACCACGCACTACCAGCAATAGCGGCCCCGGGGACAGTTCACTCAATTCCTTTCGTGGTCTCCCAGAACCCAGCCTTGCCGGGAATTGAGTGAACTGTCCCCGGTTTCCCCAGAAGGCAGCTTCATGGCAGCGGACTTCAAGGCTTTCCGGGTGCATCTGGAAAACGACCGGATCGCGGCCCGCCTCGAGCGCATCGGGCTCGACGAACTCGCGCCGGGCGAGGTGGTGATCCGCGGCGCCTGGTCGAGCATCAATTACAAGGACGCGCTGGCGGCCACCGGGAAGGGCAAAATCCTGCGCCGCTATCCGCTGGTGGCTGGCGTGGACATCGCCGGCACGGTGGAGTCTTCCACCGATCCACGCTTCCGCCCCGGCGACCCGGTTGTGGTGGTGGGCTGCGGTCTGAGCGAGACCACGGACGGCGGTTTCACGCAGCTCGCCCGGGTGCGCGGCGAGGCCGTCAATCCGCTGCCGGCGGGGCTCGACCTGCGCGCGGCGATGGCGATCGGCACCGCCGGTTTCACGGCCGCCCTCGCGCTGCACCGCATGGAGCAGAACGACCAGCGCCCGGCGCTCGGCCCGATTGCGGTGACCGGGGCGACCGGCGGGGTGGGGAGTGTGGCGATCGACATCTTCAGCCACCGCGGTTACTCGGTGACCGCGCTGACCCACAAGGCGGACGCCGCCGGCTACCTGCGCTCGCTCGGCGCCTCCGACGTGCAGGTCCTTACCGGCAAACCGCTCGGTACCCGGCCGCTCGAGAAGGCGATCTGGGGCGGCGCCGTGGACAGTCTCGGCGGCGAGATCCTCGGCTGGCTGACCCGCACCACGGTGCCGTTCGGTACCATCGCCAGCGTCGGGCTGGCGGCAGGCGCGGACCTCGCGACGACGGTCATGCCCTTCATCCTTCGTGGCGTCAGCCTGCTCGGCATCAACTCGGTCGAGACCCCGCGCGAGTTGCGGCTGGCGGTGTGGCGGCGCCTCGGAACGGATCTCAAGCCGGTGCATCTGGCGAGCATCGCGCGGCGCGAGGTAACGCTCGACGAGCTGTCCGGCTGCTTCGAGGACTACGTCGCCGGGCGTATCACCGGGCGCACGCTGGTGCGGCTCGATTAAACAGGGGGGGTCAGATCGCGGCGCGATCCGACGAGGGTATGCTGCTACGCTCATGGGCGATCGCAGTCCGATCCCATGGCAGATGCGAACCGAGGTCGAACGGCGCCTCGATGAAGGGCTGGCGCAGCTCGGGGTGCCGGCGGGCAGCGGCCGTACGGCCGAACTCATGCGGTATCTCGAGCTGCTGCGGCACTGGAGCCGGGCCTACAACCTCACGAGCGTGACCGACCCCCATGACATGGCCGTGCGACATATCCTCGATTGTGCGAGCGCCCGGCCATTTTTGGCCGGGGTGAACGTGCTCGATGCCGGCAGTGGTCCCGGCCTGCCCGGCATCCCGCTGGCACTGCTCGAGCCCGCGCGGCGTTTCACACTGCTCGACTCGGCGGGCAAGAAGGTGAATTTCCTTCAGCAGGCGGTCCTGGAACTGAAGCTCGTGAACGTCGTCCCCGTGCAGGCCCGGCTGGAAACCTGGGACGCGGCGCAACGCTTCGACACCGTGATCTGCCGCGCGCTCGGCACGCTCGCCGCGTTCGCGGATCTGTGCGGGCGGTTTCTCGCCACCGGCGGCAGGCTGGTCGCCATGAAGGGCCGCTATCCGCGCGGCGAGATCGACGCCCTGCCACCTCCCTGGGAGGTCGCCGAGGCACGGCGGGTCACGGTGCCCGGTCTCGATGCCGAACGCCATATCGTGGTGCTCGGGCGCCGCAGCGATGGGTAGCATCGTCGCCATCACCAACCAGAAAGGCGGCGTGGGCAAGACCACGACGGCGGTGAACCTCGCCGCCGCGCTGGCCGGCGCCGAGAAGCGCGTGCTGCTGGTCGATCTCGATCCGCAGGGCAACGCGACCACCGGTTGTGGCGTGGACAAGCGCTCGCTCGAGAACACCGCCTGCGACGTGCTGCTCGGCGAGGCCGCCGCCCAGGACGCCATCGTCGCCGTCCAGGAGGGCCAGTTCGACCTGCTGCCCGCGAACTCGGACCTCACTGCGGCCGAGGTGCGCCTGCTCCAGGAAATCGGCCGGGAGATGCGCCTGAAAAAGGCGCTCGAGCCGGTACGCGGCCTGTACGACTACGTGCTGATCGACTGCCCGCCTTCGATCAACATGCTCACGCTCAACGCGCTGACGGCCGCAGATGGCGTGCTCATTCCGATCCAGTGTGAATACTACGCGCTCGAGGGCCTGTCCTCGTTGCTCGAGACCATCAAGCAGGTGCGCAACACGGTCAACAACGAGCTGCGCATCGAGGGCCTGCTGCGCACGATGTACGACCCGCGCAATCGCCTCGCCGCCGAGGTCTCCAACCAGCTGCTCAGGCACTTCAGGGACAAGGTCTACGAGGCGATCATCCCGCGCAACGTGCGCCTGGCCGAGGCGCCGAGCTTTGGCCTCTCGGCCATCGTCCATGACAGAAGTTCGCGTGGCGCGCAGGCATATGTCCAGCTCGCCGAGGAGATGATCAACCGGACGGCGGGCGGCGGTTCCGGCAACGCCGACGCGGACGACCGGGGGTGAGCAGAAATAGGGACATCCCTGATTTCCACCGCCTGGCTGAAATCAGGAATGTCCCCATTTGCACTAGAATGCGCCGCATCGGCGGCGGCATCCGGGATACAGACTCATGAGCGCCAAGCGAACCGGGCTCGGACGGGGCCTAGACGCACTCCTCGGTGACGCGACGGCACCGGTCAGGCCGGTGCAGGTGCACGCCCGCGAGGGCCTGCGGCAGATTCCGGTCGAGCTGCTGGAGCGTGGCCGCTACCAGCCCCGCCAGGACATGCACCAGGAATCGCTGGAAGACCTGGCCCGCTCGATCAAGGCTCAGGGCCTGGTGCAGCCCATCGTCGTGCGGCCGCTGGCGGGTACCGCTGCCGGCGGCGAGACCCGCTACGAGATCGTCGCCGGCGAGCGGCGCTGGCGGGCCGCGCAGCTCGCCGGACTCGCGACGGTGCCGGCGGTGGTGCGCCAGATTCCCGATTCGGCGGTCATCGCCCAGTCTCTCATCGAGAACATCCAGCGCGAAAACCTCAATCCGCTGGAAGAGGCACAGGCCATTCAGCGCCTGCTGAACGAGTTTCAGCTGACCCACCAGGAGGCGGCCGACGCGATCGGCCGCTCGCGCGCGGCCGTGAGCAACTTGCTGCGGCTGCTCGAGCTCGGTGAGCAGGCGCGCACGCTGCTGCGCGCGGGCTCGCTCGAGATGGGCCATGCGCGGGCGCTGCTGGCCATTGCCGATGCGCGCATGCAGGCCGAGGTCGCCGCGCTGGTCGCGAAGAAGGGCCTGTCGGTGCGCGAGACCGAGGCGCTCGTGCGGCGGGTCCTGGAGGGCGGGGGCGTCACGCGAGCGCAATCGGCTCGCCGGACCGACCCCGACATCCAGCGCCTGGAGAACGAGATTTCCGACCGTCTCGGCGCAAAGGTCGCGATCCAGCATGGGGCCAAGGGCCGGGGCAAGCTCGTCGTCGCCTACAACAGCCTCGACGAGCTCGACGGCATCCTCGCGCACATCCGGTAGCATCGGAGCAGGTGCCGGGTCTTCGGTTTCGGAACGTCTACTTGCTGGTGAGACACGTATCGGCCGCCGTTTCCGAAACCGAAGACCCGGCACCTGTCGGCATGGACACGCCCCGGCAAATCCCGCTTTCGGCTTGAATCCGCGGGGCGCTGTCACTAGAATTCCGCGGCTTTCCAGCGCGAAAGCGCTGGCATGACGCCACCGCCGCCGGGCAGCCGGCGCGCTGTGGCTTTTTTGCTCCCACGCTATGCGCCCCGAGGGGGTTCGGCTGAGCGGCCGAGGTGATGCGACGGGCCGCATACAGGCTTGCCGGCTGGCAGGTTGCGCTGACGCTGGCGGTGGCTGCTCTCGCGGCCCTGCTCGGCGGCCGTGCAGCGGCCGTTTCGGCCCTGCTTGGCGGCGGCATCGGCACGGTCGCGGGGCTCTACCAGGCCCTGCGGACGTTCCGGGTCAGCGCGGCGGAGGATCCGGCGCGTTTTTACCGCGGGGTCTGGGTGAGCGAAGCGGTGAAGATCCTGCTGACGGTGGCGCTCTTCATCTTTGCGATCCGGGTGCTGCACCCGCGGTTTCTGCCGATGATCGGCGGCTACGCGGCCACCTTCATCGCCTACTGGGCGGCCCTGGGGTCCGGATACCCCTGGTTGCCGCACGAGCCGGCGGCGAAAGCCGGTAGCAAGAACAATACGGCGGCTTGAGCGCGACAGCGGGTTGTGAATGGCATCCGAAGCGGCACAAAAGACGACGGCTGAATACATCCAGCATCACCTGAGGAACCTCCAGGTATGCCGGGACGACTCCGGGACCTGGGTCTGGAACCACTGCAGCGGCAACTTCTGGACGATCAACGTCGACTCCATGGTGATCGCGGTCGTGCTGGCCTTGCTGCTCGGCTGGCTCTTTCGCAGCGTCGCCGCGCGTGCGCAGGCAGGCAGGCCCGGGCGCCTTCAGGCGATGGTGGAACTCGTCGTGGACTTCGTCGACGGCAGCGTGCGCAGCACGTTCAACGGCAACAACCCGCTGATTGCTCCGCTGGCGCTCACCATCGTCACCTGGGTCTTCATGATGAACCTGATGGACCTGATCCCGGTCGACTGGCTGCCGGGGTTGGCCCACCTGGCGGGCGTGGAGTACCTGAAGGTGGTGCCGACCACCGACCCGAACATCACCTTCGCCATGTCGGTGTCGGTGTTCGTCCTGGTGATCTTCTACAGCATCCGCATGAAGGGCGGCGGCGGGTTTCTCGCTGAACTGACGCTGCACCCGCTGAGCCCCTCGGAACTTGGCGTGCCGAAGCTCTTCTGGCCCGTCGTCATTGCGTTCAACTTCATCCTCGAGTCCGTCGCGCTGCTCGCCAAGCCGCTGTCTTTGTCACTGCGGTTGTTCGGCAACATGTACGCGGGCGAGCTGATGTTCATTCTTATCGCGCTGCTGGGACTCTACCAGCTGCCCCTGCACTTCGGCTGGGCGGTGTTCCACATCCTGATCGTCACGCTGCAGGCCTACATTTTCATGATGCTGACCATCGTGTACCTGAGCCAGGCGCACGAGCATCACTGAGGCTTTTGACATCCTGTCCGCAACATCCTGATCCGAGCTAGGAGACAACAATGGAAACTGTAATCGGCTTTACCGCGATCGCCGTCGCAATCCTGATCGGCCTCGGCGCGCTGGGCGTCGGCGTCGGCATGGGACTGCTCGGCGGCCGCTTCCTCGAGGGCTGCGCACGTCAGCCGGAGCTGGCCAACATGCTCCAGACGAAGATGTTCCTCGTCGTCGCGCTGCTCGACGCGGTAGCAATGATCGGCGTCGGCATCGCGCTGTTCTTCGCCTTCGCCAATCCGTTCGTCGGTCAGCTCCAGCAGGTTGTCGGCGGCTGACCGGCGCGCTGCGGACGGAACACTGACGTTTAATTGACGGAATCGCACGATGGATATCAACGCGACCATCATCGGGCAGACGATCGCGATGATCGTCTTCGTCTGGTTCTGCATGAGATTCGTCTGGCCGCCGATCCTGCGAATCATCGAGGAACGCCAGACGAAGATCGCCGACGGACTGGCAGCCGCGGATCGCGGCGCCCGCTCGCTCGAGGAAGCGCAGGTGCGCATCCAGGGCATGATCGAGGAAGCCCGCGGGCAGGCCCGCCAGATTCTGGATCAGGCGCAGACCCGGGCTAACGGCATGGTCGAGGAGGCGCGCGCCGGTGCTGAGCAGGAACGCGACCGCATCCTCCAGGCGGCGCGGGCCGACGTCGAGCAGCAGATCAACAAGGCGCGCGACGAGCTGCGCAGCCAGGTTGCCGCCATTGCGGTGGCGGGCGCCGAGAAGATCCTGGCACGCGAAATCGATCCGCGGACGCACCAGGACATGCTCAGCAAGCTGGCGCAGCAGATCTAGGGGCAATCCATGGCCGAGCATGGCACCGTCGCGCGACCTTACGCCCAGGCCGTCTTCGAGCTGGCGAAGGCCGACGGCACGCTCCCGGACTGGTCTTCGTTTTTGAAGCTTGCTGCGGTCATGGTCAGCGACCCCGAGGTTAGCCGCATGCTGTTCACGCCCGGCGCGAATCTCACGGCGCTCGCACTGGCGATTGCCGACCTGTGCCGCGAGCAGCTCGGCAGCCCCGCGCCGCTGCGCGACGGCGAGCGATCGGCGGGCGCCAACTTCCTCAGGCTGCTGGTCGAGAACCAGCGCCTGAGCGTGTTGCCCGACATCTCCACCCGGTTCGAGCAGCTGAAAGCCGAGGCCGAGAACACGCTCGAAGCCACGCTGACGACCGCCGCCGCGGTGAGCGACGAGCAGCGCGCGCGCATTACGGAATCCCTGCAGAAACGCCTGGGCCGGCAGGTGCGGCTCACCGTGCAGACGGACGCGAACCTGATCGGCGGCGCGCGATTGCAGGTCGGCGACCGCGTGATCGACGGCTCGGTCCGCACCGGGCTCGACAAACTGGCAACCACCCTGAGCGCCTAGCCGGCCGGCTGGCGCGAACGGGTCAGAGGAACGAGAAATGGCACTGAAAGCCTCAGAAATCAGCGAGCTGCTCAAGCAGCGGATCAAGAACTTCGAGAGCGCCGCCGAGGCGCGCGACGTCGGCACCGTGATTGCGGTCACCGACGGCATCTGCCGCATCCATGGGCTGGCCGACGCCAAGTACGGCGAGATGCTCGAGTTCCCGAAGAACACCTTCGGGCTGGCGCTGAACCTCGAGCAGGATTCCGTCGGTGCGGTGGTGCTGGGCGATTACAAGCACATCTCCGAGGGCGACACGGTGAAGACCACCGGGCGCATCCTCGAGGTGCCGGTCGGCGAGGGGCTGCTCGGACGCGTGGTTGATTCGCTCGGGCAACCGATCGACGGCAAGGGGCCGATCAAGACGAGCGGGACCTCGCCGATCGAGAAAGTGGCGCCCGGCGTCATCACGCGACAGTCCGTGAGTCAGCCGGTGCAGACGGGACTCAAGGCGATCGACTCGATGGTCCCGATCGGCCGCGGCCAGCGCGAGCTGATCATCGGCGACCGGCAGACCGGCAAGACCGCGGTCGCGATCGACGCGATCATCAACCAGAAGGGTACCGGCGTTAAGTGCATCTACGTGGCGATCGGACAGAAGGCCTCCTCGATTGCCAACGTCGTGCGCAAACTCGAGGAGTACGGCGCGATGGAGCACACGATCGTCGTCGCCGCCTCGGCCGCCGTCTCGCCGGCCATGTGGTACATCGCGCCCTACGCGGGCTGCGCGATGGGCGAGTACTTCCGCGACAAGGGCGAGGACGCGCTGATCATCTACGACGACC
>CAZFWB010000056.1:0-18228 GCA_964522655.1 uncultured Chromatiaceae bacterium | reverse complement strand
TTCGTTGCGGACTTCATCGGCTCGGTCAACATGTTCGAGGGCCGTCTCACGGAAGACGAGCCCGACCACGTGCGCATCGAGTCGGCGGATCTCGGCGGCACGATTTACGTCGATCACGGGATCAGCGCGGCGCCCGGGGCGACGGTATGGACGGCGATTCGCCCGGAGAAGATCAACATCGAGCGCGCCCGGCCGGCGGGGCCGGACAACTGCGTGCGCGGCGTGGTGAGGGAGATCGCCTACATGGGCAACGTCTCGGTTTACCTCGTGCAGATCGACAGCGGGCGCATGGTGCGCGTGAGCCGGCCCAACATCGTGCGCCAGGCCGAGGATCGCATCAGCTGGGACGAGACGGTCTATCTGTCCTGGCACCCGTCCAGCCCGGTCATCCTGACGCAATGAGCGCGAGCGCGCCCGCGCCTTCGCGCCGTTACCGCGCCGCCCGGATTTCCAGCGGCCGCCTAGGGCCGTTGTGGACATTGATCCTGCGGCTCGCGCCGCCGAGCTGGTCGGAATACATGCTGAAGCACTGGAGCGGCAAGCGGCTCGTCATCGCCGTGCCGTACCTGTGGCTGCTGCTGTTCTTCCTGGTGCCCTTCGTCATCGTCCTGAAGATCTCGTTCTCGGAAGTGCGCCTCGCGATGCCGCCCTACGCGCCGTTGTTCGAGTGGGTCGGACAGAAAGCGCTCGAGGTGAGGCTCAACCTGGCCAATTACGCCTTTCTTCTCACGGATGATCTGTACGTCAGTTCGTATCTGTACTCGGTCAAGGTGGCGGCGTTGTCGGCGCTGTTCTGCCTCGCGATCGGCTACCCGATGGCCTATGCGATGGCACGTTGCACGCCGACCTGGCGCAACCTGTTCCTGCTGCTGGTCATCCTGCCATTCTGGACGTCGTTCCTGCTGCGGGTCTACGCGTGGATCGGCCTGCTGGAGAACAACGGCGTGATCAACAACGTGCTGATCGCGTTCGGGGTCATCGACGAGCCAATCACGATGATGAACACCGATTTTGCGGTGTACATCGGCATCGTCTATTCCTATCTGCCGTTCATGATCCTGCCGCTTTACGCCAATCTCGAAAAGCACGACGCGACCCTGGTCGAGGCGGCCGCCGATCTCGGCGCAAGGCCGCTCACGTCGTTTCTGCGCGTCACGCTGCCGCTGTCGCTGCCCGGCATCATCGCCGGCCTGCTGCTCGTGTTCATCCCGGCGGTGGGCGAGTTCGTGATTCCTTCGCTGCTCGGGCGCACCGACCAGCTCATGATCGGCCGGGTGCTCTCCGACGAGTTCTTCGCCAACCGTGACTGGCCCGTGGCGAGCTCCGTGGCGATCTTCATGCTGTTGCTGCTCATCGTGCCGATCATGGCGTTTCAGCGCCTGCAGAGCCGCGAGCTGGCGGCACGGCGATGAAGCGCGGCCGCCTGTTTCAGCCGCTCGCGCTGATCATCGGCTTCGCGTTTCTGTACGTGCCGATCCTCTCGATGATCGTCTTCTCGTTCAACAACTCGCGTCTCGTGACGGTGTGGGACGCTGCCAACTCGCCCACGTTGAAGTGGTACCGGGAGCTCTTCAGCAACGAGCAGATCCTCAACGCGGCATGGCTTTCGGTCAAGGTGGCCGCAATGACCGCCAGCGGAGCAGTGGTGATCGGCACGCTCGCCGGGCTCGTGCTCGCGCGTTTCGGGCCCTTCAAGGGGCGCACTCTGTTCGCCGGCATGACCACCGCGCCGCTGGTGATGCCGGAAGTGATCACGGGTCTGTCGATGCTGCTCCTGTTCGTCTCCATGGAGCAGCTTCTCGGCTGGCCGGCGGGCCGTGGGGTGGTGACGATCACCATCGCGCACGTCACATTCGCCATGGCCTATGTCACGGTGATCGTTCAGTCCCAGCTCGCCGGCTTCGACGACTCGCTGGAAGAGGCGGCGATGGATCTCGGTGCGCGGCCGGCGCGGGTGTTCTTCCGTATCACCCTGCCGCTGATCCTGCCGGCGGTCGCCTCGGGGTGGCTGCTGGCCTTCACGCTGTCCTGGGACGATCTGGTGATCGCACAGTTCGTCGCCGGGCCCGGCTCCAGCACGCTGCCGATGGTGGTCTTCTCCAAGGTACGCCTCGGGGTGAGCCCGGACGTCAATGCGCTCGCGACCATCATGGTGCTGCTGGTTGCCACCGGGGTAGTCGCCGGCGCGGTGTGGATGCGCCGGCAGGAGAAGCGCCGCGAGCGGGAAATCCAGCTCGCGATCGCGGAGAACCGGTAGGAGCCGCGCAAGCCGCGACGGGCGCGGTCACGATCGCAGCGGCACGGGAGTTGCGCGGATGGCGGCGTGGGGCTTCCGCGGCAACTCCGTCAGATGACGCCGTCCTTGCCCAGCCGCTCGATGTCGGCCAGCTGGAACTTCGTCAGCTCGCCCTTCTCCGGCACGCGCGCCTTGCCGTCGCTGAGCAGCAGGTTCTTCGGGTGGAAGACGGTGTTCGCGTAGCGCTCGGCGTAGAGCTGGAACGGCTGGCGGACCAGCATGTTGGTGAGTCCGGTCCGACGCCGCGCGGCGCGCAGCGCCTCGATGTCGATCGTGGCGGTCGCCACCATCGATTCCCCGCCCGGCGCGGCTTCCGCCAGCACGTCGCCCTTGTAGTCGATGATCTTCGACATGCCGGTGGCGGAACTCGCCGGGATGGCGATGTGGTCGAGGCGGGCGGTGTTGGCCGAGACCACGTAGGCAATGTTCTCCGCGGCTCGGGCGCGGCGGGCGATTTCCTTGGGGGTCAGCTGCGGGCTGCCGATCTCGCTGGTCGGGTGTATGAACACTTCGGCGCCGCGCATGACGTGGCAGCGGGCGATCTCCGGGTAGAGGATCTCCTCGGAGGCGATGGCCGCCAGCCGCCCGATGGGCGTGTCGGCCACCGGAAATACCTTCTCCAGTCCATGGACTTCCAGGTACCGGTCCCACACGTCATACGGGGTGGGCGCGCTCAGCGACACCAGCCGCCGGTAGCGCAGGATCACCTCGCCGGCCGGGCTGATGATGAAGCAGCACTGGAAATACAGCTCGGGGAAATGCGGATCGACCTCGTAGGCGTTACCGGCGAGGTACAGCTCCATGTCCCTGGCGATGCTGCACAAGCCCTCGTATTCGGGCCCGTCGACGGAAAGCGCAGCCTTGTCGCGCCACTCGGGCACCGACTCGGCCATCGGGAAGCCGGTGAGGAAATACTCCGGCAGCACCACCAGCTTTATGTCAACGCCGTTGTACTGCCGTATGAATCCCTTGCTGCCGGCGAGGCTGCGGCGCACCCGCGCCAGGTTCTCGGCCATGCGGGAGCGGGCGCTGGCGCGGTCCGGGCAGTCGTTCACGCAGGCGGTGGCCAGTTGCAGCGCCAGGGCGGCGTAGCGAGGGAGCAGTGTGCCGGCGGTTTTGTTTGACATCAAAATTGTTCCAGTAAGACGCTGAGGCCGGAACCGACCGCGAACGGCGATGGCGGCGCCCGGCGGATTCTTCCACCGGCCAGCAACTGAGCGCAAGCCGCGATATGCTTTGTTTTGGCCGTATGTATAATCCCGCGAACTTCAACGAAGTACCCGCTATTCAGCACCGTTCCAACCCCAGGCCCGGAACTTCCGGGTAGCGCCCGCGCCTGCCATGCAACCTACCGACATCAGTAATCCGCAGTACTTTCACAAGGTCGTCGATTGCCAGTGGGGATGCCCGGCGCATACCGACGTTCCCGGCTACATCCGGCTGATCGCGCAGGGGCGTTACACCGACGCCTACATGCTCAACCGCCAGACCAACGTCTTTCCCGGCATTCTCGGCCGGGTCTGCGACCGTCCCTGCGAGCCCGTGTGCCGACGCAGCCGCGTGGAGCAGGAGCCCGTGGCGATCTGCCGGCTGAAGCGCGTTGCAGCGGATCTTCGCGAAGACGTTTCGGCATTGCTGCCGAAGGCGCCCCGCAAGAAAAACGGCAAGCGGGTAGCGCTGATCGGCGCCGGTCCGGCATCACTCACGGTAGCGAACGACCTGCTGCCGATCGGCTACGAGGTCGTGATCTACGAGGCGCTTGGCGTGCCCGGCGGGCTGATGCGCAGCAATATCCCGTCGTTCCGCCTGCCGGCGGAGGTGCTCGACGAGGAAATCGAGATGATCGTCGGAATGGGCGCGGAGCTTCGGCTGGGCACGCCGGTGAAGAGCATGAAGGCGCTGCTCGCGGAGAACTACGACGCCGTTTTCGTCGGCACCGGGGCACCGAGGGGCAAGAACCTCAAGCTTCCCGGCCGTGACGAGGCAGCGGCGAACATACACATCGGCATCGCCTGGCTGGAGTCGGTCGCATTCGGGCATATCGACAGGATCGGCGAGAAGGTGCTGATCATCGGCGTGGGCAATACTGCAATGGACTGCTGCCGCACTTCGTTGCGCCTCGGCGCGAAGAGCGTGAAGGTGATGGCCAGAAAGCCGCGGGAATTTTTCAAAGCCTCGCCGTGGGAACTGCAGGACGCCGAGGAGGAAACCGTCGAAATTGTCGTCAACCACTCACCGAAGTCGTTCGTCGTGAAGAACGGGCGGCTGACCGGCATGATCTTCGAGAAGATGGAATACGAGATCGACGCGCGGGGCCGCATCACGGCGGAAAAGGTCGTCGGCGAGGAGCTGTTTCCCTGCGACGATGTCGTGCTCGCCATCGGGCAGGAGAACGCCTTTCCCTGGGTGGAGCGCGACATCGGCATCGAGTTCGACAAGTGGGAGGTGCCGGTGGTCGACAAGGTCACCTACCAGGGCACCCGCCCCGGCGTCTTTTTCGGCGGTGACGCGGCCTTCGGCCCGAAGAACATCATCTGGGCGGTGGAGCACGGCCACCAGGCCGCCATCTCCATACATAAATTCTGTCATGGCGAAGACCTCACCCGGAGATTGCCTTACGGCATGAATCTCGCCACCTCCAAGATGGGCATGCACGAGTGGTCCTACAGCAACGCCTACGACCCGGCCGAGCGGCGCCTGATGCCGCACGTCAGCCTCAACGAGCGCTTCAAGAAGCTCAACCTCGAGGTAGAACTCGGCTTCACCGCAGAGCAGTTCACGCAGGAGGTAGAGCGCTGCCTGAACTGCGATATCCAGACGGTGTTCACGGAGAAACTGTGCATCGAGTGCGACGCCTGCGTGGACATCTGCCCGACGCGCTGCCTGACCATCACGACCAACGGTCCCGAGGATGATCTGCGGCAGCGGTTGTCCGCGCCGGCAAACAACCTCACCCAGGATCTCTACGTTTCGGGCGACCTGCCGCAGACCGGCCGCGTCATGGTGAAGGACGAGGACCTGTGCGTGCACTGCAGCCTGTGCGCCGAACGCTGCCCGACCGGCGCCTGGGACATGCAGAAATTCACGCTCAAGATTCCGTATGCCGCCGATGAGGCGGCCGAGTCACTTCCGCAGGCACGAACCGGCACCTGAACCACAGATTATCTGGCCGGGAGCGCCGCGAGGTCGCGTGCGCCCCCCCGGACAGCGACGCACGACACGATGAGCAAGAAGGCCAGAGACAACGACTTCACGGTAAAGGTGGCCAACGTAAACGGCACCGGGTCGGCAAGCGCGAACACGCTGCTGATGAAGTCGTTCTTCCGCATGGGAATCCCCGTGGCCGGGAAGAACTACTTCCCCTCCAACATCCAGGGCCTGCCGACCTGGTACGAGATCCGCGTCAGCCGCGATGGCTACATCTGCCGCTCCGGCCGTGTGGACGTCATGGTCGCAATGAACGCCGAGACCTATCGGAAAGATCTCAAGGAAGTCGCTCCGGGCGGCTACCTCATTTACGACTCGACGTGGCCGCGCTCGCAGCTGCTGCATCGCGAGGACATCACCATTCTCGGCGTGCCGCTCGCCAGGATGTGCAACGAGCGGTTCAACCGGGCGCGTGAGCGCGTCCTGATGAAAAACATCGCCTATGTCGGGGTGCTGGCCGCGCTGCTCGAGATCGACACGGAAGTCGTGCGCAAGCTCCTCCACGACAGCTTCGCCGGCAAGCCGCATCTGCTCGACTCCAACCAGACCGCCTTCGACCTGGGCTTCGCGTACGCGCGGGAGCATTTTT
Source organism: uncultured Chromatiaceae bacterium (assembly GCA_964522655.1). Classification (GTDB taxonomy): domain Bacteria; phylum Pseudomonadota; class Gammaproteobacteria; order Steroidobacterales; genus QUBU01. The sequence goes on along the minus strand of CAZFWB010000056.1, from coordinate 12,136 downwards.
CCTGCCCGTTGCCATTCCGCGCGCAGGCGCTGGACAAGACCGCCGGTCACGTGATGATCGATGGCAACACGACGACGGCGCTCGGCGCACTGTACGCGGGCGCGACGGTCGCTGCGTGGTATCCGATCACGCCGTCCACCTCGGTCATGGACGCCTTCAAGAGTTTCGCCGAGCGCCACCGCCGCGACCCCGAGACCGGCAGGCTCAACGTGGCCGTCATCCAGGCCGAGGACGAGCTGGCGGCGATCGGCATGGTGCTCGGCGCGGGCTGGAACGGCGCGCGCGCGTTTACCCCGACCAGCGGGCCGGGCATTTCGCTGATGAACGAGTTCCTCGGCTACGGTTATTTCACGGAGATCCCCGCGGTGGTGATCGACGTTCAGCGCTGCGGACCGTCGACCGGCATGCCGACGCGCACGCAGCAGGCCGACATCATGGCCTGCGCCTACGCTTCGCATGGCGACACCCGCCACGTGCTGCTGTTTCCCGCCAATCCGGAGGAGGCGTTTTACCTCTCCGCGCGGGCCTTCGACCTCGCCGAGCGACTGCAGACGCCGGTCATCATTCTCACCGACCTCGACATCGGCATGAACGACTGGATGTGTCGCGAACTGAAGTGGGATCCCGCTTACCAGCCGGACCGCGGCAAGGTGATGCAGGCCGAACAACTGGAGAAAATCGAGAAGTTCCACCGCTACCTCGACGCGGACAAGGACGGGATAGCCTGGCGAACACTGCCCGGGGTGCATCCGAAAGGCGCGTATTTCACCCGCGGCTCCGGACACAACATGTACGGCGCTTACACCGAAGACGCGAAGGAGTACCAGGCGGTCGTGGACCGGCTGCGACGCAAGTGGGACACCGCAAAAGAGCTGGTGCCGGCGCCGGAGGTCGATGGCACGGAGCGCTGCCGCACGGGAATCATATCGGTCGGCAGCTGTGACGGGGCGGTGCGCGAAGCGCGCGACCGGCTGGCCGAGGCCGGCCTCAGCACCAATTACCTGCGCGTCAAGGCGTTTCCCTTCGGCGAGCAGGTCCAGGAATTTCTCGACGCACACGACCGCGTGTACGTCGTCGAGCAGAATCGTGACGCGCAGCTGCGCGGACTGCTTCTGCTCGAGACGAGCGTCGATCCATCGAAGCTGGTGCCCGTTCTGCACTACGACGGACTGCCCATCACCGCGGCGGACGTCATCGAAAAGATCGAACAGGGCATGGCCAGGGGTGAAGCCGCATGACTTTCATTGCCAAGCCAAAAGCCACGCATCCGGGCCTGCCTCGCAATGAGCTCGGGCTCAGCCTGCGCGACTACGAGGGCGGAATGTCTACCCTTTGCGCCGGCTGCGGCCACGACTCCATAACCGCCGCGCTCGTACAGGCCGCCTTCGAGCTGTCGATCCCACCGCATCGGATGGCGAAGCTTTCCGGCATCGGCTGCTCGTCGAAGACGCCGGCGTACTTCGCCTCCGCCTCGCACGGCTTCAACTCCGTCCACGGCCGCATGGCCAGCGTCGCCACCGGTGCCAACGCGGCCAACGGCGAGCTCCACTACATCGGCGTCTCAGGCGACGGCGATACGCTGTCCATCGGGCTGGGGCAGTTCTGCCACGCCGTGCGCCGCAACCTGAACATGCTCTACGTGCTCGAGAACAACGGCGTGTACGGCCTTACCAAGGGCCAGTTCTCTGCCTCTGCCGACGTGGGCACCAAGGCAAAGAAGGGGGAGGTGAACCAGCAACCGCCGATAGACCCCTGTCTGCTGGCGCTGTCGATCGGTTGCACCTTTGTCGCGCGCAGCTTCTCCGGCGACAAGGAGCAACTGGTGCCATTGCTCAAGGCGGGCCTGAGCCACCGCGGTTTCGCCATGGTGGACGTGATCTCGCCGTGCGTGACGTTCAACGACCACGAGGGCTCCACGAAGAGCTACAAGTTCACCCGCGAACACTTCCACGCGGCGATCTATGCGGACTACGTGCCGCCGGCAGAAGAGATTCGCTCGCGGCAGGCGGCCGGGTCGGTGCAGGAGGTGGCTATGCACGACGGCAGCCGGCTGCTGCTTCACAAGGTCGGCGCCGACTATGATCCGTCCGACCGCGTTGCCGCTTTCGATTACCTCTCGCGCCGGCAGGCGCAGGGCCAGATCGTCACGGGGCTGCTGTTCATCGACGAGACCAAGCCCGACATGCACGAGGTGCAGAATCTGGCCGGGGAGCCGCTGAACGCGGTGGCCTACGAGAAACTGAACCCCGGGCAGAAGGCGCTCGACTCGATCCAGGCGAGGTTCCGCTAGCCTGCGGCGGGTCGCCGCGTGAGCTTGCCCTTGTAGGGGCAACGGCAGTCGCGACAGAATTCCGCGAGCGGCACATACCGCCCTCATTCCACCAAACGGGGGAGTTTCATCATGCAACGTCTGGTTGCCATCACGGTCCTGGCCATCGGCGCGACGTCGGCCGGCCTGCTGCTGACGTCCTCGGCAGCCTTCGCCGCAACGGAAGCGGAGTCCGACGATGCGCGCATGGCGGCGGGCCACGCCGACGACCGCCCGGTACCCACCCCCGCTGCCACGACGGCGCCGGCGCGCGAAACGACCCTCGAGAGGGTCGTATACGGGCAGGTGGGAGCACAGAAGCTGCAGGGGTACCTGTCGCGACCGGCCGGTGTGACCGGCCCCTTGCCCGGCCTGCTGGTGGTCCACGAGTGGTGGGGCCTGAACGACAATGTTCGCGACGAAGCGCGACGGCTGGCTGCCGAGGGCTATGTCACGCTGGCGGTCGACCTTTACGGCGGCGTGGTCGCCACGGAGGTCCGCGATGCCATGGCGTTGTCGCAGCAACTCACGAAGAACCCCGCCGGGGCCGAGGAGAACCTGCGCCAGGCCTACCGTTATCTCGACGAGACCGTCGCGGCCCCGCGCATCGGCACGATAGGCTGGTGCCTGGGCGGGCGCTGGTCACTGCGCGCCGCGCTGTTGCTGCCGCGCGAGGTGGACGCCACCGTGATCTACTACGGCTCGGTAAAGGTCCCGGAAGCAGAACTCGCCAGGCTGCAGATGCCGGTACTGGGCCTGTTCGGCTCGAAAGATCCCGTGATCCCGCTTGCCACCGTGACGGAATTCGAGCAGACCATGCGGCGTCTCGGCAAGGACGTCGACGTGCGGGTCTACGAGGGCGCCGCCCACGCATTCGCCAATCCTTCCGGCACCACCTATCAGGCCGAGGCGGCGGAGGATTCCTGGCGCAGGACGACCGCGTTCCTCCGGGAACACCTGCAGGGGGAGCGGTGAGAAGCCTGGCGAACCGGCGGGCGGCGTAGCGCCGCGTCCGCCTACGCAGTGGTAGGATCCGCGTCCGTACCGGCATTCCGGGTTCGACTATCGGCTCATCCGCATGTTTGCTGAACTTGGCAGGCGGGGCTATCGCATGGCCCGCCAGATCGTCATCGCCGTGATCGGCGGAACCGTGGTGCTGGTTGGGCTGGTCATGCTGGTCACCCCGGGTCCGGCGCTGCTCGTGATCCCGCTGGGGCTTGCGATCCTCGCGCTGGAGTTCGCGTGGGCGCGCCATTGGTTGCGGCGGCTGAAAGATAATCTCAATAGCGAGCAGCTGAACGGCTACCTCGCCAAGGCGCGCAATTTCGCGACGAAAACAAAGCCGCCGCCGGGTGGGGCCTAGGCCGAGAGCGAGAAAGACAGGTGCAGCGTCCCACGCACCAACTGTCACCGTATCCCCGCGGATCGGGGGCGAACCAAAAAAAACGGGTCCGCATGGCGCGCTGGGGGGAGCGTGGTCGCCATGCGAACCCGCGAGGCAGGTCTCCGGGGGGAGAAGAGACCTGCCGGGACGACGCAGCGGAGAAGCGAAAGCGCTCCGCCGCAGCGCCCCGCGCCGTCTCCCGCGACGCGGCCAGAGGAGGATTGGTTCTGGCGCGCCCCGGGGAGGATCACGTGTCAAATCGTGCTTGTGTCGGTGGCTCCCGGCCTCCTAGAGGCTCAGCGCCGTTGCCGGCAGCGCACGCCCGGCGACATCGGCCGCGTGCGGCGTGAACCCGGCGTTGATGGCCGCGAAGACCAGCAACGTGACCAATACCGCCAACGCCAGCGCGGGCAGCCGCTCGCGCGGGTCCTTCAACATCCTGTTCTCGGGTTCCATATAACTGCCTTTCCTTGTTACGGGCCTCCCAGGAGGTCCGCATAAGTGCTATAGCAGGAACCGTGCCAAGCCGCTCTTTCCATGCAAAACAACAGGTTAACGTAGTTGCCGTATTACGAGAAGCCGTGAATAACGAAAATTCGTTGGCTAGAACAACGGATTTCCGTATGATCTGCGCGTGGAAGCTTCGCCTATGGATTTGTCTTTGCTGCTTCGCAGCCTGCCCATTCCCGTCACCGTGATGGACGGCGAGGGACGATTCCTCGAGGTCAGTGCCGAGTGGGAACGCCGCACGGGCTACTCCCGCGACGAGATGCGTGGTCTGCTGCCCCAGGACATCGCCACGCCCGCCAGCGCCACCAGGATTCGCGCCGAACATCTGCCGTGCTTCCGGCGCACCGGCCGGTTGCAGCGTGTGCCGGTGGAGTTCTACGCCAAGGACGGGCGGGTGCTGGAGTTCCTGGCCACCACGGTGGCTGCGTGCGGGCCGGACGGTGAACGGCTGCTGTACTCGGTGTCGCTGTTCGAAGAACCCTCCGACCGGGAGCGCCTGGAGCGCCGCTATGTGGACCTCTACGAGTCCACTCCTGCCATGTTGCATACGGTGGACGCGGAGGGGCGCATCACGGCGGTGAGCAATCACTGGCTCGCCAAGCTCGGCTATCAGCGCAATGAGGTGATCGGCCGCTCGATCATCGACTTCATAGCGGACCAGTCGCGCGGGGCGTTGATGGAAGGCCGCCTGCAACAGCTGATCAGCCAGGGCGACGTGCAGAACGTGCCACGCCAGATGCTCACCCGCAGCGGAGAGGTGCTCGACGTGCTGCTGTCGGCCCGTGCCGAACGCGATGATGACGGGCGGGTGATGCGGCTGCTGGTGGCGAGCAAGGACGTCACCGAGCGCAACCGGGCCGAGGGCAGATTGCGAGAGGCCTACAGCGAGATCGCCCGCCTGAAGGAAGAACTCGAGCGCGAGCGCGATTACCTGCGCGAGGAAGTCAACGTATCGATGAATTTCGGGCGCATCGTCGGCGAGAGCCCCGCGCTCGCCGCAATGCTGGCCCGCATCGAGGCCGTGGCTGCGACGCCGGCGAGCGTGCTGATCGTCGGCGAAACCGGCTCCGGCAAGGAACTGGTGGCCCACGCGATCCACGCCCGCAGCCGGCGTGCCGAGGCTCCGCTGGTCAAGGTCAATTGCGCGGCGATCCCCGATGAACTCTTCGAGAGCGAGTTCTTCGGCCACGTGCGCGGCGCTTTCACGGGTGCGCACCGCGATCGCATCGGGCGTTTCGAGCTCGCCGACGGCGGTACGATCTTTCTCGATGAGGTGGGCGAGATACCGCTGGCCCTGCAGGGCAAACTGCTGCGCGTGCTGCAGGAAAAAGAGTTCGAGCGGGTAGGCGACGACCGCACGCGCAAGGTGGACGTGCGGGTCATCGCAGCGACCAACAAGGACCTCGAGCGCGCGGTCGAGGCGGGAGAATTCCGCGAGGACCTCTACTACCGGCTCGGCGTCTTCCCCGTCCAGGTGCCACCATTGCGAAAGCGCGGCGATGACGTCGTTCAGCTCGCTCTGCATTTCCTCGAGCAGGTGTGCCGGCAGTTCGGCCGGCCCTGTCCGAAGCTGACCCAGGGCCAGGTCGAGGCGCTGCGTCGTTACGACTGGCCGGGCAACGTCAGGGAACTGAAGAACGTGATCGAGCGGGCGGTGATACTTTCCCGCGGCGAGGTCCTGCGCCTGGACCTGTCGCTGCGCGAGGCGAGCCCTGCCGCGGCGGCCCCCGTGCCGGAACACCCGGGTGAGGTCGTGTCACAGGGCTTCGTCACCGAGGCGGAGATGCGCGAGCGCCAGCGCCGCAATCTCATCGGCGCGCTGGAGGCGGCCGGCTGGCGCATCTCGGGCAAGGGCGGCGCCGCGGAACTGCTGGGTGTGCGGCCGACGACGCTTGCCGACCGCATGCGCTCGCTTGGCGTCGAGCGGCCCGGCCGGCGCTCGCGCCGGCGCAAGTCGAGCGCGGCGTAGGCCCGCCGGGGGCCTATAATTCCCCCATGGCCAACCTGATCACGCTGAGCCGCCTGCTGCTGCTGATCGCGGTGGTTGCCATCGCCTACCAGCCGCCATCGTGGTGGCAGTTCCTGAACGTTCCGCTGCTGATCATCGTCTTTGTGACCGACGGGCTGGACGGCTACGTTGCGCGCCGGCGCGGCGAGACGAGCCTGTTCGGGGCGATGTTCGACATCGCCGGGGACCGCATCGTGGAACTCACCATGTGGATCGTGCTGGCCGATCTCGACCTGCTGCCGATCTGGGTGCCGCTGGTGTTCGTGATCCGCGGCACTATCGTGGATGCGATCCGCGCCAGCCAGACCGCCAGCAGGAACCAGAGCCCGTTCGCGATGATGGAATCGGCGCTCGGCAGGTGGCTGGTGGCCGGCAAGTTCATGCGGATCTTCTACGCGGTGCTCAAGGCGCACGCGTTCTGCTGGCTGCTGCTCATACAGCCGATGCCGGCGCTCATTGCGCCGTTCTGGGCGCAATGGGGTCCGCTGATGACCGGTATCGGCGACGCGCTCGTGTACTTGTCCGTAGCGATCTGCCTCGTTCGCGGTCTGCCCGTGATCGTGGAATTCGCCTACCAGGAACGTCACACCATCCTCGGGAAGCTGATGCCGCAGCATTCCGGGCGGCATTGAGCCGTGGCGCTGGTCCTGTTCGACATCGACGGCACGCTGGTGGCCGGCCCGAGCACGGAGAAGCGCTTTTTCATCGAGCTGCTGCGCCGCGGCCGCATCGGGCCGCGACAGGTGCTGGGGTTCCTGTGGTTCCTGCTGCGCTATTCCCCGCGTTTCGGTCGCCACGTATTCAAGAAGAACAAGGCCTACCTCGCCTGGCTGCGCGAGGATGACGTCCGCACACTGGTGCCCGGGTGGGTCGAGCGTTCGCTCGCGGATGCTTGGTTTGCGCCCTGCATCGAGCGGTTGCGGCGGCATCAGCAGGCCGGCGACCGCGTCGTGCTGGTATCCGGCACGCCGCAGTTCGTCGCCGAGGGCATCGGCGCGGCGCTCGGGGTGAAGTCGGTGATCGGCAGCCGCTGCGTCGTCGAGAAGGGGCGTTTTCGGGCGCGCCCGCCCTCGAGTCACCCGTTCCGCGAAGAAAAGGCGGCCCTGCTCGCGACCCTCTCGCGCGAGCACCGCGCCGATGCCGGGCAGACAGCCGCCTACGGCGATTCGGTCTACGACCTCCCGCTGCTGCGCCAGGTTGGTACCGCGGTCGCGGTGCGCCCGGACAGCGAGCTGCTCGCGGTGGCGCGCGAGGCCGGCTGGGAGGTGATCGGGCCGCCGCGCCGGGGCATTCTCGACCGGCTTGGGCCACGCGCCGCAGGCGGAATTTCAACGGCCCGGGCTGACCATCAACGCTAGTTCGATCGCGAAGTCGGGCGCGCTGTCGGTGCGCAGATCCTCGAACACCCCGAGGCGCAGGCCGTATCGCGGCCCGAGCCGCCAGAGCGCGCCGGTGCCGAGCTGCAGCGTGCTGCGCCCGAGCGGGCCGAGGCGGCTGCGATACGCCCCGTCGTGCCCGTTGAGCTGGAGGATCAGGTCGAGCGCCGGCGTGGCCGTCCAGGCCAGGGCGAGGTCGTAATAAAGGATTCTCGCGGCGGGCGACGGGAACGGAAGGTCGAGGTCGCCCGGCCAGACCAGCCCGCCGCTCAACATCCAGTCGAAGCGCGATGACGCGGCCGGGCCGAGGCGTACGCCGGCGGCCAGGTCGATCCCGTTGTTGCCGGTCAGGCGCCCCTCGTCGCCGGTCGGCCAGTCGGCATCGGCGGTAAGGTCGAGGCGCAAGCCGCGCGCCGCATCCGCCGCGCCGGCCAGCCGCAACACCGCAGCACTGTGCAGATCGCCGAGTCCCGAGGTGCGCCGGTCGAGGCGAAACGATTCGGTTGCGTTGCCGCCATAGACGTAGCGCAGGTCGTCGCGCGGCAGCGAGGGGCGGATGCCCTCCGACAGACCGAAAGCGTCATGCCAGCTGTCGATGAGCGGGTCGAGAAAGCCGCCACTGTGGGCGACCCAGGGCAAGGTCGCACCCAGGCTCAGCCGCGTGCCGAACTGCCGCTGCACGCGCAGCGTGACGGTGTGGGTCTCCCCGTCGAGCAGCAGGAAATCGCCGCCGCTTTCGGCCCCGACAGCGTTGTTGGCGACGCTCCAGGCCATTTCGGCGCGCGGCCCGGCCAGGCCGGTCCAGCCGTCGGGGATGCCGAGCAGCGCGCCGAACGGGGCACGATCGCCGAGCGGGAAGCGGCTCGTATCGGCATCGGCCGCGCCGGCGCCGGCGCAGGCCGCGAGCAATGCGGCGCCGAGTGCCGGCTGGCACATGCGGCGGCGTGAGCGCGATCGTGCTGGACCCTCGCGCCGTGGTTTCGGCAAAATCATCGCCGTTCATTCTTTCCAACCCCCGGATAGCGTCAAGAATGCGTTGCAGACCGCTTTGGGCGGCCCTGATGGCCGTGCTCCTGTGCCTCGCTGCAGAGGCCGCGGAAACGGTGCAGGGCCTGCCCGAGACGGTGGTCAGCGCGCTGGTCAAGGCGAAGATCCCGCCGGCGTCGTTCAGCGCGTCGGTGCAGGAGGTCGGCGCGGACAAACCGCTGCTGGCCTACCACGCCGACACGCCGCGCAACCCGGCATCCGCCATCAAGCTGCTGACCACCTATCTCGCGCTCGAGGCGCTCGGTCCGACCTACGTGTGGAAGACGACAGCGCTGGCGCAGGCGCCACCGCGCGGCGGGGTTCTCGACGGTGATCTCTACCTCAAGGGCTACGGCGACCCCTATCTGGTGCTCGAGCGATTCTGGCTGCTGGTGCGGGAGCTGCGACTGCGCGGCGTGCGCGAGATCCGCGGCGACCTGGTGATCGACAACACGTATTTCGACGTCGGGGCCGCCCGCCCGGGCGATTTCGACGGCAGGCCCTACAGCCCCTACAACCTGATTCCGGATGCGCTGCTGGTGAACTTCCAGGCGGTGAATTTCATGTTCCGCCCGGATCCGGCGGCCAACCGCGTCGAGATTCTCGCCGACCCCCTGCCGGCGAATCTTCGCATCCGCAACCAGGTGCAGCTGGTGGACGGCCGCTGCAGCGGCCGGAGCAACCGCATCAACTTCACCGTGGCCGAGATCGCCGGGCGCGAGGAGGCGACCTTCACCGGCCGCTTCAGCCGTCGCTGCGGGGAATACCGCGTTGCCCGCAGCCTCGTGACCGGACCGTCTTACGTCTACGGGTTGTTTCGCGCGCTGTGGGAGGAAAGCGGCGGCACCATCCGCGGCCACCTGCGGGTGGCGCCGGCGGACCCGGGTCTGAAGACGCTGGCCAGACTGGATTCGGTCCCTCTGAGCGATGTCATCACCGGCGTCAACAAGTTCAGCAACAACGTCATGGCGCGACACCTGCTGCTCACCCTTGGCGCGGAACGCTTCGGAGCGCCGGCGACGGTCGAGAAGGGCAAGCGGGCGGCCGCCGCGGAGCTGCAGCGCCTCGGGCTCTCCTTCCCGGAACTCGAAATCGGCAACGGGGCCGGCCTGGCGCGGGAAACGCGCATTTCGGCCCACAGCCTGAACCGGCTGCTGCTGGCCGCCGCGGAGGGCCCCTATGGGGCGGAATTCGAGTCGTCGCTGGCCCTGGCGGGGCTCGACGGCACGCTGCGCCGGCGTTTTCGCAACGAGGAGTTCACCGGCCACATGCACCTGAAGACCGGCACCCTGAATGGCGTGCGGTCGCTGGCCGGCTACGTGCAGTCGCGGTCGGGACGCAAGTTCGCGGTGACGATGATCCAGAACGCCAGCGGCTGGGGCGACGAGGCGCAGGCCGCGATGCTGCGCTGGGTGTACCGGCAATGAAAACTCGAGGCAGGACTGGTGCGAAGCTGACTGGCTTCGGCGCCCGGTTGCCGGAATCCCCGGCTACTGGCGTTTACCCCGCCATTCCGGCTTCCTCGCGACGTTTTTCATCAACCTGTTAGAATCCCGGCGGGGTCATTTGTCGGCAGTGACTCAAGGGAGAAAAACAGAATGAAAATGATCACCGCGATCATCAAGCCCTTCCGGCTGGATGACGTCCGCAATGCGCTCGCCGAGGTCGGCGTGAACGGCATGACCGTCACGGAGGTCAAGGGATTCGGCCGGCAACGGGGACACACGGAGCTTTATCGCGGCGCCGAATACGTGGTGGATTTTCTGCCGAAGGCGAAGATCGAGGTCGCGGTGGCCGAGGACCTGGTGGAACGCGCGGTCGAGGCGATCACCGCGGCGGCGCGGACGGGCAAGGTCGGCGACGGCAAGATCTTCGTCACCGACCTCGAACAGGCCCTGCGCATTCGCACCGGCGAGACCGGCGACGGCGCCCTGTAGCAGGCTGTAGGGAACGGGCGGCGGGGACGCCCGGGACGGGGGAGGACAGTATGCGAAGCCCTGGCAGGTTGACCGGCGCTGTCGCGCCGGCGCTGATGGTGCTGCCCGCGATGGCGCGGGCCGATGTCGACAGTGGCGATACCGCCTGGATGCTCACCGCCACCGCGCTCGTGCTGTTCATGACGCTGCCGGGTCTGGCGCTGTTCTACGCCGGCCTCGTACGCAGCCGCAACGTGCTCTCCGTGCTGATGCAGTGCTTCGCGATTGCCTCCGTCGTTTCCATCCTGTGGATGATCGGCGGCTACAGCCTCACGTTCGCGGCGGGCGGGGCCGCACAGGCCGCGATCGGCGGCCTCGGCAAGGCCTTCCTCGCCGGGATCGACGCCGATGCGGTGTTCGCGGGCTACCCGAACATTCCCGAGTCCGTGTTCCTGATGTTCCAGCTCACCTTCGCAATCATCACGCCGGCGCTAGTGGTGGGCGCCTTCGCCGAGCGCATGCGCTTCGCCGCGATGCTGCTGTTCTCGGTGCTCTGGCTGCTGCTCGTGTACGTGCCTGTGGCGCACTGGGTCTGGGGCGGCGGTTGGCTGGGCGGGCTGAAGTTCCTCGACTTCGCCGGCGGGGCCGTCGTGCACATCAACGCCGGCGTGGCCGCGCTGGTCGCCGCGCTGGTGCTCGGCAACCGGCGCGGATTTCCGGCCCAGCCCATGCCGCCGCACAACCTGCCGATCACGGTCGCCGGGGCCGGCATGCTCTGGGTGGGCTGGTTCGGCTTCAACGCGGGCAGCGCCATCGCCTCCGGCGGTGCGGCCGGCATGGCCATGCTCGTCACCCACCTCGCCGCCGCGGCCGGCTGCTTCGCCTGGATGTGCCAGGAATGGGTGAAGTTCGGCAAGCCGAGCGTGCTCGGGATCGTGACCGGGATGGTGGCCGGGCTGGGCACCATTACGCCAGCCTCGGGTTTCGTCGGCCCGGTGGGCGGGCTCGTCATCGGGCTGGTGGCCGGAACCGTGTGCTTCTGGGCGACGCAGTACATCAAGCGCCGTCTGCAGATCGACGATTCACTCGACGTGTTCCCCGTGCACGGCGTCGGCGGCTTCCTCGGCACGGTGCTCACCGGCGTATTCGGCGCGGCGATGCTCGGCGGCATCGGGCATCCGGACGGGCGCAGCATCGCCGTCCAGCTCGGGGTACAGCTGCTCGGGGCGGTCGCGACGGTCGCATGGTCGGCTGCGATCACCTGGCTGATCCTCAGGATCGTCGGCGCGCTGACCCCGTTGCGCGTCAGCGCCGAGGAAGAGACCGAGGGCCTCGACATCGCCCTGCACGAGGAGCGTGGCTACAGCCTCTGAGAAATCCGCGCCCGCCAGGCGCGCACCGCCAGCAACGCGGCGAGGATCGAGGCGTACACCAGCGGCTCGGTGACGTCTTTCTTGACCTGCCACCAGAAATGCCAGCAGGCAAGAGCCGCAACCACGTACACGAGACGGTGCAGTTTCAGCCAGCGCGCGCCGAGCCGCCGCCGCCAGCCCGCGGTCGACGTGACCGCCAGCGGGACGAGCAGCACGAGGGCGGTAAAGCCGATGG
>CAZFWB010000055.1:18053-18274 GCA_964522655.1 uncultured Chromatiaceae bacterium | reverse complement strand
ATGTGCACCTTCAGCACGCCATCCTTCGATTCGGCGTAGATCTTCGATTCGTCGGCGTCCGCGGGCAGCGAGAAGCTGCGTTCGAAGCTGCCGTAGAACGACTCGACGCGGTGCTGTTTCTCACTCTCGTCAGTGCGCTCGAAACGCCGCTCGCCGCGGATCGTGATCACGCCCTCGTGCACCGTGACCTCGACGTCCTTCTTCTGCACTTCCGGCAGTTC
>CAZFWB010000055.1:0-18043 GCA_964522655.1 uncultured Chromatiaceae bacterium | reverse complement strand
TCCGCCTTGATCAGGTACTCATTCTTGGTCTCTGAGATGTTCGCCGCCGGCCGCCAGTGCACCACCGCCTTCTCTTCGCGCTCGCCGGCAGCGGGTGCCGCGCCGCTCAGCAGGCGGTTGTAGCGATCGAACAGGTCCTCGAATTCCCGAAACGGGCTCCAGCTCACCAGTGCCATATGCTTGCCTCCTGTGGTCGGTCCCTTGTTGCCATGCCGGCCGGGCGCCGGCGATGTCCCATCAATGGGGCCCCCCGCCGATTTTTCAAATGCCGGCCGGCCTGACGGCGAGGACGTCACAGTTCAGCCGGTCGAGCACCGCCTCCGCGGTGCTGCCGATGAGCAACCGCTTCAGGCGGCTGCGTGCCACCGCCCCCATCACGACCAGGTCGGCGCCGAGGCCGGCAGCCGCGTCCGGGATTCCCTGCCGCGCATCGCCCGGCTCCAGCCGCACCCGGTCGGCGGCGATGCCGTGTCGCAGGGCCAGTTGTTGCAATGCGTCGCGATGCGCGGACAGCGGACTCTTTTCCGGATGCAGGACGCCCCGCACGGGCACGCCGGGGGCGCGCAGGGGCAGGTACTCGGAGGGCAGGTAACAATGCAGCAGGTGGACCCGGCCGGCTGCCGGATCTGCCAGCGCCTTCGCCGCCGAGATCAGCGCCTCGTCGAGTGCCGCCGGCTTGTCGTGCGCGTGCATCGGATCGACGGGGACCAGCACGTTGCGATAGCCGGCCTCGGGGGCGCCCTGCGTGAACAGCACGGGGCACGGCGCCTCGCGCACCATTCGCCACTCTGCCTGGCCAAAATGTCGCTGCACACCCATGCCCGTGACGAGCAGGTCGGCGGCGAACTCGCCCGCCGCTTCCAGCAGCGCATCGGCCGCGGACCGTGCGGCGCTCACGTCGAGACCGCCGCCGGCGCGCAGCACCCCCGCCAGCTCCTCGAGCTCTCGCGCGCGGGCGCTGATCAGCGCCGCCTGCGCCGGGGCCGGCTTGCCGCCGCCGGCGTCGCGCTCGCCGGCGGTGGCCGGCTCGTACACGCCGCCCGCCAGTCGCAGCGAAGCACCGAGCCGTCGCGCAATGGCCGCGGCGGTGGTAACGGCCGGCTCGGTGGAATCGGCGGCAGCGAGTATCCGGCGAATCGCGGCCATGGCTTGCCCGCTGCGGCGCTCAGCCGCCCGCCCGCGACAGTGCCTGATCGAGCGCGCCGATGAGATCGGCGGCGTCCTCGAGACCAACGGAGAGACGCACGAGTCCGTCGGTGATGCCGACCCGGCGGCGCTCGGACTCCTCGACGTCGGCGTGTGTCATCGTCACCGGATGGGTAATGAGTGATTCGACCGAGCCGAGATTCTCGGCAAGGCTCCATATCCGGATGTTGTCCATCAGCGCCTTGCCGGCCTTCACGCCGCCTTTCACTTCGAACCACAGCATCGCACCGTAACCCGAGGCCTGGCGGTCCGCCAGCTCGCGCTGCGGGAAGGACTCGAGTCCCGGATAGCGCACCTGCGTCACCTTCGGGTGTCCCTCGAGAAAGCGCGCGACCGCAAGCGCGTTGGCCGATTGGCGCTCGAGACGCACCGAGAGCGTCTTGCATCCCTGCAGGGTCAGGAAGGCACCCTGCGGCGCCATGATCAGGCCGGTGGCATTCTGCATGAAGCGCAGGGCCTCGTCGTGTTCCCTGGTGCGGGCGACGACCGCGCCGCCGACCGTCGCGTTGTGGCCGTCGAAATATTTCGTCGTGCTGTGCACGACCAGGTCTGCGCCGAGTTCCAGCGGGCGCTGGTAGTAAGGCGTGAGGAAGGTGTTGTCGACCGCGTGGACGACGCCCGCGTCACGCGCAATCTCCGAGACCGCGGCGATGTCCGTGAGCTTCAACGTCGGGTTGGCGGGTGTCTCGGTGAGGATCAGGCGGGTGTCGTCGCGCAGCGCCTTGCGGACTTCCTCGGGCCGCGAGGTGTCGGCGAAGGTGAAGCTCACACCGAAGCGGCTGAACACCTTCGTGGACAGGCGGTAGGTGCCGCCATAGGCCACGTCCGAGACGATCGCGTGATCGCCTGCCTTCAGGAACGCGAGGTACAGCGCCTGCAGCGCAGCCATGCCGGTGCCATAACAGGTGCAGTCTGCGCCGCCCTCGAGATCGGCGAGCTTCTTCTCGAGCGCCCGCACCGTCGGATTCCCGGATCGCGAGTATGAGTATCCCCTGGCGAGATACTTGTCGACCGATTCCTGGACGTAGGTAGTGGTCTGGTAGATCGGGGTCAGGATCGATCCGGTCACCGGATCGGGCTCGACGCCCGCGTGAACCTGTCGTGTATTGAAGCCCATGGGACTGCCTTCTCTTGAGTTCTGTGTCCGTGTCCGCGTCCTCGCGAGCCTGCTCCGAGGCCGATGACGGGGGGCGGAGCTTAACATCCACGGCAGTGCCCGCGTGAGCCACCTCCGCAGGGGCCGGGATGCGGCGAGGTTGCATGCCGTCCCCCTATTCACGATCATGGCCCCCATGAGCGGACGCGGCTGGCAGCTCTTCGAGATCGAGGAACTGAAGACGCGGGTGGAGGGCCCGGAACCGCGCTTTTTCGAGTTCTTCGGCGGCGAGCGGCTCTCGGGCGCCATTTACCGGCTGCCGGCCGGGGCCCACGACCTGCAGGGTCCGCACCTCGAGGACGAGGTCTACGTCGTTCTCAGCGGCCGCGCCCGGCTGCACGTCGGCGGCGAAGAGCGCGACATACACCCCGGGCTGGTGGTGTTCATGCCGGCCAACGTCGCCCACTCGTTCGTCGCGATCGAGGAAGATCTCACGCTGCTCGCCATGTTCAGCGCCTCGCCGAAGCCCTACGTCTAGAACTGTTCCTCCGGCATCGCCAGCAGCGCCTCGCAGCCTGACTCGATCGCGCGCCGATAGGCCAGCGCCGCCGGCATGATCTGCCCGGCGTAGAACTGCGCGGTGAGGATCTTGGCCTGCAGGAAGCCCGCGTCCGCGGGCCCGGCACCGAGTTCCTCGCAAGCCGCGGCGGCGGCGCGCGCGAGCTGCCAGCCGCCGAGCACGGTGCCGGTCAGCATCAGCAGCGGATAGGAAATCGCGCCGGGCACGCCAGGCGATCTGTCGAAGTTCGCCGCCAGCCACCGCCCGGCCGCGGCCAGGTTGTCCACGCCCTCTTTCAGCGCGGCACGCACCGAACCGAGGCGCTCGTCGTGGCGCTCGAGCGCCGCGACCGTGGCGAGCATGTCGGCGATGAGCGCCCGGAGCGCCTTGCCACCGTCGCGCAGGATTTTCCGTCCGACGAAATCCGCGGCCTGTATTCCGGTGGTGCCTTCGTAGATCGTGGTGATGCGCGAATCCCGGTAGTGCTGGGCGGCGCCGGTCTCCTCGACATAGCCCATGCCGCCGTGCACCTGCAACGCGACGGATGTCAGGTGCTGTCCGGTTTCGGTGCACCAGCCCTTGATCACCGGGGTCAGCAGGTCGACCCGCGCCTGGTGGGCGGCGCGCGCGGCCTCATCCGGCGCCCGATACGCGAAGTCGAGTTCGGCCGCCGTCGCGTATGCCGCGCCACGCATGGCCTCGATCTGCGCCTTCATGGTGAGCAGCATGCGCCGCACGTCCGGGTGGCGGATGATGGTTGTGCGCCCCTCGGCGCCGGGAGCCTTGCCCTGCACGCGCTCGCGGGCGTAGGCGCGTGCCTGCTGGTAGGCGCGCTCGGCAATCGCCACGCCCTCGAGGCCGACGCCGAGCCGCGCGTGATTCATCATGGTGAACATGCAGGCAAGGCCCTTGTTCGCCTCCCCGACGAGATAGCCCACTGCGTTCTCGAACGCCATCACGCAGGTGGGGCTGCCGTGTATGCCGAGCTTGTGCTCCACCGAGACCGGCACCACCGAGTTCGGCTGGCCGGGCTTGCCGTCGGTGCCGACGAGAAACTTCGGCACCAGGAAGAGCGAGGTGCCCCGGGTCCCGGCTGGCGCGCCCGGCAGGCGCGCCAGCACCAGGTGCACGACGTTCTCCGCCATGTTGTGATCACCCCAGGTGATGAAGATCTTCTGCCCGCTCACCCGGAAATGATCGCCCTCGGGCACCGCCTGCGTGCGGATCGCGGCGAGATCGGAGCCCGCCTGCGGCTCGGTGAGGTTCATCGTGCCCATCCACTCGCCGCTCGTCATCTTCGGAAGGAAGCGCGCGCGCAGCGCCTCATCACCATGCTCCAGGATCGCGCGCACGGCACCCTGGGTCAGCAGCGGACCGAGTGACCAGGCGAGGTTGGCAGCCTGCCAGATCTCCTCGACCGCCACGCCCACTGCATACGGCAACCCCTGCCCGCCGTACTCCGGGTCGAGCGACAGGCCCGGCCAGCCACCGGCGGTGAACTGGCGGTAGGCCTCGATGAACTCCGGCGGCACGACCACGCCGCCGTTCTCAATCCGGGTGCCCTGGCTGTCGCCGGCGCGGTTGGTCGGCGCCAGCACATCGCTGGCGAGCTGTGCGGCCTCCCCGAGCACTGCCTCGACCACGTCCGCAGTCGCGTCCTCGTAACCCGGCAGGCGGCTGATTGCGTCGAGCCCCGCCAGATGCCGCAGGGAAAACAACATATCCTTGACTGGTGCGTGATAGTCCGTCATGAACGCGCTGCCTAAGGGGCTTGCTTCGTGCAGGGGGCGCGTATTCTAGGGGAAAAACGGGGCGGGCGGCGACGACGCACCCCTCAGATCGCGGGCAGGTACCAGTCGTAGTCTATTGTCGGGATCTGCGCATGGAACTGCTCGGCCTCCCAGCGACGCGCCGTGCCGAACACCCGGCAGAACTGCGCGCCAAGGTACTCGGGCAATATCCGGCCACCCTCGAACGCGTCGATCGATTGCTCCCAGCGATGTGAGAGCCGCACCTCCTCGCTGATCGCCTCGCCTTCCCGCACCATCGACGGGGGCTCGAGGCGGCGGCTGATGCCGTAGTGGGCCCCGGCGAGAATCGCAGCCATCGCGAGATAAGGATTGCAGTCGGCGCCTGCCGAGCGGTGCTCGACGCGCACGTTGGCGTCGTCGGACACGGGTATGCGCAATGCCACGCCGCGATGGTTCGGGCCCCAGTTCGGCGCGATCGGCGCGAAACAGCCGGGACGGATCCTCCGGTAAGAATTGGCGTTCGGGCAGAAGATCGCCAGCGACTCGGGCAGTGCCGCGATCATCCCGCCGATCGCGTGACGCAGCGCCGCCGCGTAACGATCCGGTGCGTCCGCCGGCGGCACCGGACCGAACACGTTGCGACCCGCTGCGTCGAGCAGGCTGAGGTGCACGTGCATGCCCGAGCCATCGCGGTCGGCGAAGGGCTTGGCCATGAAGGTCGCGGCGAGACCGTGCCTGGCGCTCACGCCGCGGATGAGGCGGCGCAGGAGGACGGCGTGGTCGCAGGCGGCGAGTGCGTCGTTGACGTGGTGCAGGTTCACCTCGAACTGGCCGGCGCCGTATTCCGACACGATGCTGCCGGCCGGTATGCGCTGCGCCTCGCAGGCCGCCGCGACGTCGGCGAACAACTCGTCGAGTTCGTGCAGGTCCTCGATGCTGTACACGCGAGGACCAGCCGCGCGCCGTTCGGTACCCGGCACCCGCGCGTGCCTGGCCCGCGGCGGCTCCCCGCGCGTGTCGTCGAGCAGGAAGAACTCGTACTCCACCGCCACCACCGGCGTCACCCCGAGATCGGCAAAGCGGGCGAGCACCGCGGCCAGCACTGCGCGGCTGTCCGCGAAGTGCGCCCGTCCGTCGCGATGCTCCATGCTGAGCAGCCCCTGCGCCAGGGGCGTCTTCGCCCAGGGCACCGGGGCGAGCGAGCCGGGAACCAGGCGGCAGAGGTAATCCGGATCGCCATCGGCGCTGCCATGGGGCAGCCCGTCGATCAGCGAACCGCGGCTGTCGAGGAGGTAACCCGAAGCGGGAAAAAACAATCCCGCGCGGGCGATACCGTCGAGCTCCTTGAGCGTGCAGCGCTTGCCCCGCAGGATACCGTTCAGGTCCGGCAGCAGGAGCTCGACGTGGCGCAGCCCGGGCTGCTGCCGGCGCAGGCGCGCGATCTCTTCGGCGAGTTGCTGCTGCATGGACGTCGTGATCCCCCGCACGATGCCCCGCGCGATCCGGCGCGGCGGCCTGCTACCATGCGGCTTGCCGGACGCATATTAACCGTATCGAGGATCGACCACATGCCGACCGACGTCATCTCGAGTCGTCGCACTGCCTCATGACTCCCCCCACCGGCAATCAGATCCTCACGATCGTCTGCCCGGACGCCACCGGCATCGTCGCGGCGGTGGCCGGGTACCTGAGCGCCCGGGGCTGTTTCATCGACGAGTCCTCGCATTTTGGCGACCCGGACACGCGGCGGTTCTTCATGCGCACGCGCTTCACCCCGCAACCGACGTTCTCGCGGGCGGACTTCAACGCCGGGTTCGAGCCGATCGCAACGCGCTTTGCCATGCAGTGGCAGGTGCACGATCTCAAGATTTTGCCACGGGTACTGGTGATGGTCTCACGCCACGATCATTGCCTGAACGATCTCCTGTATCGCTACCGCACCGGGGCGCTGCCGATGCAGATCCCGGCGATCGTCTCCAATCACATGGAGCTGGCGGGGCTGGCGCAGTGGCACCGCGTGCCGTTCTTTCATGTCCCCGTAAGCGCCGGGACGAAACCGCAGGCCGAGGCGCGGCTGCTGGAGATCAGCGAAGACACGAAAGCCGACCTGATCGTACTGGCCCGCTACATGCAGATCCTCTCGCCCGCGATCTGCGAACGCTTCGCCGGCCGGATCATCAACATCCACCACTCCTTTCTGCCGGGGTTCAAGGGCGCGCGGCCCTATCACGAGGCACACGCGCGCGGCGTGAAGCTCATCGGCGCCACCGCTCACTACGTCACGCCGGATCTCGACGAGGGACCGATCATCGAGCAGGGTGTGGAGCGCGCCGACCATACGCAGTCGCCGGATGATCTCGCCGCGATCGGCCGCGACGTCGAGTGCATCACCCTCGCCCGCGCCGTGAAACTGCACCTCGAGCACCGTGTGTTCCTGAACGGGCGCAGGACGGTGGTGCTGCGCTGACGCCGCATCGGGCGCCCATCACGCCTTCGGCCAGGCGCTCGCGTCGATCGTCTCCTCGTAGCCGTGCCAGGTTGCGTAGCCGAGCAACGGAATCATGACGATGAAGCCCACGAACGCAGTCGCGAAGCCGATGATCACCGACACGAAGATCACCGCCGCCCAGTTGACCATCGCGCGCTTGTTGCGCAGCACCGCATTCACGCTGGTCACGACCGCCGTGATCGTGTCCGTCTCCCGATCGTCGATCATCGGCAGCGAGAATGCGCTCACCGCGAACGTGACCGCCGCGAACAGCGCGCCAACCATCGACCCGATCAGCAGATAGGGGCCGAGGTCGGCCAGCCCGGGTTGCGCGTCGATCGGCAGGAAGATGCTGACCATCGAGGCCGCGCGCGCCCACACCAGGAACACGATCAGCAGCGTCAGCCCGAAGATCATCGCGTTGCCGAACACCCTGCGCATGCCACGCAGCGTGACGATCATCATCGGTTTCCTGCCGGCCTCGACCTGTCGGCTGACCTCGTAAAGCCCGATCGCCGCGAGAGGGGCGACGAAGACGAAGCCCGACATCGCCGCGAGCACCAGCACGTAGCTGCCGATACGGAAGGCGAGCCAGGTGGTGAGATAGCTCACCGCCACCATGGCGATCCCGTAGCTCAGTGTCGGCCGCCAGGCGTGGCGAACGTCGTACCAGCCCTTGCGAAGCCAGCGGAACGGGGCTCGCGGCTCGAGCTTGCGACAGGGTGCGACGAACGGCAACCCGCGCACGGCTTCGCGCTGAATTCCCCCGGTTGTCCGGTTCGCGCCTTCCGACATGACTCCTGCTCCCGCCCGGCCGCGCCCTAGCAGCCGGTCCCTGCAAGCTCGTTCAGGCGGTCTTGCGTGCCCTCACCACCGGGCGCAGCAGGGCCGCGGCCTCCGTCAGCGTGCTCTGCGTGGTCGCCCAGTCGATACAGGCGTCGGTGACGGACACCCCGTAGCGCAGCTGCGTCAGATCGGCCGGGATCTCCTGGTTGCCCGCGCCGAGGTTGCTCTCGAGCATCAGGCCGATGATGGAGCGGCTGCCGTTGACCACCTGCTCGACGCAATCCTTCGCCACCAGTGGCTGCAATGACGGATCCTTGCTGGAGTTGCCGTGGCTGCAGTCGATGACGATGCGCGCCGGAAGCCCGGCGTCCTTGAGCGCTTTCTCGCACAGCGCGACGCAGACCGAGTCGTAGTTCGGCCGCCCGCCGCCACCGCGAAGCACCACGTGCCCGTACGGGTTGCCCTTGGTGTGAATCACCGCCGGGCGGCCGTCCTGGTTGATGCCGAGAAAATGATGCGGCCTGCGCGCAGACCTGAGTGCGTTCACCGCAACCTGCAGGCCGCCATCGGTGCCGTTCTTGAAGCCTACGGGGGTGGACAGGCCGCTCGCCATTTCACGATGGGTCTGGGACTCGGTCGTACGCGCGCCGATGGCGGTCCAGCTGATGAGGTCGCCAAGATACTGCGGCATCACCGGGTCGAGCGCCTCGGTAGCCGTCGGCATGCCCATCTCGGCCAGATCGAGCAGCAGCCTGCGCGCGGTCCGGATGCCCTTTTCCATGTCGCAGGAGTCGTCCATGTCCGGGTCGTTGATCAAGCCCTTCCAGCCGACCGTCGTGCGCGGCTTCTCGAAATAGACCCGCATCACGACCAGCAGCACGTCCTCCACGGCGGCGGCGAGGCCGCGCAACCGGCCCGCGTACTCCATTGCGGCGCCGATGTCGTGAATGGAACAGGGACCGACCACGACGAACAGCCGCGGGTCGACTCCATCGATGATGTTCTGCAGAACACGCCGATTGCGAACGACGGTTTCCACCGCCGTCCGGCCCGGTTGCAGGTCGGCCTTGATCGCCGACGGCGGCGGCAGGTCGGTCTCGGATACGACGTTGAGATTGTAGATGCGGTCTTGCATGGGGCGGCGCTGTCCGCCTGCAGGGCAGGCGCGCGGCGTTTCGCTGTACTATTCGCCGCCTAGGATACCGCAAACGGCGCGATCCGCTAGAATGGCCCGCTCTGGCGATTCCCGGGAGAAGAAGAAGATGACACAGGCATCCACGATGCAGCCCTTTGCCAAAGGCGACATATTCGCCGGCGCCACCCTCCTCAACAACAAGGAGGACGACCACGCCGGCGACGGGCGCATCATCCAGTACGACAGCAACCTGGTCGAAAAGGGCGTGCTGTGGACGCAGGGCACCACGCACCTGATCGGCGGGCTGGCGTTCGGGCCGGACAAGACGCTGTGGGCCTTCGACAGCAACAGCTTCACCGTCATCCGCGTGAGTCCCGAGGGCAAGCAGCTGCCCCGAATCAAATTCGCGGACCGCGCCTTCTCGAACATCAACTTCGCGCCGGACGGCACTATCTACCTCGGCGAGCATCTCGTGGGCAACACCGTGCGCACCCGGCCCGGCACGCAGCTCGGCACCCGGCTGCCAAAGGTGCCCGGCACCGATGTCTTCGGCTATGGCCACCTCTACCAGTTCACACAGGACGGCAAGCTGCTGAAAGAGTTCAAGACCCCTGTGCACGGCGGCATGCCGGCCTTCCTGGGACTGACGGGCGCCGCGCTGCGGCCCGACGGCAAGACCATTCTGTATCTCTCGGAACTTTCCGACAGTGTGCGCTGCTATGACCTCGTCAACGACAAGCCGCTGCCGCACCTGGTGACCTACGCACCCGAGAGCGGCAACATGGCGATGACCATCATGTATACCCGCGATGGCAGGCTGCTGCACATCCGGGCCAACTTCAAGGAAGGTTTCTTCCTCGAGCAGCTGAGCGAAAAGGGCGAAGTGATCCGCTCTTACCCGCTGCCCGGCCCGGGCTGGGCGGCGGTCGGGCAGTCGATCGAGCGGGACATCACGCTGATCGGCAATTTCTTCACCGGCACCGTGGCCAAGTTCAGCCTCTCCAGCGGACAGATCGTGGCGAAGGCGGAGACCGGCATGCAGCGCTCGCTGGCCGGCCTCGCACAGTATCCAGGCTGAGCGGCCTCACCAGGGCAACGGCTTGCCGGTGAAGTCCCAGAACCCGCCGGTATTCTCCAGCGTCAGCTGATCGGTGATGCGGATCAGGTCTGAAACCGCATCCTCTTTGGACCGCAACATTTTTTTCGGTAATCCCGCCATCATGTCCGTGTCCACCGGCCCGGGGTTGATCATCGCCACGGCGATACCGCGCCCCTTCACCGCCAGCGCGACGTTGCGCATCTCCATGTTCAGCGCCGCCTTGCTCGCGCGGTAGAAATACATCCGGCCCGCGTTCACGCTGCCGATCGAGCCTTCGCTGCTCGACACGTTGACCAGCTTCTTCTGCCGGCTCGCCTCCAGGTGCGGCAGGAAGGTCTCGGCGATTTTCAGCGGCGCGACCGTGTTGGTCCGCAACACCCGCTCGAACACCTGCCAGTCGGAACTCTTGCCGAAGTACTGTTCGCGGGGCGTACCGGTAATGCCGGCGTTATTGACGAGGATGTCGATCGGCTTGTCCTTGTAGCGGTCCGCGAGCGCGTCGACCTGCGCGAAGTCGGTAACGTCGAGCCGCTCGATGGCGATCCGCGGGTTGTCCGCCGCCAGGGCCTTGAGTTCCGACGCCTCCTCGGGACGCCGGGCGGTCGCGACCACGTTCCAGCCCCGCGCCGCGTATTGGCGCACGTATTCGAGGCCGATGCCGCGATTCGCACCAGTCACCAGCACCGTGGGGACGTAGTCGGCCTGCGTGGTCTCGGCGGCTCGCGCTCCCGCCACCAGAAGAAACAACGCCGCTGCAATCATCCCGAACTTCGCCAGCCGCTTACTCATCATCAATGCTCCTGTCATCAGTTTCTCGTTTGCATCCGGTGGCCACCCGCCAGCGCACAGCGCGTGTTCCAGTCTCACCACGGCAGCACGTCGCCCTTGTAGCCCAGAAACCGCCCTGTCGTCGAGAGGTCGAAGCGGTCGATCTCGCGCATCATATCGTCCACCGCGTCCGCGACCGGCCGCAGCATCTTCTTCGGCAGACCGGCCATGAAGTCGGTGTCGGTCGGCCCCGGGGTCACCAGGCCGACCACGATGCCGCGATCCTTCAGCTGCAGCGCGAGATTTCGCATGATCATGTTGACCGCCGCCTTGCTGGAACGATACCAGTACAGCATCGGCATCGTGACCCGGCCAATCGATCCCTGGCTGCTGGACACGGTGATCATTTTCTTCTGTCCGCTCGCCGCAACGTTTGACAGGAATGCTTCGCACACCTTGATCGGCCCCTCCGCGTTGACTTTCATGACCTGCGGATAGACGTCGTAGCGAAGCCTGCCGAACACCTGATTGCCGCCACCGCCGCCGATGCCGGCATTGTTGAGCAGAATGTCGATCGGCGTGCCGGCGTACTTCGCGGCGAGCGCGTCCACGCCGGCGTGATCGACGACGTCTAGGCGCTCGACCACGACCCTCGGCTGATCGGCCGCGAGCGCCTCGAGCGCAGCCGCCGAGGCCGGGTTGCGGCAGGTTGCGATCACCTGCCAGCCGCGCGCAGCGTAGCGCCTGGCAAACTCGAGCCCGATGCCGCGATTCGAGCCCGTGATCAGCACCGTGGGGACGGTTGCGCCCGCCGATCCTGCGGCCTCACCCGCCGCCTCGCTCACTCTGGCCGGCAGTCCGGGCATCGCCAGCGCGATGGATGCGGCGATGAAATCACGCCGGCCGACCGCGACCTGAGGTCGCGTTCTCTGGTTGTCGTCAGTCATGTGTCCTCCCCCGGGTGGAATGAGGGCGTATGAGAGTGTGCGCGAATCCACGCTGCAGCAGCGCCTCGACCTCGGTCGCAGGCACCGCCCTGCTCCAGTAGAATCCCTGCCCGTAATCGACGCCGGCCGCCCGCAGGAAGAATGCTTCCTCCCAGGTCTCGACGCCCTCAGCGACGGTGCGCATCCGCAGCGCCGCCGCAAGCCCGACGATGCCGCGCATCATCCGTTGCGCCGACCGGTTCTCGAGAATCGGCAGCAGCAGGCTGCGGTCGATCTTGATGACGTCCAGGTCGAGACCAACGATCTGTGACAAACCGCTGTGACCCGTGCCGAAGTCGTCCACCGCCACCGCAATACCGAGGGAT
Organism: uncultured Chromatiaceae bacterium; assembly: GCA_964522655.1. Taxonomy (GTDB): domain Bacteria; phylum Pseudomonadota; class Gammaproteobacteria; order Steroidobacterales; genus QUBU01. Next base: position 5,843 of record CAZFWB010000055.1, on the reverse strand, counting down.
CGCGCGTTGTCGATCGAGGAGCGCCCGAGATCGGTGAGCGCCTGGCGCTCGGTCAGTTCCACCATGAACCGCGGCATCCATCTCTGCAGGCCGAGATCAGCGAGCATCGGCGCAATGCGCCCCGTGCCGATGACGGACGGCGGAATGTTGATGCTGACGTAGAAGTCCGGCCGGCGGTCGAACATCGGCACGATGTCGCGGTTGATGGCATCGAGCAGACTGCGGATCAGCGCATACTGTGCCTCCGGATCGCGCTCGATCTCGTCCATCAGCGCACCGGCCGAGCCGAACGAGCCATCGTCGGCGCGCAGGCGGCTCAGCGCCTCCAGGCCGGCCACTTTGCCGGTATTGAGGTCCACGATCGGCTGGTACCAGGCGACGAGACGATCGATCCTTGGGTCGGTCATGGCAGGCCCCGCTCAGGCGCGGCTGGTCGGGGAAGGTTACCCCAGCCTGCGCGGCCCGGCGATCTGTCCCCGCATCGCGCAGCCGGCCCGCTTCACCCGCGTGCTCCCACGCGTTGGCCTGGAAACGAAAACGGCCAGCGATGCTGGCCGTTTCCTGCGTGACGGCGCCGGCGAATCGCGTCAGCCGGCGACTTTCAATCCGGCCTTGCTATCCCTGGCGGCGGCGACCAGCGGAACCGCGTCGAGCACCCAGCCCTTCGCCTCCCGGCGCGCCGGACCGGGGATCGCATAGGCCACTTTGTTGCGGGCGGCATTGACGGCTTCCACGTCTATGCGCCAGCCCTTCTGCTCCCACTCCTTTTGCGATTCCCGATAGAGCAGGATGCACTTGTCGGAGGGGACCATGAACTCCTTGGTGTTGGTGTCCGGGGTCATCACCGGATGCAGGTTCTCGATGATCTTCAGGTCCTGATTGGCGACGTACTGGTTGCGTTCGATGACGTAGGCATCGCTCTTTTCTTCCAGGGCGAAATTGCGCTCGCACACCAGGTACAGGTAAGTGCGCTCCTCGTCGATCGGGCGCTCATAGAGGTACTGGTGGATGAGGTAATTGGGCGCCGGGTGAATGAAGGTCCAGACGTGGTTGGTTCCGTGATAACCGGTACCTGCCTCGAGCGACCCCTCGCCGGGCCGGTATTTCTTCAGCTCACCCTGCAGCGGCGGCGCTTTGAACGTGTGCCAGAACCCGCGGCCCCACTGCGTCTCTTCCATGCGCATGTCGCCGATCTTGTACTCCTCTTCGCGCTCGCCGCTGAAGCCATGGGTATCGTGCACGTATTCGTTGTGCGCCGGATCGATGCCATTCTCGATCGAGCGCTCGTAGTTGCCCTTGATCTCGAAATGCTGCAACGTCGCGCGCCAGCCTTCCTGGCCCCACTCCTTCACCTCGAGGATCGGCGGACGCTCGGCCTCGGGCAGATCGCCGAGAAAAGCAAAAACGAGACCGTAGCGCTCCTCCACGGGGTACGCGTCCACCCGGGTCCGGCCGGGAATGCTGGCATTGATACCGAGCGAGGGGATTCGCTTGCAGTGGCCCTCGCCGCTGAATTGCCAGCCATGGTACGGGCACTGGACGTTGTCGCCGACGATCTTGCCGCCGGCGAGCGAGCCGCCGCGGTGCGTGCAGGTGTTCGACAGGCAGTGCGCCATTCCCTGCGAGTCGCGGAACACCACGAAGTCCTGCATCAGCGCCCGAACCCGCAGGGGCTTGTCCTTGAGTTCCTCGGTCGTCGCCATCGGGTACCAGAAATTGATGTACATTGTTGTTTGCCCTCGTGCATGGCCCGCTATGCCCGGCGCGCCCTTGCGCCGGATTATATGTGCTTCGACGCCCCCGGGTGAGCGGATTCGTCGCTATCTCACCGGCCATCGGGTGCCGTGCGGCGAGCGTCGCGGGCCATGATCGTGGCGAGCAGTGCGATACAGGGCAGCATGATCAGGGCACCGGCGGCCAGCGGACTCTGGACCCCGACCTCTTTGAACAGAATCCCTGAGAGCGTCGGGCCAACAGAGCGCCCGGCCCAGCTCGCCGACTGGTAGGTCCCGAGCACCAGGCCGCGCTCGTGAGCGCCGGCGCACTTGGACACGAAGCTCGACATGGCGGTCAGGAACGCACCACCCCCGCCGGCGGTGAAGGTCACACCGACCAGCATCAGCTCCCAGTCCGGCGCCTGCGTCATCCACGCGAGTCCGACCGCGTAGGCGCCCAGGCCGGCCATGGCAAGGCGGCCTTCGCCGATTACGGGGGCAAGGCGACCAACCAGGAACCCCTGGGTCACGCCCACCACCACCGCCAGCCACGTAAAGCTGAGGCCGACCTCGCGCGGCCCCCACTGGAACCGCGCCTTGGTCCAGAACGGAAATATCGTCTCGAACATCGCCATCGCGATATAGACGAAGAAGCCGAGGACCAGCAGGCGGGTCATGAGCGGCCGGCCCAGCAGTTCGCGCAGACCGGGACGTTGAGCCTGCGAAGTCGATGGAACCGCCGACGCGCGTTTATCGGACGGCAGGCTCTCCTTCAGGAAGAACACGGTCGCCAGGGTGGTTCCGGCGGCGATGCAGAACGCAACCAAGCCGGGCAGCAGCAGGCTGGCCGTGGCCGCGTCCCGGCCCCCGAGCACGCCGCCGATTGCCGGCCCCACCACGAAGCCGAGACTCATCGCCGCACCAACCGAACCCATGCCCTGCGCGCGGCGGTCGGGCGGCGTCACGTCCGACACATACGCCATCGCCGGCGCGAGTCCGCCCATCAGGCCGCTCAGCGCCCGGCCGGCAGCCAGCACCCAGACGTTGGGCGCGAACGCCATCAACAGATAGGCAATCGCCGTGCCGCCGTTGGTGATGATGAGGACCGGCTTGCGCCCGATGCGGTCGGACAACCGGCCCCACACGGTCGTGGACACGAACTGCCCCCAGGCGTAGAGACCGAGGATGAAGGTGGCGAGCGCCGGCGATGCGCCCAGGTTCTCGGCGACGAAGGGCATGCCGGGCAGCACCAGGCCGAAGCCGAGGCCGGACAGGACGATCGTGATCAGCAGTATCGGCATCGGACTCGAAGCGGCACAGGGGGCGGCAAAGGCGGCGTACTATCGGGGAACGGCCCGACCCTGTAAAGCGCGCGACGCCCGCGCCAGCACCGGCGACGCTGCTGCGCACGGACGACACGCCGGTCTGCAATCGGTTACGGCCTCAGGCCGGACTGCGTAGACGGACCGGGCTGCCTGCGACGGCGCGCGGACGTCACTTCGCCGCTCGCGGCCTCGCCTTCTTCTGCTTGCCGGTGTCGCCCTCGTTGCCGTGGTCGTGACCAGGATGCTGCCCGTGCAGATCGCGCAGATGCGCATCGTCGTGATAGTGCGGGTGCTGGAAATCGGGCGGCCCGTGCGGATGGTTGTGGCCGTCGGTCGCCTGCCAGCGATACAGCAGGGGCCGCTGGCGGTAGACCTGGGCGGCGGCGCGCCTCAGGTTCTCTTCGGGGTTGCTCCAGGGGTTGTAATGGAAGTAGTTGTGCAGCTTCGAGTTCGTCCGTCCGAGCGCGATGGTGCCGAACTTGCAGCGGAAAGAGCCGTGATTGATGTAGGCCGGACGCCAGAAATAACCCCCGGTCGGCAACTCACCGAACTGCAGCATCCATGACGTGCCCCAGATGTGGTAGCTCTCCTCCGCGCAGTCGTGGTAGGAGATGTTGTCCTGCACGAACCGCGGGACCATGCAGTACAGGAAGGTGTAGCCCTCGGTCAGCGGGTCCATGCGCAACACCTTGCTGAGGCAGCCGGTGGCAACGCTCGGCTGGATACGGCCGAGGGCCTGCCAGGGCAGATCCTCATACCCGTTGAGCGAGACGAATCCGGCGGTCAGTGCAAGCGCGTGATTCTCGCGCGACTCCTCGTAGCTCGGCTCCGAGTCGTTGAACATGACCAAGGCCTCGGCGCCCTGCGGCACGTCGAGCGCATCGAGGGCCATGCCGGCCGGGACATAAACGAAGTGGCCCTCGCGCCACGTCTCGTCACCGACCCGGATCTCGCCGTTGAGGACGAAGATCTCCAGGTCCGAGTAGGACAGCCCGGGCTTGCGGCGGTAGCCGCCATTGAAGCGGACCTTGAGCGTGCAGGCGCCGGTGTCCACGTCGAGGGACAGCACCTTGTAAAGGCTGCCTCGGAACCCGGCAATGTCGAACTTCCGGTAGGGGTCGTTCAGTTCGACGTAGGGCTCGATGTGCGGACGGGCCACTGTCAGGCTTCCCGGGGGGGCCAGGTCCTCTGCGCGCGGGTCAGCGCGCAGGCCGGAGGCGCAGCAGCACCGCCATCGTCAACGCTTCCCCTTCGCTTTCTTGCCGGCCTTTTTGCCCGTCTTTCTCCCGGGCGCGGGCTGCTCATGCTCGTGGTCGTGACCCGGGTGATGACCGTGCAGGTCGCGCACGTGCGCATCGTCGTGGTAGCGCGGGTGCTGAAAGTCGGGCGGACCGTGCGGATGGTTGTGACCATCGGCGGCCGACCAGTTGTAGAGCAACGGCCGCTGCCGGTAGACCTGGGCGGCAGCGCGCAGCAGGTTCTGCTTCGGGTTCGTCCACGGGTTGTAGTGGAAATAGTTGTGCAGCTTCGAGTCGGTGCGGCCGAAGGCGATCGTGCCGTACTTGCAACGGAACGAGCCGTGATTGATGTAGGCGGGGCGCCAGAAGTACCCGCCGGTCGGCAACTCGCCGAACTGCATCATCCACGACGTGCCCCAGATGTGATAACTCTCCTCGGCGCTATCGTGATACGAGATGTTGTCCTGCGCGTACCGCGGTGTCATGCAGTACAGGAACGACAGCGCCTCGGTGAGGGGATCGTAATGGACCACCTTGAGCATGCAGCCGCTGGCAACCGAAGGCGTGACCAGGTTGCCCGGCGCCCAGGGAGCGTCCTCATAGGTATTGAGAGAGGTAAATGCTTCGCTGAGCGCCAGGTCGTGGCTCTCGGCGGATTCCTCGAAGTGCGGCTCCGAGTCGTTGAACATCACCAGCGCTTCGGCGCCCCGCGGCACGCTCAGCGCCTCGATCGCCATACCCGCCGGGATGTAGGCATAGTGGCCTTCGCGCCATGTTTCCTTGCCGACCTTCATCTCGCCGTTGAGCAGGAACAGCTCGACGTCGGAGTATGAGAGGCCCGGCTTGCGCTTGAAGCCGCCGTCGAAACGGACCTTGAGCGTACAGGCGCCGGTGTCCACATCGAGGGAAAGGATCTTGTAATGACTGCCCTTGAAGCCGGCGATGTCGAACTTCTTGAAAGGGTCGTTGAGTTCTACGTAAGGCTCGATATGTGGACGGGCCACCGATGTTCTCCTGATGTTCCTTGTCCGGTATCGCGGCTGAAGCCGCTCCTAAGACTCATTAACTTGCAGCCTGCCGGCGGCACGTCAGAAAACGACCTTGCTTTTACCCTTCGGCTTCTTCGGCAGGTTCCTGGCCGGCACCACGACCCGCTGGTCGCCGTTCACGTTCCAGCCTTTCGTAGAGACGATGCGCAGAAACTCCGCGTACCATTTCTGCCGGTCGCGGTCGAGGTCGTCCATTTCCTTGACGATGGCCGCGTAACGCTTCTTCTGCTCCGCGACGTTCTCCTTGAACCACGCCTGGGCATCGGCCTTCCGTGCGGGCTTAAGGTCCTGAACTCTCTTTGCCATTGCGATTCCTCTTCCCGTTCCAGATCGCGGCTTGCGCCGCTCCTACATGAATGTCTTGCGATACCAGTCGTTGACCTCGTCGCCGGTCGTGAGCCAGACGTCGTCGTGGCTTGCGATGTGCGCGAAGGCACGCTTCAGGTGCTTGAACTTGTTCGGCTGGCCGACCCAGAAGGTATGCAGGCAGATCGGCATGCATCGCGCGTTGTCCGC
>CAZFWB010000054.1:4835-18290 GCA_964522655.1 uncultured Chromatiaceae bacterium | reverse complement strand
CAAGCCGCGACTCGGGTTGCACCGGACAATGACCTCTCTCATGGCAGGCCTCGCGGTGTCCGCCGCGCTGATGTGCGGCGGCTGGCTGCTGAGCGTGGTGCAGCGGAACGTGGCGGTGGTGGACGTCGTCTGGGGCCCGGCGGTCGCGGCGACCGGGCTCGTCTACCTCGGCGGAGTCTCTGCCGCGGGCGGGCGCGGCGCGCTCGCGGTGACGCTGGCCGTGATCTGGGCGCTGCGGCTCGCGGCCCACGTGTTCTACCGCGGCCGCGGCCGGCCCGAGGACCGCCGGTACCGCGAGATCCGCGCGCGCCACGAACCAGGCTTCTGGTGGAGGAGCCTGTACCTCGTGTTCGGCCTGCAGGCGGTGCTTGCCTGGATCGTGGGTCTGCCGCTGTATGGCGCGGTCGCCTCCGGCGGCGGGCCCGGCGCCCTCGATCTCGCCGGGACGCTGCTGTTCGCTTTCGGACTCGTGTTCGAAACCGTGGCGGATTTCCAGCTGCTGCGTTTCCAGCGTGGCGGGCAGGCCGAACGCGGCGTGCTCGACCGGGGACTCTGGCGCTACAGCCGACACCCCAACTACTTCGGCGAGTTCTGCCTGTGGTGGGGCCTGTGGCTGATCGCGCTCGCCGGCGGGGCCTGGTGGACGGCGGTCGGGCCGGCGTTGCTCACGGTGTTCCTGCTGAAGTTCTCCGGGGTCGCGCTCACTGAAAAGGACATCGCCTCGCGGCGGCCCGACTACCAGGCCTACATCCGCACGACGAGCGCCTTCTTGCCGCTGCCGCCGCGTTGAGATAGAAACGGTATCGCATGGGGGAGATGATCGAACTCGAGGCTGGCGACGGTCACCGCTTCGCCGCCTACCGCGCGGCGCCGGCCGGTCGCGCGCGTGGTGGCCTCGTGGTGATCCAGGAGATCTTCGGGCTCACCGGCCAGATGCGTCGCTGCGCAGAGCGCTTTGCCGAATCCGGCTACCTCGCCATCCTGCCCGCGCTGTTCGACCGCAAGGAGCGGGGCGTGGCGCTCGGCTACACGGACTTCCAGAAAGGCGGTAAGCTCGCGATGTCGATCGCCGAGGAGGACATCCTCGCCGACGTCGAGGCCTGCCGCATCGCGATCGCGGCGGCGGGCGCAGGCGCGATCGTCGGTTATTGCTGGGGCGGTACCGTCGCCTATCTCGCGGCCTGCCGGCTGCCATTCGCCTGCGCGGTGTCGTACTACGGCTCGGGCGTCGGCAAGCTCGCCGAGCGCATGCACCCGAAGATTCCGGTCATGTATCACTTCGGCGAGGCCGACGCGTACATCCCCTCGGCAACGCGCGAGCAGATCCGCAGGGCCGATCCTGGCGGCCAGTTATTCGTGTACGCCGGGGCCGGGCACGGTTTCGCCTGCGACGACCGCGAGGGCCATCATCCGGCCGCCGCGGCGCTGGCCGAGGAGCGCACGCTCGCCTTCATCGCGCGGCACTGCTGAGCGAAGCCGCACCGCAATAGGCCGCGGGTGCGCACTCGGTAGGTAGAGTTCCGGGGTCGCGACGCGGGGACTGGCGTAATATATTGCTGGCGACGGCCGTTCGACCGTCGATGTGTTCGCTTCGATGACCGCAGACAAGCACAGGCTCAACGCGACTCCACGACGACTCCTTGCGGTCGTCGTGCTCGCGTGGCTGAACCTGCTCGTGCAGCCCTGCCTGGCCGAACTGCCAGCCGCGGCTGCCGGCGGCATGGAACATTGCGATCACGACGGCGGCCCGCATCACGGCATGCCGTGCCCGGAGATGCAGGCAATTGATTGCGAGGCGCCCGCCGACCTGATCGCCGCTGTCCCGCAGGGCGACGGCGCGGCGCGGGTCGGCTCGCTGCTCGCGATCCTGCCGGCCGTCTCCGCCACCGCTGCCCCGGCTGCGGCGTCGGCCGACCCGGGCGGCGGGGCAACCCCACTCCACATCCGCTACTGCAATCTGCGCAACTAGACCGCTCTTCGTTCGAACCGTTCGTGTCCGGTTTTCGACGAGGAGAGCGTCATGCGTCATTTCCCGGGGCCATGGGCCCCGACCATCAGGCCAGCCGTCACCAGACGCAGCTTTGTGCTGGGCCTGGCCGCCGGCGGTGTGGCCGCCGGACTGCCGCGCGCGGTTGCGTGGGCCGCGGCGGGTGAGCCCGGTGCCCTGACGGGCACGGATTTCGATCTAACCGTTGCCGAGCTGCCGGTGAACTTCACCGGCCGGCGGCGCATCGCCACCGCCATCAACGGTTCCGTGCCGGGGCCGCTGCTGCGTTGGCGCGAGGGCGACGAGGTGCGCATCCGCGTGCGCAACCGCCTCGCCGTACCGACTTCGCTGCACTGGCACGGCATCATCCTGCCGGCGGCCATGGACGGCGCGCCGGGCTTCAGCTACGCGGGGATCGATCCGGGGCAGACCTACGAGTATCGCTTCCGGCTGCGCCAGAGCGGCACCTACTGGTACCACAGCCACTCGGGCTTCCAGGAGCAGACCGGGCACTACGGCCCGCTGGTGGTGCTGCCGCGCGATCCGGCGGCGCTCGGCGCCGAGCGCGACCACGTCGTCGTGCTCTCGGACTGGACCGACGAAGACCCGGTCGCCGTGCTGCGCAAGCTCAAGAAGCAGGCCGACTACTACAACCGCCAGCCGCGCACGGTGGGCGATTTCCTGCGCGACGCGCGCACCGACGGCTGGCGCGAGGCCGTGGCGGAGAGCCTCGCCTGGGGCGAGATGCGCATGAACCGCACCGATCTCGCCGACGTGAGCGGGGTGACTTACACCTATCTCATGAACGGCGTCACCCCGGCCGGCAACTGGACCGCGCTCTACCGGCGCGGCGAGCGCGTGCGGCTGCGCTTCATCAACGCCGGCGCCATGAGCGTCTTCGACGTGCGCATCCCCGGCCTGTCATTCACGGTGGTGGCGAGCGACGGACAGGAGGTGCAGCCGGTGACGGTGGAGGAGTTGCGCATCGCGCCGGGCGAGACCTGTGACGTGATCGTGAAGCCGGCGGACGAGGCCGCCTACACGATCTTCGCGCAGTCGGCCGATCGCAGCGGCTTCGCCCGCGGCACGCTCGCCCCGCGGCAGGGCATGACCGCGCCGGTGCCGGAGCCGGACCGCCGCGTCGCGCTCACCATGGCGGACATGGGTCACGGCGGTGCCGCGGGCCATGCCGGGCACGAGGGGCACGACATGGGCGGCATGACCTACGCGGTCCTGCCGGAGGGCATCCGCCACGCGCCGGCGGAGTTCGGCCCGGCGGTGGACATGCGCACGGCCACACCGAGCGCGCGGCTCGACGACCCTGGCGTGGGCCTGCGCGAGAACGGCCGGCGCGTGCTGACCTATGCGGATCTCGCGAGCCGCTTTCCCGATCCCGACGGGCGCGAGCCGGGGCGCACCATCGAGCTGCACCTGACCGGCCACATGGAGCGGTACCTGTGGTCGTTCAACGGCGTGGGCTTCATGCAGGCCGAGCCGCTGCGCTTCAACTACGGCGAGCGGCTGCGCATCGTGCTGGTGAACGACACGATGATGGAGCACCCGATCCACCTGCACGGCATGTGGTCGGACCTCGAGGACGAGCAGGGGCGCTTTCGCGTGCGCAAGCACACCGTGAACGTACAGCCCGGCCATCTCAACTCCTTCCGCGTGACCGCGGATGCGCTCGGCCGCTGGCCGTTCCACTGCCATCTGATGATGCACATGGAAAACAGCATGTTCCTCCCCGTGATCGTCGACGAGGAGGGCCGTCATGAGGTTTAGCACGAAGCTGCTTGCGGGGGTCCTCGCCGCGCGCGCGGCGGTGGCGGCGGAGCCGGCGCCGCCGGTGACCGAAGCGGAACGCGAGGCGGCGTTTCCGGACGTCTCGGGCACCGACCTGCACGCGCACATGGAGCACGATCCGTTGACCGCGATGCTGCTCGCCGAGCAGTTCGAGTGGCAGGGCCGTTCCGGCGACGACGCCCTGAAGTGGGACGCAATCGGCTGGGCCGGGTACTCGATGAACCGCATCTGGCTGCGCACGGAAGGCGAGCGGCCGTCGGGCGCGGCCGGCGAGGCGCAGAACGAATTGTTCTACGGGCGGCCGGTCTCCGCCTGGTGGGACCTGCTCGCGGGCGTGCGCCACGATATCGGTCCCGGGCCCGCGCGGACTTACGCCGCGCTCGGCGTCCAGGGGCTCGCGCCGCAGTGGTTTCACGTCGAGGCCACCGCCTGGGTCGGCGAGGGCGGGCAGGCCGGCGCGCGGCTGCAGGCCGACTACGATTGGCAGTTCACCCGCCGGCTGCTGCTCAACCTGCGCGTGGAAGCGCACGGCTGGAGCGACGACGACGAGCGCGCCGGAATAGGCAGTGGGCTGGCGGAGGCGTCCGGCGGGCTGCGGCTGCGCTACGAGCTCGTTCCCGAGTTCGCGCCCTACGTCGGTGTCGAGTGGAAAGGTCTGTTTGGCGACACCGCAGATCTCGCGCGCGAGGACGGCGAGGAGCGGCGTGAGACCAGCGCGGTTATCGGCGTGCGGTTCTGGTTCTGATGCAGGGAGGTTTCATGCAGAAAAAATCCACACTCAAGCCGTTTGCCAGAGGAGATATCTTCCTCGGCAACACCTATCTCAATAACCCGAACGACGACCACATGGGCGAGGGCCGGGTCATCCAGCTCGACGCCGATTTCGTCATGAAGGGCACCTGGTACACCACCGGGACACGCTACTTCATCGTGGGATGCACATTCGCCCCGGACGGTACCCTCTGGGCGTTCGACTGTCACGACCACATCGCCGTGCGCGCCTCCCCGGACGCGAAGGAGCTGCCGCCTTGGGACTCCGGCCGCGCCTTCGGCAGCGTGAACTGGGACCGAGACGGCAACCACTACTTCGGCGAGTACTTCATAGGGAGGGAAATCTGGAAAGGCACCAGCGCGAAGCTGCTGCCGGACGGAACGCTCGGCGACGGCTGCATCTACAAGTACGGTCCGGACCTGAAGCTGCTCGAGACCTACCGGGTGGAGAACGCGCCGGAGATGACCCGCTTCAAGGGCGTCACCCACTCGGCGATTCATCCGTCGGGGCAATTCATCACCTACACCACGGAGACCGGCCGCCGGCTGATGCGCTACGACATCAGGAACAGGCGGCAGATGCCCGATCTGGCCGCGTACGCCGACGCCGACCCTTATGATCGCAACGACAAGCGATGGTTCATCGCGGTGACGTACCTGTCGGACGGGCGGCTGCTGTGCACGGACGCCACGGGGCTCGCGGTCTACGACGAGGACGGCAAGATGCGCCAGCACATCGACCTGCCGGGCTACGGCTGGGCGCAGGTGACGCCCGACGTGGATCAGCGTTACGCGCTTGCCGCCAATGTGTGGACTGGGGTCGCCGCGCGCATCGATCTAGAGGAGGAAAAGATCCTGCAGCAGATGGACACCGGCTTTACCGCGCCGTTCCGTTCGCTGGCTGGCATCGCCGTGTTCCGCGGGTGATGCGCAACCTCGGCGGCACGAATCACAGACAGAGAGGGAGGACTGACCGCAAGCGAAGAAGGACAGGGAAGCAAACCTTCGTCGCGCCCGGAGGCCAGTGATGGTACCGACGCAGTCAGAGACCTGGCACGATCAGCCCATCGAGGACGTCACGAAGCGCCTCGGGGTGGATCTGCGCCTCGGGTTGACGTCGACGGCCGCAAGGCAGCGCCTCGCGACGCAGGGCAGAAACGAGCTGCGCAGGGATCGCGGGATTTCGAGGCTCGCAATCATGGCTGCGCAGTTCGAGAGCCTGGTGATATGGGTCCTGATCGGGGCCGCGCTGGTATCGATCGTACTCGGCGAGGCGGCCGACGGCGTAGCGATCATCGCTATCGTCCTACTCAATGCAGTCATCGGGTTCGTGCAGGAATACCGCGCCGAGAAGGCGGCGGCCGCGCTGGCCCGTCTCGCAGCACCGCGAGCGCGCGTCGTCCGGGATGGTCGTGCCCAGGTCATATGCACCGACAAGACCGGGACACTGACGGTGGGTGAGATGACCGCACGCAGGGTGGTCACCGCGAGCCGCCTGTACCGGATCAGCGGCGAGGGTTATCGACCGGAGGGAGCATTCTTCTCGAACGCGACGGAATGCCCTGTTCGCGAGCATCCTCTGTTGCACGCCATCCTCGAGGCCGCCGCGGCCTGTAACGACGCTGAGTTGCAGGAGCAAGCTGGCCGGGCAGTGGTCGTCGGAGATCCCACCGACGGTGCGCTGCTGGTCGCGGCGCAGAAAGGTGGCGTGACGCGATCGGCCGTGGAAGCCCGGTCGCCGCGGATTCACACCATTCCCTTCAGTTCCGACCGTAAGCGCATGGCAATAGTGCGCGAACATGGCGATGGTCCGGTGGCCTTCGTCAAGGGCGCGCCCGAGGTGATTCTCGAAAGATGCGCCCGCATCCTTACCGATGCCGTAGCGGTACCGATCTCCGCCATAGACCAAGATCGCATGGAGCGCGCCGCCAAGGTGATGCGCCATGCGGCGACGGGGGGCGACATGCACGGAGGGGTGACCGCATGACCTGCCACGTCAGGGTGAAGGGCACGCTCGTCAGCGGTCGATCCACAGTCGCCGTCAGGAGGGTTGACCGATGATTGAGCAGGTGAAGAGACACCGTCTGGTTCGAGATCTGCTCCGCGCGCTGATCATATCGGCGGTGATCCTGGCGTGCGGTGTCGGGGCGAAAGCCCAACAACCGGCGCCGCGCTCATCACTCTCCGGTCTCGCATCGTTACTCCAGGAAGCCGGGGAGAACAATCCGGAGATCGCGGCCGCCGCCCGGCGCCTGGAGGCCGCCAGGGCGATGATTCCGCAGGCGCGGACGCTGCCGGACCCGATGCTCGGGTTCAGCTACGAGGACATGGACCGCCGGGAGACCATGTACGGCGTGAGCCAGCAGATACCGTTTCCCGGCAAGCTGCGGCTAAAGGGTGACATCGCCGAGCGCGATGCCGAGCGCGCGGAAGAGGATTATTACGCAGTGCGTCTGTCGATCATGGCGCGCGTGAAGGAGGCATATCACGACCTGCAGTTGGCCAGGGAGTCCACCGCAATCATCGAGAAGAACCAGGAACTGCTCGAACAGTTTTCCAGCGCGGCGGAGGCTGGCTACGCCGTTGGGAAAATGGCTCAGGCGGACGTGTTCCGCGCTCAGGCCGAGATATCACGAAGCATGGCGCGGCTGGCAACGATCCGGCAGGAGGACCAGTCCGCCAACGCGCAGCTCGCGCGCTTGCTCAACCGGCCGCCATCCGCGGTGATCGAGGTTCACGCGGCGCCCGCTCCCGTGCCGGTGCGCTACGGGGTGGAGGACCTCGTGGCGCTGCTCGACGATACGCCGCTGCTGCGTGCTCACGCGAAGGTGGTTGAGAGAAGCAACGCCGAGCTGGACCTCGCCCGGCGCGAGTACATGCCCGACTTCGAGATCGGTGTGCGGGGCATGCACGATGAACCGATGGGCGAGGACGGCTATCAGTTGATGCTCAACGTCACGGTCCCCCTCTACTTTGCCAGCAAGCAGCGTTACGGCGTGCGTCAGGCGATCGCCACGCGCGCCGAGTCCACGCAGGACCTGCAGGCGATTCGCCAGGAGCTGGTGATGCGCGTGCGCGACGAGTTCGCAAAGACGCAGCGGGCCGCGACGCTCGTGCAGTTACTTGAGGGCGCCATCGTACCCCAGGCAGAACTTGCGCTGGCCGCGTCGCAGTCCGGATACGCGGTCGGTCGCGTCGACTTCCTGACGCTGCTGAACAGTCTCCTCACGCTACAGGAAAGTGAGATCGAGTTGCGCGCGGAGATTGCCGCGCATGAGAAAGCCCGGGCACGCCTGGAGGAAATCGTGGGAGTCGAGCCATGACAGGATCGATCAATCTTCGCCGCCGCGTCGCGGCGCTGCCGCCTTGTCTGGCGCTGACGCTGCTCGCGATGGTCATCGGCTGTCAGCAGCGCGAGCCGGCCACCGCGGGGCCGGCATCGCAGGTCGAGAGCGACAGCACGAGTCCGGACGAGATGGCCGACATGCCCGCCTCGCCGAACGCCGCGACGAGCCACGACGGCATGACACCGGAGGAAATGGCGCCGTCATCGGCGCTCGCTACGGGCGAACTCGACATCGGGATGGGGCGGCTGCAGTCGATCGGCGTGCGCTTCGGTCGTGCGGAGCGGCGCCAGCTCGACCGGGAGATACGCACCGTGGGCCGCGTCGTGATCGACGAGCGACGGCTGGCCCGTGTGAACGTGAAGATCGAGGGCTGGATCGAGGAGTTGAAGGTGAGCACGACCGGCGAGCTGGTCAGACGAGGCCAGGTGATGTTCACGCTCTACAGCCCGGAGCTCGTTGCCACGCAGGAAGAGTATCTGCTCGCGCTACGCAGCGTGCGCACTCTCGGGGACAGCACGATTCCCGGCGTCGTCCAAGGCGCGAGGTCCGTGCTCGAGGCTGCCCGCCGGCGACTGGAGTTCTGGGATATCGAGGACCGCCACGTTCAAGAGCTGGAACAGACGGGGCGGGTCCTTCGTAACCTGCCGATACATGCGCCACTGGACGGCACGGTGATCGAGAAAATGGCGGTCGCCGGGATGCGCGTGATGCCGGGTGAGGACCTGTACGTGATCGCCGACCTGAGCCGCGTCTGGGTGCTGGCGGACATCTACGAGTACGAACTGCCGTTTGTCCGCCCGGGACAGCATGCGCGCATCACGCTCTCCTACGATCCGCAGATGGCGTTCGACGGTCGCCTGACGTTCGTTTATCCGACGCTCGACCCCGAGACGCGCACCGCTCGGATCCGCTTCGAGATCGACAATGGCAATGGCCACCTGAAGCCCGACATGTACGCGAACGTCGCGCTCGACGTGCCGTTGGGCGAGCGCCTGATCGTGCCGAAGGGCGCGGTGCTCGAGGCAGGCCGGCGCCGCGTGATTTTTCTCAATCGTGGGGGCGGCAGGCTCGCCTGGCGTGAGGTAAAGACCGGTGCGCGGGCAGGTGAATGGGTGGAAATCCTTGATGGTCTCACGGAGGGCGAGGAAGTGGTGACGTCGGCAAACTTCCTGCTCGACTCGGAGAGCCAGGTGCGGAGCGCGATGGCCGGCATGGCGGGAATGGACATGCCAGAACCGGGTGGCGCGGCTGCGGATTCGCGCGACGATCAGCCGAAATGAGCACGAGTAACCGCCATGGTTGAAAGCGTCATCGACTTCTGCGCGCGTAACCGCTTCGTGGTGTTCCTGCTCGTGTTCTCCTTCGCCGCTGGCGGACTCTGGGCCATGCGTGAAACTCCCGTGGACGCCATTCCAGATCTCTCGGACACCCAGGTAATCGTTTATACGACCTGGATGGGCCGGTCGCCGGACCTTGTCGAGGACCAGATCACCTACCCGATTGTCACCGCCCTGATCTCTGCGCCGAACGTGACCGTCGTGCGTGGCTTCTCCGACTTCGGGTACTCCTACGTGTACGTCCTCTTCAAGGACGGCACCGACATCTACTGGGCGCGCTCGCGTGTGCTCGAATACATGAACCAGCTCGCAGGCCGCCTGCCCGATGGGGTGGCGCCGCAGCTCGGGCCCGATGCCACCGGCGTGGGATGGATATTCCAGTACGCGCTCGTGGACGAGACGGGTGCCCAGGACCTCGCCTCGCTCCGCTCCTTCCAGGACTGGTACCTGAGCTACTGGCTGCGGGGGGTCGAGGGCGTGGCCGAGGTGGCGAGCGTGGGCGGTTTCGTCCGCCAGTATCAGATCAACCTCGACCCGACCCGGCTGCTCGCCTACCGGCTGAGCGTCCCGGAGATCATCGAGCGGGTTCGCATGAGCAATATGGACGTCGGCGGCCGGGTGGTCGAGTTCTCGGGCGCCGAGTACATGATCCGCGGCCGTGGCTACGTCCGTTCGGTGGCGGACCTGGAGGAGATCGCGGTCGGGACCAATCGCAGTGGCACGCCGATCCTGCTGCGCGACGTGGCTGTTGTCACCCTTGGGCCCGACATGCGACGCGGACTGGTCGACCTCGACGGACGCGGTGAAGTGGTCGGGGGAATCGTGGTCATGCGCTTCGGCGAGGACGCGCAGAAAGTCATCGAGCGCGTCAAGGCGAAGCTCCGGGAAATCGAGCCGTCGATGCCGCCGGGCGTGAAGATCGTCACCACCTACGATCGCAGCGACCTCATCCGCGAGTCCGTGCGCACAGCCAGTGAGAGCCTCATCGAGGAACTGATTGTCGTGGCGGTACTGATCGTGGGCTTCCTGCTCCACGTCCGCTCCGCGTTGATTCCGATCATCACGCTACCGATAGCGATTCTGATCGCATTCGTTCCGCTCTATTTCTTGGGCGTGGGCATGAACATCATGTCGATCGGCGGGATCATCGTGGCGATTGGCGACATGGTGGACGCGGCGATCATCATGGTCGACAACGCGCACAAGCGAATAGCCGAGTGGGAGCGCGACGGCCGCCATGGCGATCGCCGCGAGATCCTCATCGCGTCGGCCAAGGAAGTCGGGCCGGCCATCTTCGCCTCGCTTCTGGTGATCGCAGTCGCCTTCACCCCGGTGTTTACGCTAGAGGCGCAGGAGGGGCGGCTGTTTACGCCGCTCGCCCTCACGAAGAACCTCGCGATCGCGATGAGCGCCGTGCTGGCAGTCACGCTTATCCCGGCGCTGCTCACATTGTTGATTCGTGGCCGGATCCGTGCCGAGGAGCATCACCCGATCACCCGGCTCCTCCAGCGGCTCTACGCTGCCCCGCTGCGGCTCGCGCTCAGGCATCGGGTTGCGGTAGTCATCGCGGCCGTTGTCCTCGCCGCCACGGTGATCCCCGCCTTCCAGCGCATGGGCGCGGAGTTCATGCCGCCACTCTACGAGGGCACCATCATGTACATGCCGGTGACTCAGCCCGGGTTGTCGGTGACCGGGGCGGCCAGCCTGCTGCAGGAAATGGATCGCCGGCTGCGCGGCTTTCCCGAGGTCGACCAGGTGTTCGGTAAGGCGGGGCGGGCGGAGACTTCCACCGACCCAGCGCCGTTTTCCATGATGGAGGTGATCGTGGAGCTGAAGCCGAAGGCGCGGTGGCGTGCCGGGTTGAGCTACGAGAGCCTCATCGGCGAGATGGACGCCGCGCTGCAGTTCCCGGGCGTGGCCAACGCCTGGACCATGCCCATCAAGGCACGCATCGACATGCTGACCACCGGCGTTCGCACTCCGGTGGGGATCAAGATCTACGGACCGGACCTCGAAACGATCGAGGCGATCGGCCAGCAGATCGAGGCGGCGGCCAGGATGGTGGAGGGCACCCGCAGCGTATTCGCGGAGAAGGTCGCCGGCGGCTTCTTCCTCGATTTCACGGTCAAGCGCGAGGAGATCGCCCGTTTCGGGCTGACGATCATGGACGTCAACCGGTTGATCGAGACGGCGATCGGCGGGGAGAACATCGCCATGACGATTGAGGGGCGCGAGCGCTACCCGATCAATGTGCGCTACCTCCGTGAGCTGCGCGACGATCTGGACGAATTCAAGCGCGTGCTCGTGACCACTCCGGCCGGTGCACAGGTACCGCTCGGGCAGCTGACCGATTTGGAGCTGGTGAGCGGCCCGGCGATGATTCGCAACGAGGGTGGCATGCTCGCCGGCTACGTTTACGTCGACATGGCCGGCCGCGACGTGGGCGGCTATGTGGACGACCTGAAGCGGATGATCGCCAAGGATGTGCGCTTGCCGCCCGGTTACACGATCGCATGGTCCGGGCAGTACGAGTTCATGCAGCGCGTCGCCGAGCGGCTGCAGATTTTCATCCCGCTCACGCTCGCGATCATTTTCGTGCTGTTCTATTTCACGTTCCGCTCCGTTGCGCAGACCCTGATGGTGATGCTCGGGGTGCCGCTGTCGCTGGTCGGCGGGGTGTGGTTCATGGTGGCGCTCGGTTACGACATGAGCATCGCCGTGTGGGTCGGGATCATAGCGCTCGCCGGAGTAGCTGCGGAGACCAGTGCCGTGATGCTGGCCTACCTCGGCCAGGCCTGCAATCGCCGCGCCGCGCAGGGCCGGCTGGGCACACTGCAGGAAATTCTCGACGCGGTGCACGAGGGCGCGGTCGAGCGGATTCGCCCGATGGCCATGGCGGGATCCGCCAACATCATCGGACTGCTGCCGGTCATGTGGGCCTCCGGGACCGGGGCGGACGTCATGAAGCGGCTCGCGGCGCCAATGGTCGGTGGCGTCCTCTCGGCCATGTTGCTCACGCTTTTCGTCATTCCAGCGCTGTATGCAATCTGGCGCTGGCGCGCAAGGCCCGAGCGCGCCGGTGCCCCCACGCAGTGATGTTCGGGCCGCCTCATTCAGTTGCTTAAAACAGGAGAGCAAAATGAAGATAACGAGGATCAGAATGACCGCATTGGCCGCCCTGGCCGCGTTGACGACTGCGTTTGCCGTGGTCATGTCGGAGCCCTCGGCCGCCGCCGACCAGGCGGCGACCCTGCCGGTGTCGGCCCAGGATCACGCGGCGGAGGCCGCCCGCTACGACCAGGAGGCGCTCGATCTCGAGGCGAAGGCGAAAAGTCACAAGGAACTCGCCGCCGGCTACCGGGCCCGCGTGAGTGGCGGTGGCAAGCTGGGGTCGACGTTACAGAGCTTGTCGAGGCACTGCGAACGTCTGGCGAATGCCTATCAGGAAGCTGCCGACGAAGCGCGCGAGATGGCCAAGGGGCATCGCGACATGGCCGGGGCGGGCTGACGGCGGTTCGAGGCAGCGGCCCCGTGCAGAGCAATACACGGGGCCGCGGGCTGCGCTTCGCAGAGGACTGGTGCGGGTGGACAGCGCCCGATCCTGCGCGGTCGGGCGCTGCGGGGAGGACTGCGCCGCGGCGTGCATCATGGGACCGCGACGGTTTCGGATCCGACAGGCCTCGGACGGGGCTTGAGCCGACGAACAAGAGGACGTCATGACCGCAAAAGAGAAATCTCCTCGGGCCGATTCGGCTCGGGACGGTGCGGCGCCCGGCACCGTGTACACCTGCCCGATGCACCCGGAGATCCGCCAGGATCGGCCCGGCAACTGCCCGAAGTGTGGGATGACTCTCGAGCCGGAGATCCCGGTGTCCGGCGACGAAGAGAACCCCGAGCTGCTCGACCTGCGGCGGCGTTTCTGGTGGACGCTGCCGCTGACCGTGGTGGTAACGGCGCTGGCGATGACCGGACACCGCCTCGGGCTGTTTTCGGGTCAATTACAGAACTGGGTCGAACTCGCACTTGCGACGCCGGTGGTGCTGTGGGGCGGATGGCCGTTTTTCGTTCGCGGCGTCGCATCCGTCGCAAACCGCAGTCCCAACATGTGGACGCTCATTGGTCTCGGCACCGCGGCTGCCTACTGCTACAGCGTCGTTGCGACCCTGGCGCCCGGGGTATTTCCCGACGAGTTCAGCGACATGGGACGGGT
>CAZFWB010000054.1:1817-4825 GCA_964522655.1 uncultured Chromatiaceae bacterium | reverse complement strand
CCGCCGGCCATGCGCACCGACCATGGGGAGGTGGGCGTCTACTTCGAGGCAGCGGCAGTCATCATCTCACTGACGCTGCTGGGCCAGATTCTGGAACTCGGGGCCCGCGCACAGACCTCCGCCGCGATTCGCAGCCTGCTCGGGCTGGCGCCGAAGACGGCACGCCGGATCGGGAAGGACGGGAGCGAGGCCGACGTGCCGCTGACGCACGTGCACGTAGGCGATCGCCTGCGGGTTCGCCCGGTCGAGAAGGTGCCCGTCGACGGGGTCGTGGAGGAGGGCAGCAGCGCGGTGGATGAGTCGATGCTGACCGGCGAACCCCTGCCGGTCGCCAAGCAACAGGGCGACCGGCTGATCGGGGCGACGATCAACACCACAGGCAGTCTCGTCATGCGGGCGGAGAAGGTGGGTGCCCAGACGGTACTCTCGCAGATCGTCCAGATGGTTGCGCAGGCCCAGCGCTCCCGGGCGCCGATGCAGCGGCTGGCGGACACGGTGGCCGGCTACTTCGTCGTGGCCGTGATCCTGATCGCAGTGCTGACGCTGTTGGTGTGGGGGTTTTTCGGGCCCGAGCCCGGCTGGGTGTACGGCATGATCAACGCCGTCGCGGTGCTCATCATCGCGTGCCCTTGCGCGCTGGGCCTGGCAACGCCGATGTCGATCATGGTGGCTACCGGCAAGGCGGCGACGCTCGGCATTCTGTTCCGGGATGCCGCGGCGATCGAGCAGCTGCGCAAGGTCGATACCCTGATCGTCGACAAGACCGGCACGCTGACCGAAGGCAGGCCACGGTTCGCAGGCGTCGAGCCCTCCGGCAGTTTCACGGCGGACGAGGTGCTGCGACTGGCCGCAAGCGTCGATCAGGGGAGCGAGCATCCCCTGGCCCATGCCATTGTCGCGGCGGCCAGGGAGAAAGGATTCGCGCTGGAAGCGACGGGTGAATTCGAATCGGCCACCGGCATTGGGGTCCGCGGGCGCGTCGGCGGCCGGCGTCTGGTGCTCGGCAACGCCTCGCTCATGACGCAGGAAGACGTCTCCGTCGAGCCGTTACGCCAGGCGGCCGAGTCGCTGCGCGCGACCGGCGCCAGCGTCATGTTCCTCGCCGTGGACGGCAAGCTCGCCGGGATCCTCGCCGTCGCCGACCCGATCAAGCCCACTACGCCGGAAGCCGTGTCGGTGCTGCGCGATGCCGGCATCCGCATCGTGATGGCAACCGGTGACGGCCTCACGACCGCCCGTTCGGTGGCGGCCGAGCTTGCGATCGACGAGGTGCACGGTGAAGTACGCCCGCAGGACAAGCTGGACCTGGTCGCGCGGCTCCAGGCGAAGGGTCGGGTCGTCGCGATGGCGGGCGACGGCATCAACGATGCACCCGCGCTAGCCAGAGCCGACGTCGGAATTGCGATGGGCACAGGGACCGATGTCGCGATGCACAGCGCGCAGGTGACGCTGGTCCGGGGCGATCTACGGGGCATTGCGAGTGCGAGGGCGGTTTCTGAGGCCACTGTCGCCAACATGCGTCAGAACCTTATGTTCGCCTTCGTGTATAACGCGCTGGGGGTACCGCTCGCGGCCGGCCTACTCTATGGGCTCACCGGTTGGCTGCTGTCGCCGATGATCGCCGCCCTGGCAATGAGCCTCAGTTCCGCCTCGGTGGTCATGAATGCATTGCGTCTGCGGGGGCAAGGAGCGCGCTCGTGATCTCCACGGCAGGAATTCGGTCATGTGCTCGCTAATCGTGTGAAACTCTGCGGCATTGGGTCACAACGGATGCGCGTTTTATTGCGACTGTCGCACGCCTTCGGCTAGTATCCCTCCGCATGCGACGCTGCATCGTAATCGTCAGCATCCTCGCGCTGCTCTTCGCCGTATTCGAGTTCGTGACCGACTACGACGAGGTGGTGGAGGGTACGCCGCTCGCCGCGGTGCCGGATGGGCACGACGGCGATGACGGTCACGCGCCTGCCGAGCACGGGTTCAGCTGTGACAGTTGCCATTTCGGCGGCGCGCACCTGGCGGCGTTGCCGATGCCGTTGCTCTCCAGTCTCACGCCGGCCTCCGCCGCGTTTTCGCCGTGGCGTCAGCCGGCTCCGTCGCATCTCGATCCTTCGCGGCTGAATCGACCTCCCATCGCCTAGCTCCACCCGCGCCCGAGAGGCGCGCAGGCAGAGACTCCGTGCTGCGGAATGCCGTAGCGCGGTGGCCGGCCCTGCTTCGGTCCGGCGCTCATCTGGAGCGATTCACATGAAACCTGGTGTATTGCGGTCCCTGTGGACCGTGGCGGTGCTGGCGGCTCTTGCCGTCACCGCCGGGCGCGCGACGGCTGCAGAGTCGCAGGATCTGACTCTGCGACAGGCGGTCGGCCGCGCGCTCGAGCGCAGTCCGGCGCTGGCCGTCGGCCGCGCGCAGGCGGAGGCCGCCGCGGCGCGCATCGGGCAGGCGCAGTTCGGGCCGCAGGCCGAGGTCGGGCTGGAACTGGAGAACTTCGCCGGGACGGGCGACGTCAGCGGCACCGACGCGCTGGAGACCACGCTGCAACTGAGCCGCGCGGTCGAGTCCGGCGGCAAGCGGGCGCGGCGAATCGACGCGGCCCGCGCCGGCCGCGACGTCGCGCTGGCGGAACTCGACGCGGCGCGGCTCGACGTGGCGGCCGAGACCGCGCGCCGGTTCATGGCGCTGCTCGGCGCGCAGGAGCAACTGCGCACCGCGCGGCGTTTCCTCGAGCTTGCAGAAGCGATCCGCGCGCAGGCACAACGCAGGGTGACGGCTGGCAGCGCGTTGAGCGCTGAACTGCACCGCGCCCGCGCGCAGGTGGGCCGCGAGCAGTTGCTGGTTCTGCGCGCGGAGGCGGAGATCGCGACGGCCTGGCGCGCCCTGGCGGCAAGCTGGGGGGAGCCGGACTCATTGCCGATGACCGCGGGTGGCGATTTGTTCGCCGTGCAGACGCTCGAGCCCCTGCCGGATCTGCTCGCGCGCGTCGAGCGATCGCCGCGTTTCGCGGCGCTGGC
>CAZFWB010000054.1:0-1717 GCA_964522655.1 uncultured Chromatiaceae bacterium | reverse complement strand
GTGGCGACCGTGAGCGGCCTGCACCGCCAGATAGAGGTGCGCCGCGAGTCGCTCGCGGTGCTGGAGCGCGACGTGCTGCCGGCCGCGACCGAGGCACTCGCACAGATCGAGCGCGGCTATCGGCTCGGTCGCCTGTCCTACGGCGAGTATGCGGTCGCGGCGCGCGAGTCGCTCGACGCCGAGCTCGAGCGGGTGGGCACGGCGATCGAATACCACCAGTTGCTGACCGAAATCGAGAGGCTGACCGGCGTTGCCGTGCCGGCCGGAGAAGACGTTCCATGAACCGACAATTTCTGATCGTGACGGGTCTCCTCGCCGTCGGCGCCGCCGGCGTGTGGGGCATCATGCACTCGGCGCTGGATACGCAGGCGGCCGAAGAGCACGGACACGAAGGTGAGCGCGCCGAGGGGGAGATCGAGCGCGGACCCCACGGCGGCCGGATGCTCCGCGACGGCGCATTCAGCGTCGAGTTGCAGATCTACGAAGCGGATCGCCCGTCGGAGTTTCGCCTCTTCGCCTGGCGTGACGGTCAGCCCCTCGACCCGGGCGCGCTCCGGGCCGCCGTCGAGCTGACCCGGCTCGGCGGCAGGGTCGATCGCTTCGCGTTCGTACCGCGCGGCGACTACCTGGAGGGCCAGGGCGTGGTCGGGGAGCCGCACTCCTTCGACGTCAGGGTGTCGGTCAGCGCCGGCGGCGAAACGCACGAGTGGCGCTATCCGTCCTACGAGTCCCGCGTCGAGATCAGCGCGGACGCGGCGCGCGGCGCGGGCATCAGGGTCGCGCAGGCCGGACCGGCCCAGGTGCGCGAATCGCTGCTGTTGTACGGGGCGATCATTCCGGACCCGCGGCGCGTGCTCAGCGTGAATGCGCGCTTTCCGGGCGTGGTGCGCGAAGTGCGCGGCAACCTCGGCGATCGTGTCAGTTCCGGCCAGACGCTCGCGCTGGTCGAGAGCAACGAGAGCCTGCAGACCTACCCGGTGCGCGCGCCGATCGGCGGAGTGATCATCGAGCGGTCGGTCAACCCCGGGGAAACCGTCGGCGACCGGGCTCTGTTCACCGTCGCCGACCTGTCGAGCGTGCAGGCGGAACTCGCGGTGTTTCGCCGCGATCTCGCCAAGGTTCGCCTCGGCCAGCGTGTGCGGGTCCGGGCGGATGATGGCAGCGTCGAGGCCGAGGGGACCGTCGGTTTCATCTCGCCGGTCGGCTCCGGCGAGAGCCAGAGCGTGCAGCTGCGGGTCTCCCTCGACAACCGCGACGGACGCTGGCAGCCGGGGATATTCGTCACCGGCGAGGTCGAGATTGCGGCGAAGGAAGTGCCGGTGGCGGTGGCGCGCCCGGCGTTGCAGAACTATCGCGACTTCGACGTCGTTTTTGCCAACGTCGGGGATTTCTACGAGCCGCGCATGCTCGAGCTGGGCGCCATGGACAGCGAGCATGCCGAGGTGAAATCGGGGATCGGGGCCGGTGAGAGTTATGTGGTCGCCAACAGCTTCCTGATCAAGGCCGAGATCGGCAAGGCCGGCGCCGGCCACGACCATTGAGCGAGGCACGGCCATGATCGAGCGCATCATCCGTTTTTCGATCGAGCACCGGTGGTCGGTGCTCGCCCTGGTTGCGGGCTTCGTCGTGCTCGGTGTGTTCAATTTCCAGCGCCTGCCGATCGACGCGGTGCCGGACATCACCAACGTGCAGGTGCAGGTCAACGCGGAGGCGCCCG
>CAZFWB010000053.1:0-18373 GCA_964522655.1 uncultured Chromatiaceae bacterium | reverse complement strand
GTTCTCCACCTACGCCACCTGGTGTATCCGGCAGGCCATCACCCGCTCCATCGCGGACCAGGCCCGTACCATCCGCATTCCGGTGCACATGATCGAGACGATCAACAAGCTCAACCGCATCTCCCGCCAGATGCTGCAGGAAATGGGGAGAGAGCCGACACCGGAGGAACTCGCCGTCCGGATGGAGATGCCGGAGGACAAGGTGCGCAAGGTGCTGAAGATCGCCAAGGAGCCGATTTCCATGGAGACGCCGATCGGCGACGACGAGGACTCGCATCTCGGGGATTTCATCGAAGACACCACGATTTCCTCGCCGCTGGACGCGGCCACCTCGGAGGGCCTCAAGGAGGCCACTCACAACGTGCTGGCCGGCCTGACCCCGAGGGAAGCGAAGGTGTTGCGCATGCGCTTCGGTATCGACATGAATACCGACCACACGCTCGAGGAAGTCGGCAAGCAGTTCGACGTGACACGCGAGCGAATTCGCCAGATCGAGGCGAAGGCGTTGCGCAAGCTGCGCCATCCGTCGCGCAGCGATCAGCTTCGGAGCTTTCTCATAGAGGACTGATCGCGCGCGATCAGCCTGCTATCGCTTCGGGATAAATATCGCTCAACGGCGTAGTCTGGCCACCAGGCTGCACGATCCGGCAGTGATGCCGGCGCAGGAGCCTCGGCTCAGCGACCCCGCAGGAATGGGCGATTACCGCCACCTCCCGCTCCATGCCCTGCTGATAGCGGGCGACGCGCTCGGCCTTGTCCGATACCACCAGCCCTCGCTGCAGGTTCCTGTCGTGAGTCGTAATTCCGGTCGGGCAGGTGTTCTTGTTGCACTTCATCGCCTGGATACAGCCCAACGCGAACATGAAACCGCGGGCGGAATTCACGAAATCCGCACCAACGCACAGCGCCCAGGCCACGCCGGCAGGATTGATCATCTTGCCACTCGCCACCACCTTGATTCGTTCACGCAGGCCGTGCTCAACGAGCATATCGACGACCCGCGGCAGACTCTCGCGCACGGGCAGCCCGACATTGTCGAGCAATGTCATCGGGGCGGCGCCGGTGCCGCCGTCGCCGGAATCAATCGTGATGAAATCCGGCGCGCTGTCCGGACCACGCCGCTGGATCTCCTCGAACACGAGGCCGAGCCAGTCATAGGACCCGAACACAGCCTTGAAACCCGTGGGCCGTCCGCTCACATCGCGCACGCGGGCGATGAAATCCAGAAGGCTCCCGGCGTCGCGGATCTCGGGGTGTCGGTTCGGGCTGATCGAATCCTGCCCCTGGGGAATTCCGCGTATGCGCGCAACTTCGGCCGTGACTTTCGCTCCCGGGAGAATGCCACCCTTGCCGGGTTTGGCGCCCTGGCTCAGCTTGACCTCGATCATGCGCACCTGCTCGTAACTGGCGAGCTCGCGAAGCCGCATCTCGTTGAGTCGTGAATCGGCGTCCCGCACACCGTATTTTGCGGTTCCCATCTGGAACACGAGATCTGCGCCCCCCGCCAGATGGTGCGGGGAGAGCCCTCCCTCCCCCGTGTTGAGCCAGCAGCCAGCCATCTTCGCGCCGTTCGACAATGCCAGAACTGCAGGTCTGGAAATCGCCCCATAACTCATCGCGGAGATGTGAAAGAACCGGGTCGTCGTGTAGGGCCTGCGGCAGCCCGGGCCGACGGTGACCGGCGAGGCAGGCACCGTCTCCTCGTCGAGTATCGGGTAAGGGCAGTTCACGAAAATCGCCGTGCCGGGAAATCGCAGGTCCCGGGTCGAGCCGAACGGGACCGTGTTCTCCTCGCCCTTCGACGCTCGATATACCCAGGCGCGTTCCGCCCGGTTGAACGGCATTTCCTCGCGGTCCATCGCAAAAAAATACTGGCGCAGGAACTCGCCGATTTTCTCGAACAGGTAGCGAAAACGGCCGATGAGCGGGTAGTTGCGCCGTATCGCGTGCTTCGTCTGCGTCTTGTCGACTACGAATATGACCGCCGCAGCAATCGCGGCCACACCGAGCGCGAAGACGAACAGGAAGGCGAAAAGACCCAGAATCTGGCTAATGAGGCTCATGCAGAACCTCCCGTAGACCAATGCCGGAGCGCACGGCGCCGGATTCGCGCCGGCGCAATGCTCTATTTAGCACCGGTGACCGGCGATTGCACGCGGCCAGTAGCCCGCCATGGGCCGTTCAGAGGCACAGGACGACGTCATACCGTCGTGGCCTTTCCGGCCCAGCGCCGAAGGCGCGGCTCAGCCGCGCTGGCGCAGCGCTATCTCGACGGGATAGTGGTCGGAGCCGACGGCGGGTCCACGGGTGACGTTTGCCACCGGCAGGTCGGGATCGACGATGCAATGGTCGATGGCGATACGAACCGGCATGACCCAGGTAGGCCAGGTGGCTGTCAGACCCTGCCCGCGACGGGCGTCGACCATGCCGGTGCGATCGAGCAGATCGGCGAAATAAGGCGAGAATGGCGTCAGATTCAGATCGCCGACCAGCAATCGTCGAGGGGCTCGCGCATCGGCCGAATTTCGGGACGGACCGAGCAGCCCGGCCAGCTGTTCGAGCTGGTGGTTGCGTTGCGCGGCGCGCGTCGGAGAGGTCGGCGAAGCGAGATGCACGCCCAGCAGCTGCACGTCGCCACCCGGCAATGCGACCGTGGCCATCACGTTGACGCTCCCGGCAAGCCCGAGGTCCAGGGGCCGCGCGTCAATGAGCGGATACTTCGAGTAGACGCCCAGCCCCCATGGCGTACGACGGTCCACGGAAACCCAGTACGGATAATTTGCCGTGATCTCGCGCAGCGCAGTGACCCAGGCGGGCGTCAGTTCCGAGAGCACGAGGACATCGGCGTTCTTTCTGGCCAGGTAGGCACGCACCGCCGCATAGTCCTCGTTACTGATGAACAGATTCAGGGAGACGATGGACACGTCCTGCCCCGCCGACGAGGCAATGGACGGCGGGATCATGGCGGGCAGCGCGTAGGGTGCTACGTACCACGCATTAGGGAGCATCGCTGCCGCGGCCAGCATCGCCGCGAGCGGCCGGCGACCGACGGCGAACCCAACGCAGAGCACCAGCAGCGCCAGGCTGTATTGCGGTCGAAAATGCGAGGCGAGCTCAGCAAGCCACCCATGACGGGCGAACAAGGAAAGAACCGTCAGCCCTACCAGGCCTGACAGCGCGACACCAGCGAACAGCAAAGCCCACCGGCCTGCCCGGTACCGATTCATTTCCGCAGATCCCTTGCCGTGAACGGCTAACGTGTCTCGGAAACCTCATCAGGACCTTCCGAGCGGATGAATTTTCACACAGCTGCAGCGCGCGTGGTACGGGCATGGTGCCCAGAATCTCCGCTCGAGCGCGACCTCGGACTTATGTAAATTGCTGGCTCGCGGCAGCCGTTGGCGGTCGAGCCAATGCACAATGCGACCGCAACGCCGGCGGGCCGCCGCCGCGGGACGGATCCTCCCTGGCAGGCTGCGGCGTGAATCTCAGCGCCGCGTGTTGCGCCAACGACGAAAAGTTGCCGCCCGCCATGCCCGCCTGACGACGCGCGCAATGCGCTCGATACTCGTCGGCCGGTGGTAGCCCCGATCGGCCGGCTCGAGCGTGCCGGGCTGCCGCCGATACTTGAGCTTGATCCAGGCGTTGAGGTCCATGCGGCACATCTGCCGGAACAACAGGTACCGGACCAGGCCTGACTCCGGCGGAGCAGCGATGGCGGTACCGAAATCAATGATATAAGGGCGACCGCCCGGTCCAATCAGAATGTTGTCTTTGCGCTTCAGGTCGCCGTGCGCCACCCCCACCCTGTGCATAGCGAGGATCAGGTCACGCAGATCCGCGAAAAACCGCTCGCGTTGCGCGGCGGTGGGCTGCGCCTCGCGCAACGAATGGCCGCGGATGAATTCCAGCATCAGCTCACCGTCCGGTCCGATACCCTTGCACGCGGGTATGCCGGCAATCCCGACCAATCTCTGATAGATGGCGTATTCGCGACGGAGCATGGCGCGACGCAAGGCCAGCAACGGACCGCGGCCACTCGCCCGCTTCACGATGGCCGCTCCGCCCGGGCCTTCCACCAGGTACACGACCCCCTGGTAGCCGCTGGCGAGCAGACGCGGCTCGCCGGCTGACGGCGGCGTTATCCCATTCGGGGACTGGCTATGGGAGCCTGGACCGCTCATGCGCGATCGCGTCAAAGCAGGCGGTAGATCCAGCCCAGCCAGAAAAACGAGTACGCGAGCACCAGCGGCTCGGCGTTGCGGCGCAGGCTGGTACCGAGCGACCACGCGCCGCCACGAGCGGGGACGATCGAGCGTGGCAGGACCGCCGGCGTGACCTTCTGCCACTCGGCGCACCTTTCGCCAAACATGCGGCGCAGCTTGCGATCCTCGTACTCAATCGCCGGTGGATAGTAAAACCACCAGAACCACGTCGAAAGCAGGACGGCCCACCACAACCCGCTCGCCAGCGTAAACCCGATGAGCAACAGCAGGTTGCCCGTGTACAGCGGATGGCGCACCAACGAATACGGTCCGTCGGTGGCGAGTTGCTGGTTCTTGGCGATGAAACCCGAGGCATAGAGCCGCACGACCGCGCCCAGCACAGAAATCGACACGCCCGCGGCAAACAAGTTCTCCGTCGGCTGCGCGAGCAGTGCATACATCGGCATGAGCGCGAGTCCGAGGCCCTGGCGCGAAACCTCGTGGTAGCGCAGTTCCCTCACGACGCTGGCAATGCCCGTCAGCGGAGGAAGTTCTTTGGTCCTGTGGCCCATCAATGCCCGTCCGCGAGGCGGCCCGCGGCCGCGACAGTAACAGAATCGGCCAGCCGCGGTCACGCCGCGACCATGATCGTCCTGGCCGCGGCTGATAGAATTCAGCCTTCCGGTCGAATCGACCCGCGCGGCACCAAGACGCCGCAGCGTCGGCGGGCCTGTAGCTCAGTTGGTTAGAGCGGCGGACTCATAATCCGTTGGTCGCTGGTTCAAGTCCAGCCGGGCCCATTTTTCTGAGACCGGCGTTCGGGAGAAACGGGACGATCGAAGCACGCCTGCTGGGCGCCGCTCACGCAGGCCAAGCCATCTGAATATCGGCATGAGCAGGATTGTTGTTACAGTCCTGCCGCGGCACAGACCAACAACAGAAAACACATGACCCCGTCACAGAAATCGCTCGGACCCATCCTGCTCGCCCCGGGAATCGAGCCACGCCATGCGCTGTGCTACCTGTTCGCGGCCCTGCTCAGCATCGGCCTGTTCACGTATTTCAC
Source organism: uncultured Chromatiaceae bacterium (assembly GCA_964522655.1). Classification (GTDB taxonomy): domain Bacteria; phylum Pseudomonadota; class Gammaproteobacteria; order Steroidobacterales; genus QUBU01. Next base: position 13,102 of record CAZFWB010000053.1, on the reverse strand, counting down.
CGCCCTCACGCCTTACATCCTGCAGGTCAACCTGGGGCTGCCCGAGGCCGAACACGGCCGAATATCGGGGGACCTGCAGTTCTGGCAGGAAATTGTCCTGCTCGCGGCCATCGGCTGGTGGGGTGCGTTATCCGATCGCTACGGACGGCGCGTGGTCTACGTAGCGGGTTTCTGTATTCTGGCGCTCGGCTATGCGCTCTATGCGTTCGCGACCACCGTGCCCCAGCTGCTTTCCTACCGGCTGATTCTCGGCCTCGGCATCGCGGCCACCTCCGCTATGCTGGCCACGATCATCGCCGACTATCCGGACGAGGCCTCGCGCGGCAAGCTGACTGGCATCGCGTTTTTCCTGAACGGTCTCGGCTCCGTCGTGTTCTTCGTCGGCCTGACCAAGCTGCCGATGCTGTTCGAGCGCGTCGGCACCGACCAGGTCTGGGCGGGGCGCTTGTCCTTCCTCGCTGTCGGCGCGATTGCGACGCTCGCGGCCGTCGTGATGCTCGGCCTGAAGCCCGGCCGGCCAGCGGCCGTCGCCGCACGAACGCCTCTGCTGCACCTGATGACCCAAGGCGTCGGGGCGGCACGCAAGCCGCGCATCGCCCTTTGCTACGCCGGGGCGTTTGCGGCACGAGCCGACATGGCGATCGTGACCCTGTTCATTACGCTCTGGGTCGTGCAGTCCGGCGCCGACATCGGACTCTCGGCGCCGCAGGCCGCCGCCCGCGCCGGCATGGTCGTGGGAATCACGCAGGGCGCTGCCCTGCTGTGGTCACCGGCATTCGGTTTCATCGGCGACCGGGTCAACCGCCTGACGTTGCTGATCGTCGGTTTCCTGCTGGCTGCCATTGGTTACGGCTGGGTATCGTTTCTCGAGGACCCGGCCGCGACGGCATCATTGCCCGCACTCGTGCTGCTCGGCGTGGGGCTTGCCAGCACCGTACTCTCGTCCACGCTCCTGCTCGGGCAGGAGGCGCCCGTTCACCTGCGTGGCTCCGTGTTCGGCTTGCAGAGCTTTTGTGGCGCACTCGGCATCCTGGCAATTTCAGCGGGAGGCGGACGTCTCTTCGACACGGTCGGACCGCATGCACCGTTCACTGCCATGGCCGCGGCCAACGGTCTGGTGTTCCTGTGGGCGTTTGGGCTCCGGTTGCGGGAACTGCGCGAGGCAGGCGCCGCCCTCAGGGCATGACGACCCCGGCACAGCCAGTCGGGCGCAACCGCTCGTTGCCCTGGGTTAGGCCTGCGCCGACCTCGAGTGCCGCGGATCCATCGCCACCATGAACGTAAACAAGCCGCTGCTCGGCGCCTTTGCGCACGCAACCGTCGGAGTCGCCACGCTCGATCGCGCGATCTCGTTCTGGGTCGAATATTTCGGTTTCGAGGTTGGAGCGCAGCGCGACGGGCCTGATCGGGATCTCGCCGGCCTGTGGCAGCTCGCGCCCGGCGACATCAGTCGCCAGGCGATCGTCCGGACGCCAGGCGCGCCGGCCGGCGCGATTCACCTCGTCGAGTTCACGAACCCTGGCGCGCCGGTTCGCCGGGGCTCTCAGGTCACGGATCGCCTGCCGAAAAATCTGGACGTTTACGTGCGGGACATGACGAAGCGCGTCGAGGCACTGAAAGGCGAGGGCGTGAATTTTCGCTCCGACCCGGCCACCCTGCCGGGGCCGGACGGGCTGATCTTCAAGGAAGTGCACCTTCCCGGCCATGATGAGACCAACGTGGTGCTCCTGGAAGTGATCGGCAAGGGCTACGACCCCTGCTTCAACGAGAAGGGATTCGCGGGTGTCGGCCCGTTGATCACGATCGTCCCCGACCTGGCGTCCGAGGATCGCTTCTACACCGGCGTGCTCGGCATGGCGGTCACGCTCGACATTCGTCTCGCCGGGCCCATGATCGAGAAAACGATCGGCCTGCCCGCCGGGGCCGCCCTGATCCTGAAAGTCTATGGTGACCCGACCGAGCTACTCGGGCGCGTCGAAGTCATCGAGTACGAGCGCACCAGCGGCAACAACCTGTTCCCACGCGCCGGGCCCCCGGCGCTTGGAACGCTGCACGTCAACTACGACGTAGAGGACGTGTCGCTGCTGCTCGACCGCCTGCGGGCGGCCGACATTCCCGTCACCGACCACGGTCAGCGCCGGCTGCTGTACGGTACCGGCCGGATGATCTCGTTCCATTCCCCCGCCGGGTTCAGAATCGAGGTCCGGGAGAAGGAGCCGGATTGAGTTCCCGCTCGCGCAGCGAGCGGAAGGCCCCGGCGGGACGTACCACGAAGCCGGGCCGGACGCGTGCCCGGGGGACCCGACGGCGCGCGGCGGACAGGCCAGGGAGTCAGAGATGAAGATCAGCAGATTCCTCAATTATGAGTGGGACGCCATTGCAGGCCTGCTGGCCGCAATCGTGGCCATCGTCCTGCATCTTCTGCACATCGTGGATGAGGCGGTCGTATTGCCCATTCTGCTGGCGCTGCTTGGCCTTCTCTTCATCAATTTCATGCGCCACACGCGCAGTAACGAGATTACCGCCGAGCAGGTGGAACGAACGGAGCGGGCGGTTCGCGCAATCCAGTCAGCGATGGAGCCTCCCGAGGTCGTACTCGTCGGCCCGAGGCGGCTTCAGAGCGTCAACGAGCAGTTCATCCGGCAGATGAAGGGGACTACCGTCTGGTACAACGTATGCCTGTCGATGTACGCCCCGGCTCCGCTGTTCGAGAAACTGCTGCGCCCGGCCCTGGACAACCCGTTCGTCACGTCGATCCAGTTCGTCCTCGATGAAAGCCAGCAGGAACTGTGGCAAAAGGCGGTACAGCCGCAGATCGAAGCCTGCAATGGACGCGCGAAGGTCCCACCACCGCGCTGGCGCCGCCTTGCGAAAAACGTTTCCTTCATCTTAGCCGACAGCCAGCACAGCGGGCGATGCGAGGCGCTGCTCAGCTTCTGGGGCGAGCCGTTCATGGCCCAGTCGACGGAACGGGATCTGCCGCGTTACATATTTCACGTTCAGCCGCATTCCGAACTGCTTGCTCATCTGGTGGAACTGGAACGAAACAGCTGGAAGGCAGCGGGCGGGCCCCACAACTCTACCTGATCAGCCGCCGCCGGATGAATATCGTCGCCGCGAGGTACCCGGCGCCGGCGTAAGCGAGCAGCACGCCGACGTGCAGGAACACGTGCTCGAGTGCCTGGCCGGCGACCAGAGGGCGGATGAGCGCGACCGCGTGGGACAGCGGCAGCACCTGAACGATCACCTGCGCGAATTCAGGAAGAGTACCAATCGGATAAAACACTCCGCTGAAAATGAACATCGGTGTAATCAGCAGAGTCACGTAGTAATTGAAGAAGTCGAACGACGGCGCGAGCGAACTGACGAATATCGACGGGCCGGCGAAGCACAGGCCCACGAGGAAAAAAACCGGCAGCGCTGCCAGTGCCGACCAGCTCACAACCGCCCCCATCAAAGTGGCCACGACCAGTATCGGCAGCCCCACGATGACCGACTTCGTCGCGCACCAGAGCATCTCGCCGGCCACAATGTCGTCGACCTGCAGTGGTGTGGCGAGAATCGCGTCGTAGGTCTGCTGGTGCACCATGCGGGTGAACACCGAGTACATGCCCTCGAAGGCGGCTGCGTTCATGGCGGAGGCGGCAAGCAGCCCCGAGGCGAGGAACGTCAGGTAGGTCATGCCGGATACGTCGCCGATGAAACGCCCGAGCCCGAACCCGAGGCCGATCAGATAGACGAACGGCTCGCCGAAGGTCAGGAACAGGCCGGCCACCATCAGCTTGCGCCAGACCAGGAGGTTCCGCAGCCACACCTTGAGGGCGGCCGGTCGCGGGCGCGGCAGCAGCAGGGTCATGGTCGTCATGGTCGGTAACTCCCGGACGCCTTGCGCGCCCTATTCACGCAACTCGTGCCCCGTCAGCCGAAGGAACACGTCCTCGAGCGTGGTCGGCCTGTGCATGCAGATCAGTCCGGGCGCGCGCTCGAGGCGCTGCAGAGCGGCAGCCAGGTCATTCGTATAGCAATACTGCGTCCCGCCGACCCGCTCCACCCTCACGCCGGGCAGCCCGTCGAACAGGTTCGCCACCACTCCCGCTTCACCCTGGATCTCGATGACATTGGACTCGACATGGCGCCGGATCAGGTCGCGCGGCGGGCCCTGAGTGATGATACGGCCCTTGTCGATGACGACGAGGTCGTCACAGAGACGCTCCGCCTCGTCCATATAGTGCGTAGTCAACAGCAGCGTCTTGCCGGCATTGCGCAGCTGCCGCAGCCGGTTCCAGATCATGCGCCGCACCTGCGGGTCGAGTCCCGTCGTCGGTTCATCGAGCACGATGAGCTCCGGATCGTTAATCAGCGCCCGCGCGATGGTCAGCCGGCGCTTCATCCCTCCCGAGAGGGACTTGATACGGTCGTTCGCGCGGTCGGCCAGCTCCATGAACGCCAGCAGTTCGCGGATGCGGGGCGCCACCTCCGCCGCGCGCAGCCCGAAATACCGCGCGTACATTCGCAGGTTTTCCTCCACGGTAAAGTCGGGATCCGCGTTGTCGTTCTGCGGAACCACCCCGGTCCGGGCGCGGATCTGGCGCGCACCTCGGTCGATCGGTAAGCCGAATACCGTGAGACTCCCGCCGCTGACGGGCGACTGTCCCAGGATCATCCGAAGGGTGGTGGTCTTGCCCGCGCCATTGGGCCCCAGTAATCCAAAGCATCCGCCGCGTGGAATCGCAAGGTCGATTCCGCACACCGCAGCGCGCCCGTCGAATTCCTTGCGCAGACCGTGGGCGACGACAACCAGATCGGCCGGTCGCGACGCCGCCAGCCCGCCGGCCGGGGCCCGTTCCTGCTCCTGTCGGTCCCGCATGATCATTAACCCGCGCTCGCAGCCCTTACGCGGGCGGATTTTCCACACGCGGCAGCGGCACTTCCTGTCCCCGAGGCTGGTCCAATATGTCGGAATTGGCTCCGACCGCCAAGTCCAGTGGGAATCGGGCGTCGAAATATCCGGCAACGGGTCACGTTGAAATATCCGGTCACGACCCCATCATGGCCGATGCGGGGCCGCAAAGCGGGACATATCGGGGCGCAGCAACAGCGAAGGACGAGGATCTGATGGAAGACTCCAGCAAAGAGCGACACGAGGCGGCAGGCGAGCCGTTATCCGTCGAGGATGCCGGCACTCAGCGCGTACCGGAGGATGTTCTGATCATCCTGCCCGTGCGTAACACCGTTGTGTTTCCCGGAGCCGTAGTGCCGCTGACGATCGGGCGCAAGATTTCGTTGGCCGCGGCCGAGGAAGCCAGCCGCAGCGGTCGCAGGATCGGGCTGTTGATGCAGCGCGATCCGACGATCGACGAGCCCGCCGGAGAAGACCTCTACCCCGTGGGCACGATCGCCCGTATCGTGCGCTACTTCACCGCTCGCGACGGCACTCAGCACGTGGTCTGCCAGGGCGAAAGGCGTTTTCGCACCCTCGACTACATCGCCGGGCTTCCCTTCCTCGCCGCGCGATTCGACCTGGTCCCGGAACACGCGGCCGAGAGCACCGAACTCGAGGCCCGCCTGCGCATCCTCAAGGACCGGGCTATAGAAGCAATCGGACTGCTGCCACAGGCGATGCCGGAGCTCGCTGGCGTGGTCAACGGCATTGAATCACCCGGCCAGCTCGCCGATCTCGTCGCCGGCTTCCTCGACATCAAGCCCGGTGACAAGCAGAAGATCCTGGAAACGCTCGAGCTTCGCGCGCGGCTCGACAAGGTGCTAGAGCACCTCAATCACCAGATCGAGGTGCTGAAGATATCACGTCAGCTCGAGGAGCAGACCAAGGAGAAGATCGACGAGCGGCAACGCGAATTCTATCTGCGCGAGCAGATGAAGGCGATTCGCAACGAACTCGGGGAGGGCGAGGACGCCAGCGGCCTCGAGGAGCTGCGCAAGGCGATAGCGGAAGCGAACATGCCCGAAGAGGCGGCTCAGCACGCCGCCAAGGAACTCAAGCGCCTGGAGCGCATGCCGGAGGAGTCAACCGAGCACTCCATGGTGCGCAACTATCTCGAGTGGGTGATTGCCCTGCCCTGGGCAAAGCTCGACGAGGAAGCGATTGACATCGCCCGGGCAAGGCAGATCCTCGACGAGGACCACTATGGCCTCGCCAGGGTCAAGCAACGGATTCTCGAGTACCTCGCCGTGCGCAAGCTCAATCCTGAGGGCCGCAGCCCGATCCTGTGTTTCGTCGGGCCGCCCGGCGTCGGCAAGACCTCCCTCGGCCAGAGCATTGCCCGGGCGCTGGGACTGAAATTCGTGCGCGCGAGCCTCGGCGGCGTTCATGATGAGGCAGAAATCCGCGGCCACCGCCGAACCTACATCGGCTCGCTGCCAGGCAACATCATCCAGCAGATTCGCAAGGCGGGAACCCGCAATCCGGTCTTCATGCTGGACGAGATGGACAAGCTCGGCGTGAGCCTGCATGGCGACCCCTCTTCAGCGCTGCTGGAGGTCCTGGATCCTGAGCAGAACTCCACATTCCGGGACAACTACGTCGGCGTGCCGTTCGACCTCAGCAAGGTGTTCTTTCTCGGCACCGCGAACGTGCTCGACACCATTCCCGGGCCGCTGCGCGACCGCATGGAGGTGATTGAGCTGCCCGGTTACACGCAGGAGGAAAAGCTCGAAATCGCCCGTAGATATCTGGTCCGGCGCCAGCTCGAGGCCAACGGTCTCAACGAAGAGCAGGCGCGCATCGACGACGACGCGCTGCGCGAGATCATTGCACGGTATACGCGCGAGGCGGGCGTGCGCAATCTCGAACGCGAGATCGGCAGCGTGCTGCGCAACGCGGCGGTTCGCATTACCGAGGGCAAGACCGATCGGGTTCACATTGACGCCGCCACCGTCGCCGAGATCCTCGGTGCCCCGAAGTTCGAATCCGAAGTCGCGCTTCGCACGAGCCTCGCCGGTGTGGCGACCGGGCTGGCCTGGACTCCGGTCGGCGGCGACATCCTGTTCGTAGAAACTACGGCGGTGCGTGGCAAGGGCGGGCTCATCCTGACCGGCCAGCTCGGCGATGTCATGAAGGAAAGCGCGCAAGCCGCGGTGACACTGGCCAAGGCACGAGCTGAGAGTCTCGGACTAGCCGATTTTCGTTTCGACGAGAACGACCTGCACATTCACGTACCAGCCGGGGCGATTCCCAAGGACGGTCCCAGCGCCGGAATCGCGCTTTTTACTTCGGTGTGTTCGCTGTTGACAGGACGCAAGGTGCGCAGCGATGTCGCCATGACCGGCGAGATCAGCCTGCGAGGCCTGGTCCTGCCGGTGGGCGGAATCAAGGAAAAGGCCCTGGCAGCACTGCGGGCCGGGATTCATACGGTGCTGCTGCCCGCCCGCAATCGCAAGGATCTCGAGGAAATCCCCGAGAGCGCGCGCAATCAGCTGCAGTTCGTCTGGCTGGAAACCGTGGACGACGCCCTGGCGCAGGCTCTCGAGCCGCTGCAGTGAGCGACGCGGGGCGTCAGCCGTTCTGGGCGGGTGCCGCTGCCCGCGTGGTGCGATAGCCCCAGCGGCCCGCGCGGCGTTCGTTGAGCTGCCCGACGATCTGCTCGGCGGAGTGCTTCACCGCCGTCTGAGTGCCCTGCAGATAACCGTTGATCGCGTTGGCACCCTGCCGGATCGTGTAGCGATACCAGTTCTTGCCTGCGGCACCATCGGGGGGCTCCGTGCGCTCGATCGCCACGAGGCGGAAAGGCTCCGGCTGCGCGGACCCCTTGTCGACCTGCTTCTCGGCCGCCTTCGATTTACTTTTGCTCTTTGCCCGTGCGCTCGCCATGGGACTGCCTTGGGGCCATGTTGGCCGTTGCCGCCACTCACGCGGCGGGTTTCATCGCTGATCTCAGCGCTCGGACCGGTCGGGGCGGGACAGGAGCGCAAAAGCGAAAAGGGCGCGTAAGTTAGCACTCCAGCCCCAGGCGGCGCAACGGAAACCGCTTCAACCTATTGTTTTTGAAGGCGCCAGAGAATTACGAGGCGACACCGATGCAGCCGCGGGCGCGCCTCGGCTGTTACTGCATTGCGGAAAAGGCAGCGTTCAAGCTGCCCGCGCCCTGAACCGTGAACACTTCAACCTCCGGAGCGGCGAGGTCTATCTCCCGGCCGGTGGCGAGCGCGACGACGTTCTCGAGAGCCGCCTGGTCGAGCGTCGCCGGATCAAGGAAGATGGTCCGCGGCGCCGACTCGTCGACTGCGGCGCGCGTGCCGCCGGGCAGGTAAATGCAGCCCGTGATGAAGTCTACGCCGAAGGCGATAAGTCCCGGCACGATGAACACCACCAGGCCCGCCGCGTCAAGAATCGCGACTCCGGGGTCTATGCGCCCGGATTTCTGGCCCTGCCGCTCCGGGTACAACAACAACCCGCAAGCGGCGCTCTGCGTCACAAGGATCCCCAGCAAAATGAGATGAACCAGACGCCGCATCGAATCGACCCTCCGGACCCAGCTTCTAGCGGCAACCGACGCCGCTGAAGGTGCGCGGGTTCACGTTTTTGCGTGAACGCCGCCGGTCAGCGGCTGCGTTTGCGATGCGGGTCGAACAGCGCTCGCGAAGCGGCGTTGCCCTCGCCGCCGGCGTCCGACGTGCCAAACAGTGCCGCCAGCTCGTCTTTCGCCTTACGTTCCGCAGCCGCCAGTGAGACATCGAAGGCGCCTCGCCGCGGGCGATAGAAGTCGCAGAAATTGGCCTGTTCCTTGGCCTTGACTTCCTCGGCATCGTCTTCGGTGCATTTTTTGGTGACCCGCGGGTCGTAGGCAACGCACATGCGGCAGACGTGCAGCTCCGCACGGCAGCCGGGACACTCCTCCAGCCGCCGCAGCGGTAGCGACAGTGCGGCAAGGCTTGCACCGCAACGCCAGCAGACCAGGTCGTGCGCCATGGCGCATCGAGTATAGACGCGGCCGGGTAGCGGCGTCGCCCGGCCGGTTTCCGCCTGCCTTTTCATGTATTTACGTCGATCCCTCCGTATAATGCGCCGCTCGCCCACAGCCGCACTCCACACAATGCCCGCCGCCGACCGCCTGCGAAACATCGCCATCATCGCCCACGTCGATCACGGCAAGACGACTCTGGTCGATCAGTTGCTGAAGCAATCTGGGACGCTCGATGAGCGTACCGTGCTGCCCGAGCGCGCCATGGACTCGAATGATCTCGAGCGCGAGCGCGGCATCACCATCCTGGCCAAGAACACCGCCATCGAGTGGCGGGGCTGGCGCATCAACATCGTGGATACGCCCGGCCACGCCGATTTCGGCGGCGAGGTCGAGCGGGTGCTCTCCATGGTCGACAGCGTTCTGCTGCTCGTCGACGCCGTCGACGGCCCGATGCCGCAGACGCGCTTCGTGACACAGAAAGCCTTTGCGCGTGGTTTCACTCCCATCGTCGTCATCAACAAGATCGATCGCGACGGCGCGCGGCCGGACTGGGTTCTCGACCAGACCTTCGACCTGTTCGACCGCCTCGGCGCGAGCGACCGGCAGCTCGATTTCCCGGTAATCTACGCCTCCGCGCTGAACGGCTATGCCGGAAACGTCGCTACGATCCGCAGCGGCGACATGACCCCTTTGTTCGAGGCCATCCTGCGGCATGTACCGCCACCGGCGGTGGATTCGTCGGGGCCGCTGCAGTTGCAGGTTTCCAGTCTCGATTACGATCCGTATGTCGGCGTGCTCGGCATTGGCCGGGTGAGCCGCGGTATAGCGACCGCCAATACGGCCGTCGGCGTGGTCGGGAGCGACGGTGCGGTTCGCCCCGGCCGGATTGCCGATCTTTTTGCCTTCATGGGCCTCGGCCGCCAACGCGTCGCGGAGGCGGCCGCCGGCGACATCGTGGCCTTCAGCGGGATCGAAAACCTGCGAATCTCCGATACCTTGTGCGACCGCAATCACCCTGCCGGCCTGCCTGCGCTGCGGGTCGACGAGCCGACCATCAGCATGAACTTCCAGGTCAACAAGTCGCCGTTCGCCGGCCGTGAGGGACGATATCTGACCAGCCGCCAGATTCGCGCCCGGCTCGATCAGGAGCTGCTGCACAACGTGGCGCTGCGCGTCGAAGAAACCGACGACGCCGACAAGTTCAAGGTGTCCGGCCGCGGTGAACTCCACCTGTCCGTACTCATCGAGACCATGCGTCGCGAGGGCTACGAGCTTGCGGTATCCCGGCCCGAGGTCATCGAGCAGGACGTCGAGGGCGTGCGCTGCGAGCCATGGGAACAGCTCACGATGGATTTCGCCGAAGAGTACCAGGGCGCCGTGATGAGCCGGATCGCCGAGCGCAAGGGCGAACTGCTTGCCATGCAGCCCGACGGCCGCGGTCGTTTGCGACTCGATTACCGCATACCGGCGCGGGGGCTGATCGGCTTTCGCACCGAGTACCTGACGGCCACGGCCGGCACCGGCCTCCTCTACCACGTGTTTGAGCGCTATTCGCCGCGCGTGCCGGTCGCAATCGGTCAGCGCACCAACGGCGTGCTGGTATCGAACGTAGCCGGCAAGGCTCTCGCCTACGCCCTGTTCAATCTGCAGGAACGCGGGCGTTTGTTCATCGGCCACGGCGAACCGGTGTACGAAGGAATGATCATCGGGATCCACAGCCGCGGCAACGATCTCGTGGTGAACCCCACGAAGGGTAAGCAGCTGACCAACATCCGCGCGGCCGGTTCCGACGAGAACATCATTCTGACGCCACCGGTGCGCTTTTCTCTCGAGCAGGCGCTCGAGTTCATCGATGACGACGAACTCGTCGAGGTGACCCCGGCGAGCATCCGGCTGCGCAAGAAACTGCTCCTCGAGAGCGACCGCAGGCGCGCCTCGCGACTCCAGGCATAGCGCCTCGCGCCGACTTCGTGGTGTGCGGGCAACAAGGACAATCAAGGAGGGCAACCCCGTGACAAAGGACCGCCTTTACCTTCTGAAACCGGATTTTCGCAAGGGCAGCGAAGGTCCCTTCTACTGCCCGGAATGCGCACTGATCGAGGGCGTTTTGTCTTTTTACCCCAGGCTGCGGCACAAGCTCGACGTGCAGTACGTCGATTTCCCGAAGCCGCGCAGCGCGATCGTGGCGGAACTCGGCGAGGCGAACCAGGGCTGTCCGGTGCTGATCCTGGCCGACGGCCGGAGGGTTCTCGATGACTCACTTGAGGTGCGCGAGGCGAACGGGCGGCGCTTCATCGCCAACGACGCCCACATCCGCCGCTACCTGACGATGACCTACGGTATTGGCTCCTCGGCTGATTGAAACGCGTGACGGCAGCCTGCCGCGACAGCCGGCGAATCCCGGGCAGGGACGGCGCCGATTCGCAGCCCGAAGCCTGTATCAATAGGCTAGATTGACGCCATGGCGACCCCCGAGGAAGAAGCCAGAAACCGGCCGAAGGGCCGATCGCTCAAGCCGCTGCTGCACCTCGCGCCGTATCTGCGCCCCTACCGGGGCATGCTGCTGCTCGCGGTCGTCGCCCTTTTCATTGCCTCGGCCCTGATGTTGTCACTCCCCGTAGCGGCCCGCTTCGTCATCGATCACGGCTTCGCTTCCGACAGCGGTGCGACCATCAACCGCTATTTCCTGCTGTTCGGCGGCCTGATCGTCGTTTTCTGCGCATTCGCGTCACTGCGCTACTACCTGATTGCATGGATCGGTGAGCGTGTTGTCGCGGACGTGCGCGACGCGGTCTATGCCCACGTGATCCGCATGGATCCGGTATTTTTCGAAGTCACGCGCACGGGTGAGGTGCTGTCCCGGCTGACCGCCGACACGACGCTGATCCAGTCGATCGCCGGCGTCGGCTTCTCGCTGGTGCTGCGTTCGCTGCTGCAACTACCCGGCGCGCTGGTGATGCTGGCGGTGACCAACCTCAGGCTCATGGGCATCATCGTGCTGCTCATCCCCTCGGTGATAGTGCCCATCGTCCTGATCGGTCGCCGCGTGCGCCGGCTCTCTCGCGCCTCGCAGGATCGCATCGCCGACACCAGCGCCATGGCCGGGGAGTCGCTGAACGCGGTGCAGATCGTCCAGGCATTCACCGCCGAGTCCATATTGTCGCGCCGCTTCCACGAGGCGGTGGAGGCGAGCTTTTCCACCGCGATCGCGCGGACCAGGGTGCGCGCGGTCATGACCTTCGTCACCTTCGTGTGCGTTTTTGGCGGTATCACGTTCGTGATCTGGGTCGGAGCGCGGTCGGTACTGGCCGGCGACATGAGCTACGGCGAACTCGGCCAGTTCCTCCTCTATGCGATGTTCACCGCAACCTCCGCCGGTTCGCTCACCGAGATGTGGGGCGAGGTGCAGCGAGCCTCGGGTGCCATGGAACGCATGGTGGAGCTGCTGAGCGCCGAGCCAAACATCAGGGCTCCGGCGAACCCGCTGCCGATGCCGACGCCGGGCGCGGGCCGCATCCGATTCGACAACGTAGGCTTCAGCTACCCTTCGCGCCCGCAACAGCGGGCCCTCGACGGCTTCAGCCTGGACATCCAGCCGGGCGAACGGGTGGCCTTCGTCGGGCCCTCCGGTGCCGGCAAGAGCACCGCTTTCCAGCTGCTGCTGCGTTTTTACGACCCGCAGCAGGGGCGCATACTGATAGACGGCGTGGATATCTCCCGTGCGCGCCCGCAAGAGGTGCGGGCGCGAATTGGCGTGGTGCCCCAGGAAACGATCATTTTCGGCGACACGGCACGCGAAAACATCCGTTTCGGCAAACCCGGCGCCAGCGAGGTGGAGTTGCGGCAGGCCGCCCGCTCTGCCGTGGCCGACGCATTCATAGAGGAACTGCCGCAGGGCTACGACACGTTTCTCGGTGAGCGCGGCACGAGGCTTTCCGGAGGACAGCGCCAGCGCATCGCGATTGCGCGCGCGATCCTGCGCAACCCGCCGATTCTGCTGCTCGACGAGGCCACCAGCTCGCTCGATTCGGAGAACGAGCGCCTGGTGCAGATCGCGCTCGAGCATCTCATGCAAGGCCGGACCACGATTATCATCGCCCACCGGCTCGCGACGGTGTTGCAGGCCGACCGGATCGTCGTGATGGACCGGGGCCGGATCGTCGATATCGGCACGCATGACG
>CAZFWB010000052.1:0-18475 GCA_964522655.1 uncultured Chromatiaceae bacterium | reverse complement strand
TGGTCGCTGCAGCTCGGCCTGCGCGCCGAGTACATGCTCTATGACTACGACAACCGCATGCTCGACGGCAACACCCGCGACGACGGCACGCCTTGCACGCCCGCGCCGTGCCGCTTCAGCCGTCCGGGCGACCGCAGCGACGATTTTTTCAACCTCGCTCCCGACCTCGGCCTGCTCTATCGCATCTCGCCGCAGCTCTCCACCTACGCGCGGCTGATTCGCGGCTTTCGTCCGCCGCAGGCGGCCGAGCTCTACCGCCTGCAGGCGCAGCAGGATGTGGCCGACCTCGATTCCGAGACGCTCGACAGCGCCGAGCTCGGACTGCACTGGCAGCCCGGGCCGCTGCGGGCAGAACTCGTCGCGTTCCTCATGAAGAAGCGCGACTACATCTTCCAGGACGCCGACCGCTTCAACGTAAGCGGCGGCAAGACCCGCCACCGCGGCCTGGAGCTGCAGGCCGACGCGCGTGCGGCGTCGGGTCTGTACGCCGGCTTCGCCGGGACCTGGTCGCGGCAGACCTACGGCTTCAGCAGCAGCACGCCGGGCGGCGAGCAGATCGTCAAGGGCAACGACGTCGACACGGCGCCGCGCACGCTGGCGAGCGCGCACATCGGCCTCGATCGCGCCGCGGGACTCGGCGAGATCGAGTGGGTGCACGTCGGCTCGCACTACCTCGACGCGGGCAATACCGCCCGATACGGCGGCCACAACCTCCTCAACCTGCGCGCCGTGTGGCGCGCCACCCCTGCACTGTCGCTGACCCTGCGGGTGAACAACCTGGCCGACGAATACTTCGCCGAGCGCGCGGATTTCGCCTTCGGCGACTACCGTTATTTCCCCGGGCGCGACCGCGAGCTGTACGTGGAGGTCGCCTACAACGGCCGCTGAGCGCGCGCATCCGTAGTTTCCGGCGGGTTGTCCGCGCCTGCCAACTTCAAGATAATTGGCGCCCCTCGCCGGGCACCGGCCTGGTTTTTTTGTTTCCCGACGCTTTGCTCAAGGAGTGCCGATAAATGGCCGAGCCCAGGATCACCGCCCCGGCGGGTGGCGCAAGAATCAGCATCGAGGACGGCAGGCTGCGGGTGCCGGACAACCCGATCATCCCCTTCATCGAGGGCGACGGAACGGGACCTGACATCTGGCGCGCCTCGGTGCGGGTGCTCGACGCTGCCGTGGAGAAAGCCTACGGCGGCAAGCGAAGGATCCACTGGGTCGAGGTCTTCGCCGGGCAGAAGGCGTTCGACCAGTTCAACACCTGGCTGCCGGACTCGACCGTGGAGGCCTGCCGCGAGTACCTCGTCTCGATCAAGGGACCGCTGACGACGCCGATCGGCGGCGGTATCCGCTCGCTCAACGTCGCGCTGCGCCAGCTGCTCGATCTCTACGTGTGCCTGCGCCCCGTGCGCTGGTTCAAGGGCGTACCCTCGCCCGTGCGCGCGCCGCAGAACGTCGACATGGTGATCTTCCGCGAGAACACCGAGGACATCTATGCGGGCATCGAGTTTGAGGCGGGTTCCGAGCCCAACCGGAAGTTCCTGGACCTCTTCAAGGCGAATTTCCCCAAGGAGTTCGGCAAGATCCGCTTCCCGGACTCCTCGGGCATCGGCATCAAGCCGGTGTCGAAGGAAGGCACCGGCCGGCTGTTCCGCGCCGCCATCGAGTACGCGATCGCCAACCAGCGCAGGAGCGTGACGATCGTGCACAAGGGCAACATCATGAAGTTCACGGAAGGCGCCTTCCGCAACTGGAGCTATGAGCTCGCCGAGCGCGAGTTCGCAGGCTCGGTCTACACCTGGGAGCAGTGGGAAAAAACGAAGGCCGCGAAAGGCGAGAAGGCAGCGAACGAGGAGCAGGCCGCGGCGCTCGAGTCCGGCCGGGTGCTCATCAAGGACGCGATCGCCGACATCACGCTGCAGCAGGTGCTCACCCGCCCGAAGGAATTCGACGTGATCGCGACCATGAACCTCAACGGCGACTATCTCTCGGATGCGCTCGCCGCACAGGTGGGCGGCATCGGCATCGCCCCGGGCGCGAACATCAACTACGTCACCGGGCACGCGGTGTTCGAGGCGACCCACGGCACGGCGCCGAAGTACGCCAACCTCGACAAGGTGAACCCGGGCTCCGTGATCCTCTCCGGCGAAATGATGCTGCGTTACATGGGCTGGACCGAGGCCGCCGACCGCATCATCGCCGCCATGGACCGGACCATCGGCCAGAAGACCGTGACCTACGACTTCGCCCGCCTCATGGACGGCGCCCGCGAAGTGAAGTGCTCGGAGTTCGGCGACGCGCTCATAAAAAACATGTAGGAGCGACGCCAGTCGCGACCCGGTGTTCGCCGCAGGAGGCCCGATGCTGACCCGATTCCAGTTCTGGCTCCTTACCGCCGCCGGCGGCCTCGCCGTCGTGCTGGTGGCGGTCAACATGTACCTCTTCCAGGGCAACCGCGTCCTGCAGGGAGAAGCATCGTCCCGCGCCCAGTTCATCCAGGAGAGCATCGCGCTCGAGAACCTCTACCGCGAGATCGTTCAGGGTCTCGCCGACCGCGCCGTGCGCACCCGCGACGAGCAGGTCCGCGAACTGCTGGCCGCGGAAGGTTTCAATGTGACCTTTGAACCCCCGCCTGCCTCCGGGGAGCAAAGATGAGCGCCGGGCCCGAATCGGCTGCAACGGGCGCCGGAGGACGGCCGGATGGCTACGGCGCGTTTCTGCCGGCGCTGCTGCTCGCGCTGGCGGTCACCGGATGGTCGGCGTTCCAGACCGGGCAGCTCGTGCGCGAGCGCGGCAACCTGCGTACCGCGATCGAGAAACAGGAGACGCGCGTCGAGCAGTCGAAGAAACTGCGCTCGCGCGTCGAATCGCTTGCGGCGGGCCTGGCGCTGCTCACGCGCGAAGGCAACGCGAACGCGACCGTGATGGTCGAGGAACTGCGCCGGCGCGGCTTCAACATTGACTCCGCCGCCCCACCGGAAAAATCGCCGGACTCACCGTCCGGCCAGTGAACCCGGCGTCACGCCCGCCGCCCGGGCACAGATCTCCTCGAAGACGCGCGCCACCGCGAGGTGAGACGAGTGCCGCTCGACGTGCGAACGCGCGGCTGCGGCCAGTTCGCGCCCACGCTCGGGTTTTTCCAGCAACCGGATCAGCGCCGCCGCGAACGCTTCCGGTGCATCCGCCAGCTCATAGTGCGTGCCGGCGGTGAGCGGCAGCCCCTCGACACCGATCGCGGTGGAGACCACCGGGCAACCCATCGCCATTGCCTCGTAGACCTTCAGCCGCGTGCCACCGGCCACCCGCAGCGGGATGACGCAGGCCTGCGCCGCGCGGATGTAGGGCCGCACGTCCTCCACGAATCCGGTAAACGTCCAGCGATGGCCGCTCTGCCTGGCCGCCTCGACCAGCCGCGCGGGCGGGCTGCGCCCGATTACGGTGAAGCGCGCCCGCGGCTGCGCCGCGGCCACGCGCGGCCAGACTTCGGCCATGAAGAACTCGATCGCGTCGATGTTCGCCAGCCAGTCCATCGAGCCGGAAAACACGACCTGCGGCTCCGGACTGGCCGCGGGGGCGGCGAAGGAGTACAGCGCCAGGTTGACGCCGGTCGGGATCACCTCGGCCCTGGTGACGTGGAAATGCGACTCGAAATAGGCACGGTCGCGCTCGGCGACCGCGATCACGGCATCGTAGCGGGCGAGCTCGTGGCGCTCGAAGCGCTCCATCTTGCGCGCCTGGTCGCGCCAGAACGCCTGCAGCGGAGCCCGGGCCACCTCTGCGTGGCGGCGGAAGATCTCCGCCTCGACGTTATGGGTAAAGAGCACCGAGGGCACGCCGTGGAACTGCGGCACGAGCACCCCGGCATGCGGGAAGTCCACCACCACCACGTGCGGCCGCCGCGCCAGTTCCGCCGCGATCACGGGCACGGCCGGCGGCCAGCGGTCGGTGGCGACGGGGATCGGCAGCGGCGAGAACAGGTGGCGCATGCGCGTGAGGGAAAAAAGCCGGTGGCGCACCGGTTCGGGCCAGGTCACCAGCCGGTCGCAGAGCTGCTCGAGCGCGCCGCGGTCCGCCGTCAGCTTCGCGGCGGCCGCCGGGCAGGCCAGCACGACCTCGAACCGGCCCCCTTTAAGGCCCATCATGACATCGCGGGTGCGAATCTTGCCGCCCGAGTCGGCGGGCAGCAGGTAACGCGGCGACACGAACAGCAGCGTGGGCCGTTTGCTCATCGGGATGGCGACTCGGTCACCGTTGCAGTATTACACGGGCGGTGCCGGCACTCGCCGGGAGCCGCCCTCGTGCGGCAATGACCTTTGCCTCTCACCTTGCACATCAGCGTGGTACCTGCAACGCCGCAACCTCGCGCCGGAAATGCTGCTCCTCGGCCGCGGCCCGCGCGTTGCTCCAGCCGAGATGGTCACGGGCAATGCCCAGCGCGGCCGGCATGACGGCGGCGCCGCGGTCCGCGCCGAGTCCGAGCATCGTGCGCCGCATGAGGCAGTCGGCGAGCGTGGTGGCCATTTCCTCTTCGAACGCGAAGACGATCTCCGCGGCCAGCGCGTGACTGCGGGGGCAGATCTCGACGCCGAGCGCCGGGTTCTTCGCGGCGAGCCCGGCCACCACGGCGGCGCGTGCGCCGTACAGCCCGGTCAGGCGCGTGGCGGCCGCCGCGGACACTCCCCCGTGACCCGAAAGTTCCGCGACGAGCGGGACCGGATCCGTAAGCGCTCCCGGCAACGGGCGCCGCGCCGTTTCGCAGGGGCGCAGCTCCCGCCGCAGCTTGCGCGCGAGCCGGTCCACCACCTGCTCGGCGAGGTGGCGGTACGTGGTGAGCTTGCCGCCGATCACCGAGTACAGCCCACGCGCGACGGTGCGATGGTGGCGGATGCGGTGCCGGCGCGTGATCGCCGCCTGCTCGGCGGCCGAGACCGCCGGCAGCGGGCGCACGCCGACGTAGCAATAATGGATGCGCTCGCGGGCGAGTCCCGCGCCGGGGAAGAGTCGCGCGGCCTCGGCGAGGAGATAGTCGATCTCGGCGCTGTCGACCGTCACCTGCGCGGGATCGCCGTCGAAGGCGATGTCGGTGGTGCCGATCAGCGTCAGGCCGTTCCACGGGATGATGAAGAACGGGCGGCCGTCGGCGCCGGCCTCGGCGTAGCAGGCCGCAGCACCGAGCCCGGGCAGCGGGTCCACCACGATGTGCGTGCCCTTCGAGCCGCCGATGAAGCGGTGCAGGCGCCGGCCCGGCAGCGCGCCGATGAGCCGGTCTACCCAGGGGCCCGTCGCGTTCACCACCAGCGGCGCGGCCAGCGTTGCCGTCGTGCCGTCGCGCAGGTCGCGCACCGCCACGCCGATCACGCGGCCGGCTTCGACCAGCACACGCTCGGCGCGCGTCCACGCGCGCAGCTCCGCGCCGGCCTCGCGCGCGGCCAGCAGGTTCTCCAGCACCAGCCGTTCCGGGAAGATCACCTGCGCGTCGAAGTAGCTCGCGGCACCGCGCAGATTCTCCGCCTGCAGACCGGGCGACACCGCAAGCGCCCCGGTCGCGTCGAGCATTCGATGACGCGGCAGCGACTTGCCGGCGGAAAGCAGGTCGTAGAGCCACATGCCGGCGCGAATCGTAGCGCGGCCCCGGCGGCCGCCCCGGTAAATGGGAATGACCAGCCGCAGCGGCCGCACCAGGTGCGGCGCGGTGCGCAGCAGGATCTCGCGTTCGCGCAGCGACTCGAAGACCAGGCCGAACTCGGCGAACTCGAGGTAGCGCAGGCCGCCATGGATCAGCCGGCTCGACCAGCGCGAGGTGGCGTTGCAGAAGTCGGCCTGCTCGAGGAGACAGACGCGCATCCCGCGGCAGGCGGCATCGCGCGCGATGCCGGCGCCGTTGATGCCGCCGCCGATGATAATCAGGTCAAAGGCCACGCGCCGCGCTCCCGCCTTCAGGCAGCGCGGAGCCTAGCACGGCCCCGGCCACTGGCGCCGCGGCTCCTTTCACACCGTGCCCGACGCAAAACCGTAGCCGGCCGTCAGAGTCCGGTGCGCGAGTTGCCCGTGCCGCGCACAGGCGCGATGAAAACGGCTGTGCCGGCAAGCGGGTTCATGCTAAGGATAAGGGACTGAGGCCAGGAAAGGAGCGCCGAGCATGCGACTGCGTTGGTTAACAGGGGACCGGCTGCCAGCGTCCGGACGCACGGACTCAGCCGGTGTATCCGCGCGGATGAAAGCGGGGAACCTCAACCGGCTTGCGGCGCTCGTGTGCGCCGCCGCTTGGTGGCCCGCCGTGAGCGCGGCTCTGCCGCCGCCCGTCTCGCAGGAATTCTGCGTCGAGGTGCAGAAGATCCTCGCCAGCACCAGCATGGAGGGCGACAACACCGTATTCACCGATATGCCGGCCTACCGCAAGTCGAAGCCCTTCGCCGATCCGCTGCAGATCTTCCAGGTGGTGAGCTACACCGGCGCGATGCCCATCATGGTCTCTTGCAAGGTCAAGACGGCCGCGCACCTGCGCGCGGCCTACGGCGAACAGGCCGCGGGCGAGCAACGCTTCTGCCCGGAGGTCACGCGCCGGGCACAGGCCGAGGCCGTCGCGCAATTGCGCGAATCGGGCCAGGCGGCCGCCGCCGACACGGCGGCGCGCTTCGTCGTCGACGACAACGAGCCCTACGCGACGGGCAGCAGCTACCTCGCGGACTTCCCGCTGAGCTATCGCGCCGACGACGGCCGCGTGCACCTCAACTCGCCGGGACTGTTCCAGGACTACGAGAGCTGGTTCACCCCGCTGCTGCCCGAACGGTTTCAGGGACAGAGCTACTGCCATCTCGCCACCGTGGACTACATCAAAGCGCTCGCGACGGGCACGATCGAGCCGGGCACCATCATGACGACCACCGATGAGGCGCAGGTGACGCCCCGCTGAGACCTCGAGGATTTCCCCTGCTGTGCGAACGGCGGGATCAGCGGTTGGGGTCAACCCTTGCGTGCCGGCCTGATGTCGTTGATGCCCCACGCCTCGAGCTTCATCTCGAACGTCCACGGCGGGTGGATCCTCGCGAGATCGGCGAGGTCGTCGTTGCGGGCGAAGTCGTAGCCGTTGCCGCGGTGGTTGTACCACTGTGCATAGCGAAGCGGATAAATCACTTCCTCGCTGAAGACGCTGATCATCTTCATGATCAGCGGCGGGAACCGCCTGTAACGGAATTTCGTGCCATGCCGGTTGCTCTTCTCTGCAATCGCAACGAGTTCATGACCGGTATGTGCGGATGAGGCGATGGAGAAATCCTGGTTCGAAAACACCTCCGGATACTCGAAACAGGTGCCCGCCCACTTGCCGACGTCGCGCACGTCCACCCAGTTCACGAGAAAGTCCGGCGCCGTGATGCCCGGGATATTTCCCTCGCGGATCATGGTCCGGGAGAGGCTCGTGTCGCCCCGCAGATGGGTCTGCGCCGTGGTGTAGTCCACCCGGTGCATCGCGTAGTAGTAGGACGGGCGGTGGATGCAGGTGACGTTGACCCCCTGAGCGCGCAGGAAGTCGGAAATCCGCAGCCGCTGGTGAATCCACCACGGTATCTGCGGCACGTCATCGACGATGCCGGTCACCTTGTCGGGTGGAAACACCAGGGTGATGACGTGGCCGACGGTCGGATTGGCCTGCAGCGCGCCGAGCGACGCCATGACCTGGCGCATCACCGCCGCGCGACCGCCCGCCGGGTCGTTGCCGTGGTTGGTGATCTTGCCGGCCTTGCTGGTATTGGCGGTGACGTACAGGACCACGCCCGCGCAGCCTTCGAATGCCGTCGTCAGCGCCGCCTCCGAGTTCATGTCCACGCCCGGATGCAGCGTCAGCAGCCCCGGGTGGCTCGCCTCGGTCTTCGTCAACAGCGCCTGCAGGCGGGCCGCGGCCTGCGTGCCTGGCGTGCGGAAGAGCGCGCGCACGCGATACCTGCGGGTCTTCACCAGCTCATCGACGATCGCGTAGCACTCCCAGCCGGTGGCACAGGTCACGGCAATCAGGGGCAGCTCACTGGTCGGCCTCGCCACGGGCCCGGCCTGCCCTCTCTCTGCCCTGATCTTCACGACGGCATCTATGAGCCGCCTGTGCTTTGCCTTGATGGCCTGCTGTGCCATCCGGACTGCCGTATCCCTGTCCATCGATGCTGAGCCCTGAACGACGGGGTGAGCGTAAACGACCACGCAGCGTTGCGCGGGCGATTACTGCGCTGTCCCCGGCGGGAAAAACCAGTTGGCAGACTTGCAGGCTGCGCTGAGCGAGAGACTGACGTGGGCCGCGTCGGCGGGAAACTCCCGAACGATGACCAGCCCGGCCGGTTCCTCGCGGTTGACAGGGGTGCAGTGCACGCCGTCGCCGTCGCGGTCGAGCCACGCATAGACGACCAGGCCTTCGCCCGCGCCGGGCACATAACTCACCGTGCCGCTGAATTCGCCCGGCGGCGCCGTAAACGCGCCGAGTGCCCCGAGCGGGTGCCGTAGCTCGCCCTCCCCGGTCCAGGCGTGATAGGCGTGCACGTGGAGCGTGCCCTGCGGAATCGTGCCGTCGGGCAGGCTTGCAGTTCCGCTGATCGTCAGCTCACGCGGTTCGGGAGCCGGCCCGGAGCAGCCGGCGGCCACCAGCCCGGCGAGCAAGGCGGCGACCGCCGCGAAGCCGCCCTTCACGCGTCGCCCCCGAGCTCGACCGGCGGCAGGCCGAACACGCGCAGGAAGTTGCCCGACAGCACCTGCTCCATTTCCTGCGCCGTATAGCCCGCCTCCTCCATGGCCGCGACGAAAGCCGCGAGGTGGGATTCGATGTAGCCGGGGAACTGCGGCCCGTCGGAGCCGTAGATCATCTTGTCGATCACGCCGGCCGCCTTCACGCGGAGGACGAAATCGAGCCGCACCCCCTCGGCGCGCTCGGCGCCGATAGCACCCGGCTCGAAGTACACATGCGGGTAGCGCTGCGCGAGCCTGAGCGCCGAGTCCGTGTAGGTCAGCGCTCTCGCGTCGCTGTCGTAGCCGGCATGGCCGAGGATGAATGTGCAGCCGGGGTACGTCCGGATCGATTCCTCGAAGTAGGCAGGGTCCGCGTAGGGCGGCTCGGTGCGAGTCCCCGGGTTGGGGCTGGTGCCGGTATGTGCGTAAACGGGCTTCTTCAGGCGGGCGCAGATCTCGTAGATGCCGTCGAAGCGGCGGTCGTCGAAGCGGAACTGCTGATGCGCGTGGGCGATCTTGATGCCGCGCATGCCGGGCAGGTTGACCGCGCGCTCCAGTCGCTCGAGCTCGGCGGCGGCCTGGTTGTTCCAGTCGTCGACCCGCAGGCTCGCAAAACCGTAGAGCCGGTCCTGGTACGGCGCGATCTCTCCCGCGACGAACTCGTTGGGGGCGATGCCGGTGGTGCTCGGGCTGTACAGGGCGAACACCCCGCCGCCGCTGATGCCCGCGTCGTCGAGCTGGGCGAGGATGTTCGGCGCCGACAGCGAACGGTCCATGAACGGGCCCATGACCCACTTGAAGCCGGTCGGGATCCGGTCGGTGAGCCGCTTGCGGAAGCCGGGCGGCGTGTTCTCCCAGGTGCCGGTGTGCAGGTGCATGTCGATCACCGCGATGCGCCGGCCTCCGGCCTGCACGCCGGGCTCGGGCGGCGCGCCACCGCAGGCGGCGAGCAGCGCCGCGCCGAGCGCAGCTGCTACGACCCGCCGTGCGCCCCTCAACGATCGCATCGCCATCAGAACTCCCGCCGCAAAGCTATGCCCGATCGCCGCATCAGTGCGAGTCTACAACCATATCGCTGGACTTGGCTTCACGTGGATCGAATCGCGTCGGCCGCCCCTCGGCCAGCCACACCCGCAGCGCCAGGGCGGCGATCGCGAAGTTAGCCAGACCCACCAGGATGATCGGCGCGGAGATGTGCCAGTAGTCGAAAAGATACCCGCCCGCGAGGCTGGTACTCAGGATACCGATGGAACCGCACAATCCCGCGAGCCCGATCACCGAGCCGCGGGCGTCGATGGGCGATTCCTGGCCGAGCAGGCCGGTGACCGAGATGATGACGCTCATCTGGCCCATGCCGACCAGCACGCAGCCGATAAAACCGACCGGGCCGTAGGGATGCTCTTGCATGCCGAGCAGGGTGTAGCCGACGCCGCCGAGAATGAGCGCGCCGAGCACGCAGGCGAGCCGGTGCACCCGATCGACGATGATGCCCATGACCGGCGCCCACAGCAGCGAGGCGCCCTGGATCATCGCGAACATCACTCCCGCCCTCGCGATGGCGTCGGCGGCGTCGAGGCCCTCGTTGCGGCCCACCCGCTGCAGCCACAGCGAGATGAAGGTCGCCACCAGCGTGAGATCGGCACGCGAGATGAACGAGCCCGCGTAGCAGACCATGAGACGCGGATTCCGGCGGCCCTGCTGCAAACCGATCTGCAGCACGCGGGCAAGGCCGATGCGCGAGCGCTGACCCGATGGCGTGCCGCCCTGCAGACCCCACTGCATGATGAGCGCGGTCGCGATTGCGACCCCGGCCATTGCCCAGAGCATGTAGCGGCCGGCGTCGGCGCTGCTCGCGCCCTGAGCCTGGAATACCGCCGGCAGGGCTGCGAACAATGCCGTCGTAATGCCGATCCCCAGTCCGTTGAGCACGCCGGTCGTGCCGGCCATCCTGCCGCGCGCGCCCTCGGCCGCGTAGTCGGCCGCGGTGACGGCGATCATCACACCGACGAACCCTAAGCCTACCGCGTAGGCGAAGCGGCCGAAATACAGGTCACTTACGTCGGAGGCGTTCGCATAAATGATGAAGCCGAGCGCGGTGAGCAGCGTGCCACCCGCGTACAGCGGCCGGCGACCGACGCGGTCCGAGAGCCCGCCGACGTAGCTCACCAGGGCCAGCACGACGATCTCGTGCATGGTGGTCAGCCAACCGGTCACCTGCCCGTGCCGTTCCGGCGGAATCCCGACGATCTCCGTGAGCACGTAGGGTTGCGAGAAACTCAGGAAGCTGACGATCGGCATGATCGCCAGGTTCACGTACATGAAGGTCCAGGCGTTGCGCCGGTTGATGCCGGGAGCGAACTGCAGAAAGCCGAGGCGGTATCCCACGGCGGTCGTCTGGGGCTGCGTGGCGCTCATGGTGTTCCCGATTTTTCCCTGCGACCGCCGCGCGGCCATGGGGCAGCGCCGGAGTATGCCTGCGGTTTGTCCGGACCATGCCGGGGGATACAAATTGTTACAAATGCCGATCCGGCGTTTTTACTACACTGCCTGGAGCAACAGGGTGAATTCTCCGATGAAGAAAGAAGCCAAAATACGCCCCTTCTGGTATTCCGACGTGTGGCTGTTCCCGAAGCTGATCACCGTCATCACCAGCCTGGATGAGCAGGGTCGCGTCAACGCCGCGCCATATTCACACATCATGCAGTACGACGTCATGACGAAGAACCCGCGCATGATCGTCGGCTTCCGCCAGGATTCGCACACGTTCCAGAATATCTGCGCGACGAAGGAATTCGTGGTGAACTGCCCGAGCGCGGATTACCTCGACGACATGATGGAGACCGCGCGCTTCTACCCGGAGGGGGTCAACGAGCTCGAGCACACTCGTTTCACCATGATCCCGTCGCTGTACGTGAAGCCGCCGAGCATCAAGGAGTGCCCGCAGATCGCCGAGTGCGTGGCCGACGAGATCGTCCGCCTGGAGAAGTCGAGCGGCATCGTCATCGCGAAAATCAAGGCGCTGGTCTTCGACGAGGAGCTGATCGACATGGGGCGCGAGGAACGCATCCGCAGGATGAACCTGCCGATCGGACTCGGCGACGAGGACCGCATGGACTACTTCCACACCACGCTCGGCCACATGACGAAACACCAGCTGGGCGAAACGCCGGATGGCTTCAAGGGTGGCGAAGTGCAGCTGCAGATGGCCTGGGACGCCGACGCCTTGCAATCGCTTATGACGATACCGCCGATGGTGCGCAAGATGGTCACCGAACAGACCGAGACCTGGTGTCGCGAGAAGGGTCACGACAGGGTCACACTCGCCCGATTCAACGCCTTTGCCGCGGAACAGGGCATGACCCCGGAGCTTCTCGATCGATTCCGCAAGAAGAAGAGAACCGCTTGAGCCAGGCCGTGCGGGTCTCGACCGGGCAAACACGCCGCCGGCCGGCCCGCCGCCCTCGTGGCGAAAGCCGTATCAATGTCGCGATGAAAAGTGCCTTCATGCGCATTCCCTCTCCAGCCCGGGATCCGGGCAAGCCCTCGACATCCGCGTGAGAATTGACGTCATACTCGACCCGGACACCTCTCCGGCAGAGGCGCGCGAGCTCGGGCTACTCGCCGAGCGCCATGGCATCCATGCCGTGTGGGCCTCAAACTACCCCTCCTCACGCGATCCGTTCATCACGCTTGCCCCGCTCGCGCTCGCCTCGGCCAGGATCCGCATGGGCCCGCTGGTGATGACGCCGTGGGAGCTGCACCCGCTGAAGATGTCCAAAGCTATCCTGGGACTCGCCGAACTCAGCAGTGGCCGCGCGCAGATCCTCGTCGGCGGGCCGACCGGCGTGCCGGGCGCCATGGGCATCAACCCCGTGCGCATGGTCGGACACGTGCGCGAGTGCGTGGAGATCCTCAAGGGCGCGAGGTCCGACGCCGCACTCAATTACCAGGGTCGCATCTTCCGCGTATTCAACTACCAACCGAGGTGGGCCACAGCGCCGGCGCCAACGATCTGGATCGGCGCCAACAAGCCGCAGATGCTCGCGATGGCGACGCGGCTCGCCGACGGCATCATGTTCGGCGACATGACGCGACCATGCCTGGAGAGCGTGCTGGCGACCGTGGACGCCGGTCTGGCCGCGGTCGGCCGCGCGCGGTCCGACATCCGCCTGAGTGCGCTGGTCGCCTGGCACGTCAAGACAGACGAAGCCGCCTCCATGGCCGAGGCCCGCGAACAGCTCGCGCTGCGCGGCATGCTGGACCCGTGGTATCTCCGGTCTTTCCTGGACGACGACGAGTGCCGCATCGTGCAGGCGAATCTTCAGTCGTTCTTTCGCGCCTACAAGAATCGCACGTCCGTGATCGATGCCGTTCCGGAGTCCATCATCACCAAGCTCGTCGAAAACCTGAGCTGCAGCGGCGGGCCGGAGAGCCTCGAGCGCCACATCGCGCGCCTCGCCGACTTCGGCGCCGCAGGTCTTTCCGACATTGCACTCAAGCTGCACCGTGATCAGGCCGCCGCGATCGAGATGATCGGCGCGCGCCTGGTGCCCGCGCTCAGCTGACCAATCGAGCGACAAACCGCCGCGTGATTGGCGGAGAACCTCGGGGTACAGTGGTACGCGCGACGGCCCTGCGAACAAGAACAGCCTGGCAGGCTGGCTCCTGACCCGAAAGCGGATTCCATGAAAAAAACCTTCTACGGCTGGTACGTAGCGCTCGCCTGCGCAGCCGGCCTC
Source organism: uncultured Chromatiaceae bacterium (assembly GCA_964522655.1). Lineage (GTDB taxonomy): Bacteria > Pseudomonadota > Gammaproteobacteria > Steroidobacterales > QUBU01. The sequence goes on along the minus strand of CAZFWB010000052.1, from coordinate 5,036 downwards.
GCCTGCGGGCTGGCTAGCGTGATCACGGCGACTTTCCCGATCTTCCTCGCGCCGCTGCGCGCAGAGTTTGGATGGACCGCGCCCGAGGTGTTCTTCGCCCTGTTCGTGACGACGCTGACGGTGACGATCGCGGCTCCGTTCTTTGGCGCGCTGGTCGATCGCATCGGCGCAAAGCGCATGATCCTCGCGGGCCTCCTGCTCGAGGCCGCGGTGATCGGCTCCTTCGCGCTGCAGACCGCCTCGCTGACCATGTTCTACGCGCGCTACGCGGTGCTGGCGATCCTCGGGCTGGGCACGACTCACGTGGCCTTCACCCGGGTCATCTCCGTGTGGTTCGACCGGCAGCGTGGACTCGCGCTGGGCATCACGCTCGCCGGCCTCGGCTTCGGCGGCTTTCTCTGGCCGCTGCTCGCGCAATGGAGCATCGCGAACTTCGGCTGGCGCGAAGGCTACCTGATCATCGCTGCCGCGATCGCGCTGGTACCGACCACCGTGATCGCGCTGGTGGTGCGCGACACGCCGCAATCGATGGGCCTGCTGCCTGACGGCGCGCAGATGCAGCCCGGCCGGCCGCGCGCGCACGACCGGCCGCCTGGACTTTCGGTCGGCGAGGCGCTGCGCACGCCGCGTTTCTGGACGATGCTCGTTACCTTCCTGCTGATCGGCACGGCAGTCACCAGCGTACAGGTGCACCTGGTTCCGCTGCTCACCAGCCGCGGGGTGGCGCCGATGATGGCCGCCACCGCGATGTCGGTACTCGCGGTGGCGCTGGTACTAGGCCGGCTCGCCGCAGGCTGGCTGATGGACCGCTTCTTCGCACCGCGGGTCGCCATCGGCTTCCTGCTCGGTCCGGTCGTCGCGATCATGCTGCTCGCCGCCGGCGTGACCGGCCCGCTCGCGTTCCTGGCGGGCATCCTGACGGGGCTCGCAGCGGGCGCCGAAGTGGACGTCACCGCCTACCTCACCAGCCGCTACTTCGGACTGCGATTCTTCAGCAGCATCTACGCCTTCTACTACAGCGCCTACTCGCTCGGCGCGGGCATCGGCCCGCTCATCACCGCGCAGGCGGTGGAACTCACCGGCGGCTATGCCGGCATCCTCTACGCCCACGCCGGCCTGCTGGTCGTCGCCGGCGCGCTCTTCTGGCGCCTGCCGCCTTTTCCCGCCTGGAACCTGCCGGTGACTCAGGCCTTGATCGTCACCCCGCGCCAGAAGGCGACGTAACCGGCGATCGCGCCGGCCGCCGCAAGCGGCTCGGGATAGTGCCAGGCCGCGTCGCGGTTCATCGCGCCGTCCACGACCACGTCGTAATAGCTCGCGAGGCCTTTCCACGGACAGCGCGTGTGGGTCGCGCCCGGTCTCATGTACCGCATCGCGACCGAGTCCGGCGGGAAATAGTGATTCCCCTCCACGATCCGGCAGGCGTCGCTCTCGGCGAGCACGACAACATGCCACACTGCGCGCGCCATCTCCTGCTCCTGCAGTTTTCCCCTGTTTTGAATATTCACGTCAGCCTGTGCTGTAATGCCATTGAATTCGCTCCGGCAGCAGAACTGGATTTGAGAAGAACAGCCGCAACGAAGGGGGCGCAGCCCGGCGAGCAGGACGCCGCGCGCGAGAGGCTGTCCGCGCAGTATCGGGTGGCGCGCGCCGCAACCGAGGCGCTGTGCCAGCCGCTCGCCATCGAGGACTACGGCCTGCAGGCCATGAGCGATGCGAGCCCGCCGAAATGGCACCTCGCGCATACCACCTGGTTCTTCGAGACTTTCCTGCTGGCCCCTTTCGTGGGCGGATACCACCCGCATCACCGACTGTTCGATCACCTCTTCAACTCCTATTACGAGAGCGTCGGACGTCCCTTTCCGCGCGCGCAGCGCGGATTGCTGTCGCGGCCGACCGTGACGGAGGTGTACGAGTACCGCCACGCGGTCGACGCGGCGCTGCTTGGGCTCATCGCCCAGGCGCCCGAATCACGGTGGCGTGACGTCGCGGAGCGAATCGCGCTCGGCGTGCAGCACGAGCAACAGCACCAGGAACTGCTGCTCACCGACATCAAGTACAACCTGTCGGTCAATCCGCTGCGCCCGGCCTACCGGGTGACGCCGCTGCCTGCCGCGACGGCGCTCACGCTGCGCTGGCGCGAGTTTCCCGGCGGCGTGGTCGCGATCGGCCATGAGGGCGAGAGCTTTGCATTCGACAACGAGACACCGCGTCATCGCGTGTGCATCGGCGACTACGCGCTCGCCAGCCGCCCGGTCAGCAACGCCGAATACCTCGCCTTCATCGAGGACCGAGGCTATACGCGCCCCGAGCTGTGGCTGGCCGACGGCTGGCGCACGGTCAGCGAGCGCGGCTGGGGCGCGCCGCTGTACTGGGAAAAGGACGATGACGGCTGGTCGTACTTCACGCTCGGCGGCATGCGTCCGGTGGACCCGCATGCGCCTGTCTGTCACGTCAGTTTCTACGAGGCCGACGCGTACGCGCGCTGGGCGGGCAGGCGGCTGCCGACCGAGGCCGAGTGGGAGAACGCCGCTGCCGGTGAACCAATCCGCGGCAACTTCACCGACAGCGGCCTGCTGCAACCGGCCGGTTCCGCCGGACCCGGTGGCGGCGTCACGCTCTATGGCGACGTCTGGCAATGGACCGCATCGGCTTATGCGCCCTACCCGGGCTTCCGGCCACTTGGCGGCTCGCTCGGCGAGTACAACGCCAAGTTCATGGCCAACCAGATGGTGCTGCGCGGCGGTTCCTGCGCGACGCCGGCCGGGCACATCCGCGCCACGTACCGCAATTTCTTCTATCCGCCGGATCGCTGGCAATTCACCGGCATACGGCTCGCGGTGGACCGGTGAAGCTGCCCTCCGTCGCCTTCCGTCGCTACCTGCGCGAGGGGCCCGATTTCCTCTCCGACGTGCTCGATGGGCTCGCCCGCCGGCCGAAACGGATTGCGCCCAAGTATTTCTACGACGAGCGCGGGTCGAGGCTGTTCGAGCGCATCTGCGAGCAGCCGGAGTACTACCTCACGCGTACCGAGATCGGCATCCTGAAGGCGCGCTCCGGCGCGATCGCCCGCCTGATCGGCGCGGGGAGCGTGGTGATCGAGCTCGGCAGCGGCGCCTCGCAGAAGATTCGTCTGCTGCTCGAGGCCTTGCGCCCCTCGACCTACCTCGGGATCGATATTTCCGAGGACTTTCTGCTGGCGTCCACCGCCCGCCTCGCCCGCGATTATCCGTGGCTGCGCGTGCGCGCAGTGTGCGCCGACCTCTGCCTGCCGCTTCCGGGGCCGGCGTTGCCGGCCGGGCCGAAGGTAGCCTTCTACCCCGGCTCGAGCATCGGTAACTTCGAGCCCGCCGAGGCGAAATCCTTTCTGCGCCGGCTGCGCGAAACACTCGGCGAAGACGGCCGGCTGCTGATCGGCGTGGACCTGAAGAAGGATCCCTCGATCCTCAACGCGGCCTACAACGACGCTGCGGGTGTGACCGCTGAGTTCAACCTCAACCTGTTGCGGCGTATGCAGCGGGAACTCGGCGCCCGGCTCGACCGCAGCGCCTTCGACCACCGCGCCTTCTACTGCGCGGAGCGTGACCGGGTGGAGATGCACCTCGTGAGCCGGGGCCGCCAGCAGATCCGCCTCGACGGGCGGTCGTTCGAATTCGCCTCCGGCGAGAACATTCACACCGAAAATTCCTACAAGTACGATCTGCCCGGCTTCGAGGATCTCGCCCGGCATGGCGGCTTCGTACCGGAACGGGTCTGGACCGACGAGGCCGGCTGGTTCGCCCTCGCCTGCCTGCGGGTGTCTGCCTGAACGAGATGGACCCGCCGGAAGTCCGATTCTTCGCCACGGTTTCGGAAAATGCGTGTACCGGCATACCGGTGCGCAATGGCAGGATCGGCTCAATCCGCGTGGTGCCCCGATGTCGGGGCGAGATCCCGCGTCTGACTTATGCCGGTTCCCGAGCTCGACACACCCCATCCGCCGCGCCGCCGCCTGCGGCGTTCCAATAACCGCATCATCGCCGGGGTCTGCGGCGGCTTTGCTGAATGGCTGCAGTGGGACCCGCTGGTCGCGCGGCTGTTCTTCTTCGGCTTCTCGCTGGTGTCCTGGTTCGTCCCGGGGATCCTGGTCTACATCTTCTGCTGGACCATGATGCCGAAGCCGCCGCCACCGGACGAGCCGGTGCCGGACGACACTGCGACTCGCGACTTAAGCGACTGAGGGCTGCTGCTCCCCCCGTCCCCGGCGTGTCGAGCCCGAAATCGCCTATTCGGTCAATGACACCTCGCGCAGCTTTCGAGTTGCGCGAGCCGCGCGCGCGAGTCGCGCACGGGCGCGGTCGGCCAGGTCTCGTTGTGGCAGGTGGCGCAGTCCTCGCCACGCTCGAGCACCAGCGAGTGGGCGACCTCGAAATGCCAGAAGCCGGGCCGCTTGCCCGCGACCAGCGTGGTGAGCGCCTGCGCATTCATCGTGACGGGAGTCGCTGGCGCATCTGCGTTCGCGTTGCCGGCCGGTGATCGCGCCGCGCCCTTGCCCGCGCCGAAAGCGGCAGCCGCGCGCCCGGCGATGCGCCCGGTCAGCACGGAGGGCCCGAGGAAGGTGCCCGAGCCGCCGACGCTGCCGTTGATGCCGGCTACCCCGGTCGCTTCTCCGGCCGCGTAGAGTCCCGCGATCGGCTCGCCGGCGTCGCTCACGACCCGCGCGCCATCGTCGATCGCAAGCCCGCCCATGCTCTTGCGGGTCATCGGGTACAGGCGGATCGCGTAGAACGGCGCAGTCGCCAGCGGCTTCGGCACCGCGCCCGCCAGACCCGGCCCGAAGCGGCCGAAGTCGCTGTCTTCGCCTTGCGCGACCAGCGCGTTGAACCGCTCGACGGCCTCGCCGAGCGCGGCCGCCGGCAACCCCGCGGCCGTGGCGAGCGCAGCGATGGTGTCGGCACGGGCGACGAGCGAGGCGTTGGCGAGGATCTCGCGCTGCAGGGTCGTGGCCGTCAACCACGGTGCGCCGCGCACCTGGAGCTGGCGCAGCCCTTGCGCAT